>CANFZT010000139.1 GCA_947451565.1 Comamonadaceae bacterium | reverse complement strand
TGTAGTCGGTAATATCGGGGGATGAGCATTCGCCCCCCTTTCACCGCCCCCCCCCGTCCCACCGACGCCGACAGCGCCCTTGCCCAAGTGCAAGCGCTGTATCAAACGAGCCTTGACCACTTGCGCCAAGCCATGCGTGAGTTTGTGGCAGGAACACACTTTGAACAGCGCGTACGCGCGTTCTACCCGTTTGTGCGCATCCACACCAAAACAGGCGCGCTGCAAGCAGGAAGCAACGCAGCCCACCTGAGCTATGGCTTTGTGGCCGAGCCTGGCCGCTACGAAACCACGCTCACGCGCCCCGATTTGTTTGCCGCGTACTATCACGAGCAGTTCAGCTTACTGCTGCAAAACCACGGCGGCACGCTAGAGGTGGGCGTGAGCCACCAGCCTATCCCCGTGCACTTCTCGTTCGCCGACCATGACCATGTGGAAGGCGAAATGAGCGCTGAGCGCCGCCAGCTGATGCGCGAGGTGTTTGACCTGCCCGACCTCACCGCCATGGACGACGGTATTGCCAATGGCACGTTTGAGGCAAAACCCAACGAGCCCCAACCCTTGTCACTGTTCACAGCGGCACGGATGGACTATTCGCTGCAACGCCTGCGCCACTACAGCGGCACCAGCCCCGAGCATTTTCAGAACTATGTGTTGTTCACCAACTACCAGTTCTACATCGACGAGTTTGTGCGCTTAGGGCTTGAGGCCATGCAAGACCCCAACAGCGAGTACATCGCGTTTGTGGAGCCTGGCAATGTGGTGACACGCCGCGTTGGTCTGCCGACAGAGGCCAACGATGCACTCGGCAAAGTGCCACCACGTCTGCCACAAATGCCCGGCTATCACCTGGTGCGTCCCGACCACACGGGCATCACCATGGTCAACATTGGCGTGGGCCCAGCCAACGCCAAAAACATCACCGACCACATTGCCGTGCTGCGCCCGCATGCGTGGCTGATGCTAGGCCACTGCGCTGGCCTGCGCAACACGCAGCAGCTGGGCGACTACGTGCTGGCCCATGGCTATGTGCGCGAAGACCATGTGTTGGACGAAGAACTGCCGCTGTGGGTGCCCATCCCTGCACTGGCTGAAATTCAAGTTGCGTTAGAGCAGGCGGTGAAAGACATCACGCAATGCCACGGGGCCGAGCTCAAACGCATATTGCGCACGGGCACGGTGGCCAGCACCGACAACCGCAACTGGGAACTGTTGCCCGACAACACGCCCCAACGCCGCTTCAGCCAAAGTCGCGCGGTGGCGCTAGACATGGAAAGTGCCACGATTGCCGCCAACGGTTTTAGGTTCCGTGTGCCCTATGGCACGCTGCTCTGCGTGAGCGACAAACCGCTGCATGGCGAAATCAAACTGCCGGGCATGGCCAACCACTTTTACCGCGAGCGTGTGGACCAGCACCTGCGCATTGGCATGCGCGCCATCGAGTTGCTGCGCCAGCAAGGGCCAGCCCAGCTGCACAGCCGCAAGTTGCGTAGCTTTGCGGAAGTGGCGTTTCAGTAAATTGATGCCGCAATAGCAAGGAAGCCCAAGCCCTTTAAATATAAAATTAAAGTACTATTTTTTAAATAAAATGAGTATTAATTTTATATTTTTAGGATTTTGGATATGGCCTTGTCTCAACTGTCTCGTGTCGTCTTTTGCATTGTCGGTATGGGCATACTTTTGATGGCCGGCTGTAGTGGCAGTCATAGTTCAGATCAAGGACCTCTAGCAAAAATAGACAAAATATATGTGGTGGGCGACAGCTTGTCAGATGTAGGTACTTTTGGGTACAAATTCACAATTCAAAATAGCAATGATGCGAAAACTTATTTGATATGGCCTCAACTCGTGGCAAATTCCTTTGGATTCACCGGTGGCGATCAATGCAATTTTTACACTTACGAGTCCTCCTCGTTTCGCGTGAACAGTGCCAGGGGATGTACCAACTTTGCCATTGGCGGTAGCAAAATTTTTGACAGCACCCGCGACGGGGGTGCAAGCAATACACCCTCAATTAGCACGCAGTTGGCACAAAAAATTGCCACACTAGGCAACTACGCGCAAACAGACTTGGTACTCATTGAAGGTGGCGGCAATGACATAGCGGCCCTGATTGACGCGCAACTGAGCGGCACTGAAACATTTCAAATTCTTTTAGCCCAGCAGCTTGAAAGTGCCACGATCACCGACTTATTGGCCCAAGACGCCACAGGCAGCAGTGCAGCTAATTTGTATATGCGAACACTGGCCTCCAATTTTTTCCAACAAATAAAAAAACAAACTTTAGAAAAAGGGGCTACACATGTGGCCATACTCAACATACCCGACATTACCTTGACGCCGCGTTTCCAAACAACATCGCTGCTGGTCAAGGCCGCTCAAGGCGTCGCGGTAGCACAAGCCTTGCAAACAAGTATTCGTGCGTGGACTGATGCTTACAATGCCAAGTTGAAAGAATTAATTGGTAATGACAGTCGCATTGTTTTGATCGACTTCAACACCAGCTTCACGGAGGGACTGACCCACGCGTCAGTCTACAGCCTGTCTAATGTGCAAGACGCTGCTTGCCCTGCTGTAGGGTTCTCCTCTGGCTTACCCCAGTACAACCTGGCCATCTGCTCAGACACATCGCTTGATGCCATGCCCGGTAAAGCTGCGGGCTGGTGGAAAAGCTATGCGTTCTCTGATGATTTCCATCCATCACCCTACGGCCATCAACTCATTGCTATATCTATTTCACGCAGTCTGGCTCGTGCGGGATGGTTGTAGTCGCCTAAGCGTTTAAGCTGCATTCGCCATTTTTTCGCCAAGTCGCACCGACTGCCCGACTTGCCAAGCAGGATTGAACGCAATAGTGTTTTGAGGCCACAGCAACACCACAGTAGAGCCCAATAAGAAGCGACCCATTTCTTCGCCTTGCTTCAGGCTCAGGTCTTGGTCGTCATAGGTCCACTCGCGCACCTTGCCAGGGCGGGGTGGGTTGACCACGCCGTGCCACGGTGTGGCCATGCTGCCCACGATGGTGGCGCCAACCAGCACCAATACACATTGCTGAGGCACCTCACCTGAAGCCGCTGGCATGTCAAACACACACACCACGCGTTCGTTGCGCGCAAACAAACCCGGCACACCGCGTGCCGTAGCAGGGTTGACCGAAAACAAATCACCTGGCACATGAATCATGCGACGCAAGCGGCCACTGCTGGGCATGTGGATGCGGTGGTAGTCCTTGGGACTGAGGTAGATGGTGGCAAACTCGCCGTCTTGAAACTGCGCGGCCAAGGTGGCATCACCACCCACCAGCGCTTGCGTGCTGTAGCTGTGGCCTTTGGCTTGAAACACTTGGTCGCCGTCGATGTGGCCTAACTGGCTGATGGCGCCGTCTACGGGGCACACAAACGCGGCATCGGCCAAGGGGCGTGCGCCTGGCTTTAGGGCGCGGGTGAAGAAGTCGTTGAAGCTCGCGTACTGCGTGATGTCAGGCTGCGCAGCCTCGTCCATGTTGACTTGGTACTTGCCGACAAACCAGCGGATGAGCGCATGGGTCCAGCGGCCACCGCGCGCGCGCGCCACGAGGCCTGCAAATTGGGTGAGTGCCTGCTTGGGCAGGACGTATTGCAAAGCCACAAAGGTTTTTTCATTCATAACAAAGATTTTAGGCGGGCACAATCCAGCCTATGAGCACACCACTTTTTGAATGCAACCACCTCCTCAAACGCTATGGTGATAACACCGTGGTGAACGATGTGTCTTTCAGCATTGCCCCCGGCGAATGTTTGGGCGTGATTGGCCCCAACGGCGCCGGCAAAACCACCACCCTGCGCATGTGCCTAGGCCTCGCACAGCCCGATGGCGGCAACATTCATGCGTTCGGTTTGTCCATGCCGGATGATGCGCTGGCCATCAAAGCCCGCTTAGGCGTGGTGAGCCAGTTCGACACGCTAGACCCTGACTTCACTTGCGCCGAAAACCTGCTGGTGTTTGGCCGTTACTTTGGGTTGAAAAAGGCTGACATTCAAGCGCGCATTCCACAACTGCTGGAGTTCGCTGCGCTCTCGCACAAGGCCAACGCCAAGCCAGGCGAGTTGTCGGGTGGCATGAAACGCCGACTCAGCCTGGCCCGCGCGCTCATCAACAACCCCGACTTGCTGCTGCTCGACGAGCCCACCACAGGTCTCGACCCGCAAGCACGCCACCTGATGTGGGAGCGCTTGCAACAACTACTGCAACAAGGCAAATCGATTTTGCTGACCACCCACTTCATGGACGAGGCAGAACGTTTGTGCAACCGCTTGCTGGTGCTCGACCACGGCAAAAAAATTGCCGAAGGCACGCCGCGTGATTTGATTGCCAAGCACCTAGAACCCGACGTGGTGGAGGTGTATGGCAACGGCGCTTTGGCCTTGGTTGACAGCCCGATCGCCACACTCGCCCAACGCGTCGAGACCAGCGGCGAGACGGTGTTTTTCTACACCCAAGATGCCGCCCAACTGCTGCAAGGCTTAAGCGCCCACACGGGTCTGCGCACCTTGCACCGCCCGGCCAACTTGGAAGATTTGTTTTTGAAAATGACCGGACGCCAAATCCGTGAGGAAGGTTGAGTATGTTTCGTTTCTGGCCCGTCTTCCTTCGCAACCTGTTGGTATGGCGCAAGCTCGCCATACCCAGCCTCGTCGCCAACATTGCCGAACCCTTGATGTGGCTGGTGGCCTTTGGCTACGGCCTGGGTGCACTCGTTGGTGAAGTGACCTTGGGCGAAGACAAAGTACCCTACATCTTGTTCTTAGCCAGCGGCTCCATCTGCATGAGCGCCATGAACGCCGCCACGTTTGAAGCGCTGTACTCAGCCTTCTCACGCATGCATGTGCAAAAAACATGGGACGGCATCTTGAACGCCCCCATGCGCTTGGACGATGTACTGCTGGCCGAAATGCTCTGGGCCGCCTTCAAAGCGCTGTTCACCATCACCGCCATCTTGGGCGTGATGTGTACGCTGGGCATCACCCAAAGCTGGAAGCTCTTGGCTGCGTGGCCCATTCTGTTGTTCGTCGGCATCACCTTCAGTTGCATCGCGCTCATCTTCAATGCACTGGCCAAGGGCTATGACTTCTTCACCTACTACTTCACGCTGTTCCTCACGCCCATGATGTTCTTGAGCGGAGTGTTCTTCCCCCGCGATCAACTGCCGGGCATCGTGCGCGAGATCTCGGCTTGGCTGCCGCTCACTCAAGCCATCGCCTTGGTGCGGCCCTTGTTTCTCGACCAATGGCCCACGGATGTGGCGCTGCACCTAGGCGTGCTGGCGGTGTACACCGTGGTCGCGTGGAAGATCGCGCTGCATTTGACGAAAAAGCGTTTCAAGGCCTAAAGCAAGGCGCATGAAATGTAGCGAATATCGCTCAACCGTAAAAACGACCAAGCTTGTTCCCCAAAGGCACGAGCAAAGCGAAGTGCCGAAACAACCACCCGCCGGTGAATGGGCTTGGGGCGGCTGACGATTTCTGGTACCCCAGTATGAGGAAGCCGCCTCAAGCCCATTCACCGGAGCGACACCACACAAAGCCCGATCACCGTCAGCCAGACGCAACCCATCACCCGCTAATATTGGCTTTTGATTCAACCGTAAACAAGGATTTCCCAATGAGCATTCAAACCGTAGGCATCATCGGCGCTGGCACCATGGGCAAC
>CANFZT010000138.1 GCA_947451565.1 Comamonadaceae bacterium | reverse complement strand
GGGTTCTGTGTGGCGTCGTCTCGGCGCTGACGTGACCATCCTCGAAGGCCTGCCTACATTCTTGGGCGCTGTGGACGAGCAAATCGCCAAAGAAGCCAAGAAAGCATTCGACAAGCAAGGCTTGAAGATTGAGCTTGGTGTGAAAGTCGGCGAGATCGTCAACGGCAAGAAGGGTGTCACTGTCAACTACACCAACGCCAAAGGCGAAGCCATTGTGTTGGACGCTGACAAGCTCATCGTCTCTATCGGTCGCGTGCCTAACACCATCGGCTTGAATGCCGAAGCCATTGGCCTCCAGCTCGACGAGCGCGGCGCCATTGTGGTGGACGGTGAATGCAAAACCAATGTCCCCGGCGTGTGGGCGGTGGGTGATGTGGTGCGTGGCCCGATGCTCGCGCACAAAGCCGAAGAAGAAGGCGTTGCTGTGGCCGAACGCATGGCTGGCCAACACGGTCACGTCAACTTCAACACCATCCCTTGGGTCATCTACACCAGCCCCGAAATCGCTTGGGTGGGCCGCACTGAGCAGCAGCTCAAGGCTGACGGCGTGGCGTACAAGGCTGGCACTTTCCCGTTCCTCGCGAACGGCCGTGCACGCGCTTTGGGCGACACCACCGGCATGGTGAAGTTCTTGGCCGATGCGACGACCGACGAAATCTTGGGCGTTCACATGGTGGGCCCACAGGTGTCGGAGTTGATCTCTGAAGCTGTGGTGGCGATGGAGTTCAAGGCTTCGGCCGAAGACATCGCACGCATCTGCCATGCGCACCCATCGTTGAGCGAAGCCACGAAAGAGGCTGCTTTGGCTGTGGACAAACGCACGTTGAACTTCTAAAAGTTTGATTGCTTTGCGTCTCAAAAGCCCGTTGGCAACAGCGGGCTTTTTTTATGGGCAAGGCACAATAGAGCCCTATGTCAGCCAAACAACCCGTTCACCAAAACTACCTCAAAGAACTCGAAATTCGAGGCTTTCAAAGTGACCCCGCGCAGCTGCGTGCCATTGATGCTTTAGAGCGTTGCGCCACTGAGTGGGCGGCGTACAAAGGCAAGCGTTCCAACGCATTGAAGAAACTGGTCAATCGCCCAGCGATTCCGCGTGGCGTGTATATGTTTGGTGGGGTGGGACGCGGTAAAAGTTTTTTGATGGATTGCTTTTTTGAGGCCGTACCGATCAAGCGCAAAACGCGTTTGCATTTTCACGAGTTCATGCGTGAGGTGCATCGTGAGTTGCGCGAGTTGCAAGGCACGGTCAATCCACTCGATGTGTTGGGCAAGCAAATGTCCAAACGCTACAAGCTGATTTGCTTTGACGAGTTCCATGTGGCCGACATCACAGATGCCATGATCTTGCACCGCTTGCTCGACGCTTTGTTTGACAACGGCGTGGGCTTTGTCACCACGTCGAACTTCAAACCGGATGATTTGTATCCGGGGGGTATGCACCGTGACCGAATCTTGCCCGCCATTGCGCTGCTGAACAAAGAGCTAGAGATCATCAATGTGGACAACGGTACGGACTACCGCCGCCGGACCTTAGAACAGGTCGAACTGTATTTGCGCCCCTTGGGTGACAAGGCCGACGCTGCGATGACCGATGCCTTCAACCGGTTGGCTGAGTGCCAAGACGAGGAGCCGATGTTGCACATTGAAGCCCGCCAAATCAAAGCCCGTCGCCGTGCTGGTGGTGTGGTGTGGTTTGACTTCAAGGAGTTGTGTGGTGGACCTCGTTCGCAAAACGATTACCTTGAAATTGCCAGCCAGTTCCACACGGTATTGCTGAGCGATGTGCCTCAGATGCCCGTCAACAAAGCGGCTGAAGCCCGCCGCTTCACTTGGTTGGTGGATGTGTTGTATGACCGCCGTGTGAAACTGATGTTGTCAGCCGCGGTGCCTCCTGAAGAGTTGTACACCGAAGGTCCTATGGCGCATGAGTTTCCACGCACCGTGTCGCGTTTGAATGAAATGCAATCGGCCGAATTCTTAGCGCTTGAGCGTCGAACGGTGGACACAGGACTGACATGAAAAGACGGTGTTGTTCTTTGCTCGCCTTTGTCTGTTTTGCAACATGGGGTCTTGAGCCGTCTGTGGATGAGGCGGCTCCAGCCGCGAGTCAGGCGGCCTCTGGCTTTCCATCGGAGGCAGAGCGCAACGACGTTCGTGAACGTTTGACACGCCAACGTCAAGCGCTTGAGGATCAATACAAGCAAGACATGAAGCTGTGCTATCAAAACTTCGATGTCACCCGCTGTCGTTTGCAAGCACGCGAGCGACGTATCGAAGCGAATGAGGCTTTGCGCAAGGATGAATTGCGTTTCAACGCTCAGGAACGTCAAATTCATGCGGATCAAGCGCGTCGCAGTTTGACCGAACGCACCAGCGAGATGGAACGAAAAAAAGCGGAGACTGAGCGTGCTGCATCTATTGCCGCATCGAAAGGGCGCGCAGATGCCAACGCACAAAAGCAAATCGACCATGCCTTGCAAGGTACCAAGCGTGGCGAATACGAACAAAAACAACGTGAAGCTACGCAGCGTCGTTCCGATCTTGAAAAGAAGCAACGTGAACGCAACAAAGAGCCTGCAGCGCCGCTGCCTGCGCCAAATCAATGAGCCATCCTTTACGTGATTTGGTGCAAGAGGCGTTTGCGCCTTTCGGTGTGCTGGCTCGTGCCACGGACCAGTTCAGCCCCCGTCAAGGTCAAACCGACATGGCTTTGGCCGTGGCCGATGTGGTGGCCTATGGCGGCAGCTTGGTGGTAGAGGCCGGAACGGGTGTGGGCAAGACCTTCGCTTATCTGGTGCCTGCGCTGTTGAGTGGGGAGCGTGTGCTGCTCTCGACGGCGACCAAGGCTTTGCAAGACCAGCTCTATGCCCGCGATTTGCCGCGTTTGGTACAAGCCCTTAACTTGCCAATTCGGTTGGCATTGCTCAAAGGCCGTGCCAGCTATTTGTGCACACATCGAATGGAAATGGCACGGCGCGACACCAGCATGCCCGATCGTCATACCGTGCACTTGTTGTCGCGTGTGGAGACTTGGTCACTCAGTACCCGTACCGGTGACTTGGCAGAGCTGCCAGGTTTGGATGAGCGCTCACCGCTGATTCCGCTCATCACCTCGAACCGTGAAAATTGTTTGGGCTCGCAATGCCCCAAATTCAAAACTTGCCACGTCAATGCGGCGCGTCGTGAAGCGCTGGGCGCAGACGTGGTGGTGATCAATCACCATTTGTTTTTTGCTGATATGGCGGTGCGTGAAACCGGCATGGCCGAGTTGTTGCCCAGTGTGCGCGTGGTCATCTTTGATGAAGCACACCAATTGAACGAAACTGGGGTCAACTTTTTAGGCCACCAACTCGGCACAGCCCAACTGTTGGATGTAACGCGTGACATGCTGGCCACCGGATTGCAATTGGCGCGTGGCTTGGCCGATTGGCAAGGTGTTTGCGCCACACTGGAGCGCGCGGCACGGGAGCTGCGCTTGGTGGGCGGCAAGCGCCCAGGCGCGGTGAAATTACGGTGGACAGGTGGTGCACCAGAGGGTATTCATCCTGGGGTGTGGGAACAGTCGCTGCAAGACGTGGGTGCGGCTTGCGTGCAAGCCTTGCAAGCGTTAGATACCGTCAGCGAAATTGCTCCTGACTTCATGCGCTTGCATGACCGTGTGGGCGAGATCGCCAAACGCGTGGACGCCTTTTTGAATCCGTGTGCGCCAGACGCTGTGCGGTGGATGGATGTGAGCGCATCACAAATGCGTTTGATGGAAGCGCCGCTCGATATCGCACAAACGGTGCGCGAGCGTTTGATGAAGCAACCATCAGCTTCGTCCCCTGACGAGGGCTCAGAGGAGCCGCCGCCTTGGTACGACGAAGCCGAGTCGCCTTCGCAGGCACACGACACAGACGCATCTCCCTTTGACAGCGCTTTCCCGTTACGTCCTGTGGAGGACACGCGCCCACGCAGTTGGGTTTTTACTTCTGCCACTTTGGGCGATGACCCGCGTTTGCGTTGGTTCACTGAGCCTTGCGGTTTGGAGTCCGCCACGATTTTGCGCGTGAGCAGCCCATTCGATTACCCGGCACAAGCGTCTCTTTATGTGCCGCGTGACATCGTGCGTCCGAACGACCCTGAACACAGCACGCAAGTGGCCACGATTGCCAGCGATGCAGTGCGCCGATTGGGTGGCCGTACCTTGGTGCTGACGACCACGCTGCGTGCTTTGCGTGCCATTGGCGACCTGATGAAAAGGCAGCTCGAAGGGGCGGGCATTGAGGTGCTGGTGCAAGGGGAGTGGCCCAAACGCCATTTGATGGAGCGTTTTCGCGAAGGCGCCAAAGCGGGGGATGGCGGCTGCGTGCTGGTGGCTTCGGCCACGTTTTGGGAAGGCTTTGATGTGCCGGGCGATGCACTGCAATTGGTGATCATCGACAAGCTGCCGTTTCCACCGCCTAACGATCCGTTGGTCGAAGCACGCAGCAAGCGCTTAGAGGCCCAGGGACGCAGTCCGTTCAATGACTATTTTGTGCCCGAAGCGGTGGTGGCATTGAAGCAGGGCGCTGGTCGATTGATTCGTACGGAGTCAGATCAAGGTGTTTTGGTCTTGTGTGACAACCGGTTAGTGACCACCGGCTATGGGCGTCGTTTGATTTCCGCATTGCCGCCGATGCGTCAATTGCAAACGGTCCAAGAATTGGCTCAGTCAATAGACGCGCTGAGCCAACACCTCATTTCCAAAGCTGCCACCACGATTTTTTAGTGGGGACCCGCTCTGGGTACAAGAACGCACTGTTGGGGTAGGTGGTTTCTAGCACGCGCTTGGTGTCGTCACGCAATTGATTCAAACCCAGTTTGTCATAGGACTGAACCATGAGGAACAAGGCTTCTTCCACGGCTGGCACATCGCGGTACTCTTGCACGGTGGCTTGTGCACGGTTGATGGCTGCCACATACGCGCCGCGTTGGTAGTAAAAGCGCGCCACATGGACGTCAGAGCGCGCCAGCGAGTTTTTGATGAATGCCATGCGCAAGCGTGCATCCACAGAATATTTGGAATCAGGGAAACGAATCGCCAACTCACGGAAGGCTTCAAAAGATTCTTTGGCTTGCTTAGGGTCTCGTTCGGCTAAGTCTTGTTCTGCCACCGAAGACATGAAGCCCAAGTTCTCATTGAAATTCACCAAGCCTTTGAGGTACAGCGCGTAATCAAGGGCGGGGCTCGCAGGGTGCAGCTTGATGAAGCGATCGAGTGTGGCCACGGCTTGCACAGGCTCGTTGGTCTTGTACTGAGCCCAAGCCTTGTCAAGCTGTGCTTGTTGCGCGAGTGGTGTACCCGCGGCGCGGCCTTCGAGCTTTTCGTACATGCCAATGGCTTTGTCGTAAGCACCCGCCGCCATTTCGTCTTTGGCTTCGTTGTAGAGCTTGTCATTGCTCCAATCTTTTGTGGCATCGTAGTTGCTGTCAGCACAACCCGACAAAAGAATGGCGGTAGATAGGCCAATGGCCATCCACACAGTCGATAATTTGAGTCGTAACACCACAGGTCAACCTCTTGAAGCAAAGTAAATCCATTCTATCGGCTCAGCCACCCTCTCCAGCGCCTACTCAGGAGGATGTTTTATTGGATGAGCATGTCGACCTGATCGATGGCCCCGAGGTGGAAACGCGTGAACTCGCCATCCCTCACGATTTGCATGGCGAACG
>CANFZT010000137.1 GCA_947451565.1 Comamonadaceae bacterium | reverse complement strand
TGCCAAAAATCAGGCACCAACACCAACAAGTTGCGCGCCATGGTTTTTTCTGGGTCTAGGCGCATAGGAATCAGTGCCGCGCCGGTGTAGGGGATGCGTTTGTTGAACCAAGCCGCGATGGCATACAGGGGAATCAGCAAGCAAATGGCCGCTTCAGCCGAGGTGTCGATGCCCGTGGTGATCAAAGGTAAATCAAACGACAACAGCCAAGCCGACAAATTGGGGCCCACCAGTTGACCGCCTAACAACACACCCAAGATGATCGAAGCAATCGTCAGGCCTTCAATCCAGCCGTTCGCTTTGACCAGTTGTGAGGCAGGCAGCAGCTCCGTCAAGATGCCGTATTTGGCAGGTGAGTACGCTGCAGCGCCCAAGCCCACCACCGCATACGCCAGCAAAGGATGCACGCCAAACAACATCATCAAGCAGCCCACCACTTTGATGGTGTTGCTCATCAGCATCACCTCGCCCTTGGGTCGCGAGTCAGCGAATGCGCCTACAAACGGGGCCAGTACCACGTAAAACAAGGCAAACATAGGTACCAGTGCGGCGCGTTGCCATTCGGCGGCACCATCGGATTTCAGTAATTCAACGGCTGTGACAAACAGTGCGTTGTCGGCCAACGAACTGAAAAATTGGGCCGACATGATGGTGTAAAAACCGCGCTTCATAGATGGGTCTGGCAACTTGCAGCGTGCTGCGCGTGTGCTGATTCTTCTTTCTTCTGTGTCTAGCCAAGGTTATATCACGCGGGTGCCACAATATTGCCCATGCCCCGTCCGATTCAAGCCTTTGTTCATACCGACGCCTTGCGTCACAACTTGACCCGCATGCGCACCGCCGCACCCGATGCCCGTGTGTGGGCGGTGGTCAAAGCCAATGCCTACGGCCACGGCATTGAGCGCGTGTTTGAAGGTTTGCGTGGCGCCGATGGCTTTGCTTTGTTGGACTTGGACGAGGCGCAACGCCTGCGCAGCTTGGGCTGGCGCGGCCCCGTGTTGTTGCTTGAGGGCGTGTTTGAAGCACGCGACTTGGAGCTGTGTTCGCGCTTAGACCTGTGGCACACCGTGCATTGCGACGAGCAAATCGACATGCTGAGTCGCCACAAGACGCAAGTGCCGCATCGAATATTTCTCAAAATGAACAGCGGCATGAACCGCTTGGGTTTCACGCCCACACGTTTTCGTTCGGCATGGACGCGGCTGAACCAATTGCCTCAAGTGGATGAGATTTCGCTCATCACCCATTTCAGCGATGCCGATGGCCCCAAAGGCATTGCCGAACAAATCGCCACGTTTACCAAAACCACCGAAGACTTGCCCGGCGAGCGCAGCACTTGTAACAGCGCGGGCTTGTTACGCCACGCTCACGACGCAGCAGTGGCTGCCGATTGGGTACGCCCCGGCATTGCGCTGTACGGCAGCGCGCCCGATTTTCCTGAGCGCAACATCGCACAGTGGGATTTGCAACCCACTATGAGTTTGCGCAGCCGCCTCATCGGCACACAAGATTTGCAAGCGGGTGACACCGTGGGTTACGGCTCATCGTTCGCCGCAGATGTTTCCATGCGTATTGGCCTCGTGGCCTGCGGATATGCCGACGGTTACCCGCGTCATTGCCCCACCGGAACGCCCGTGTTGGTGGACGGTGTGCGAACCCGTACCTTGGGCCGTGTGAGCATGGACATGATTGCGGTTGACCTCACGCCATGCGACGCAGCGGGTCATGTGGCCGGTTTTGGCAGCGAAGTGACGTTGTGGGGCAAAGCCAGCAACGGTGTGGTTTTGCCGATTGACGAAGTAGCCCAAGCCGCAGGCACGGTGGGCTATGAGCTGATGTGCGCGGTGTCCAGCCGCGTGGGTTTCACGCAGGACTGAAACGAGCGGTTTAGTAAGGGCCTTTGCTGGCCGCTACGCTGCCCAAGCCTTCTTTGTATTTGGCAGCCAAGGCAGAGGTCTGGCGAGACAAGATCATGCTGTCCACACCCACGGCCACAAACAAGGCACCCAGCGATAAGTACTGACGCACCAAAGTTTCGTCACCCATCAAGATGCCCGGTGCTTTGCCGGCCTGGCGAATGCGCGCAATGGCGTCCACGATGGCGGCTTGCACCTCGGGGTGCATGGGGTTGCCGATATGACCCATCGAGGCCGACAAGTCCGCAGGACCGATGAACACACCGTCCACACCGGGTGTGGCGGCGATGGCATCGAGGTTTTTCAAGGCTTCGCGAGTTTCGGCTTGCACCAACACGCACACCTGGTCGTTGGCTTCTTGGCTGTAGTTTTGAAAGCGTCCCCAGCGCGAAGCGCGCGTCCCCGCCATACCGCGAATGCCGCCTTGGCCATCGTCTTGCGGGTAGCGGCAGGCTCTCACAATCGCGGCAGCTTGTTCGGCGGTATCCACCATAGGCACCAGCACGGTGGTGGCGCCCAGGTCCAGGACTTGTTTGAGCAAGGCAGCGTTGTCATGTGGCACACGCACCACAGGGTGTGAATGGGGGTAGGCTGCCACCACCTGAAGTTGCGCGAGCAAGGTGGTCAAGTCGTTGGGGCCGTGTTCGCCGTCCACCACCAACCAGTCAAAGCCAGCGCCTGCGCAGATGTCGGTGGTGACGGCATTGCCCAAGCCCATCCACAGACCGATTTGTGGTTGTTGGTTGTGCAGGGCTTTTTTAAATCGGTTCTCAGGCGTTCGCATGGCGCGTGCTTTCAGGGCTTGTTGAACAAAGGGTGCAAATTATTGTGGACGGCGTTGAACACCTCGTGTCCTTCATCAATTTGCAGGGTGATGCCAATGGGGCGCTTGGCAAACACTTCTGCGAAATGCGCTTGTGTTGCGGCCAACAATGACTGACCGACTTGTTCAATCATCTCGGGTGTACGGCCCTTGGCGATGCGAAAGTTCAGATACACATAGGCATAGTCGCCGCTGCCATCTGCGATGACGGCGTGCGTTGTTGCAAATGCCAGCACGCGCGTCGCGCCGATGGGAAACAAAGCTTTCCCATCCGGATGTTGGGCGGCCAGCATGGTGTTGCTCAAGGTTTGGCAAAGCTCGGCCATGTTGGTTTCGGCGTCGAGTTGCGGCGTATATTGGATGATGAGGTGAGGCATACGCGAAGTGTCTCGCAACTTAGCGCGGCGTGTTTCACACGGCAACAAGACTACTGGCTATTTATCCAGTAATATTGGCGTATGGCCAAAGAAAAAACCCAATACACCTGCACCGACTGCGGCGGCATCACCGCCAAATGGCTGGGCAAATGCCCCAGCTGCAATGCGTGGAACACGCTCATTGAAACCGCGGTAGACAGCAGCGGTCCTGCCAAAAACCGCTACGCAGGCATGGCAGCTTTGGCCCCAGCCTCTGAGGTGGCGGTGCTTTCTGATATCGAAGCGCAAGACGTGGCGCGCACCCCCACCGGCCAAGAAGAACTCGACCGCGTCTTGGGTGGCGGCATGGTGGAAGGTGGCGTGGTGCTGATTGGCGGCGACCCCGGCATTGGCAAATCTACCTTGATTTTGCAAGCCATGGACGGCCTGCAACGCAGCGGCATGCACACCTTGTATGTGACGGGCGAAGAGTCGGCCGCGCAAGTGGCCTTGCGCTCGCGCCGTTTGGGGCTAGACCATAGCCAAGTGCAAGTGCTGGCAGAAACGCAGCTTGAAAAAATTCTCGCCACTGTCGACAAACTGCAACCGGCGGTGGTGGTGATGGATTCCATCCAAACTGTTTATTCAGACCAACTCACCAGCGCCCCCGGCTCGGTGGCGCAAGTGCGCGAGTGTGCCTCGCACCTCACCCGCATGGCCAAGTCCTCGGCCACGGCGGTGGTGTTGGTGGGCCACGTCACCAAAGAGGGCGCGTTGGCTGGCCCGCGCGTGCTGGAGCACATGGTGGACACCGTGTTGTACTTTGAGGGCGACACCCATTCCACTTACCGACTGGTGCGCGCCATCAAAAACCGCTTTGGTGCGGTGAACGAAATTGGCGTCTTCGCCATGACCGAAAAAGGCTTGAAGGGCGTGAGCAACCCGAGTGCTATTTTCTTGAGTCAACACACAGAGCCCGTGCCCGGCAGTTGTGTGTTGGTCACGCTGGAGGGCACGCGCCCCATGTTGGTCGAGATCCAAGCCTTGGTGGACAGCGGCGGCCCCTCGCCGCGCCGCTTGAGCGTGGGTTTGGACCGCGATCGCTTGGCCATGTTGTTGGCCGTGCTGCATCGCCATGCCGGTGTGGCGTGCATGGACCAAGACGTGTTTGTGAATGCGGTGGGCGGCGTACGCATCAGCGAACCCGCCGCCGATTTGGCTGTGTTGTTGTCTATCCAAAGCAGCTTGCGTGGCAAGCCACTGCCGCAAGGCTTCATTGCTTTTGGCGAAGTGGGCTTAGCGGGCGAAGTGCGCCCCGCACCGCGTGGGCAAGAGCGCTTGAAAGAAGCTGCCAAGTTGGGTTTTACGGTGGCTGTTATTCCCAAAGCCAACGCACCTAAAAAACCCATCCCCGGCATGACCGTGCATGCGGTGGAGCGGGTGGATGAGGCGATTGGCTTGGTGCGAGAGCTGGGTTAATCACGACACACACCTACGTAGAAATCGCGACGAGGCCGAAACAGAGCCTGAGACAATAAGCCCATGAACTTTCAAAGATATTTGGTGCCTATTGGCACCGTGGGCTTGACGGCGTGGGCCTGGCAAAGCTGGGGCTGGATGGGCATTGCCATGGTGGTGACCGGCGGTGTCATGTGGTTGCTTTTGTATTTCACCCGTTTGGTGCAAATCATGAAGCGCGCTAGCAATCGCCCGATTGGGTTTGTGGACAGCGCGGTGATGCTCAACGCCAAGCTCAAAACGGGCGTGAGCTTGATGCACGTCATTGCCATGACCCGTGCTTTGGGTCAGCTCGCAACCGAAAAAGGCGAGCAGCCAGAGGTGTTTAGCTGGCGCGATGGCAGCCAATCGGTGGTGCGTTGCGTGTTTATGCACGGCAAGTTGCAAAGTTGGACCTTGGATCGACCGTTTCAAGTCGGCGATGTGGACCCCTCGGCCCACGCGGCCAACGATTGACCTACCTCATCCCCCGCGCTGGCAAATACGGCGCTGGGCTCGTTAAAATGACTGTCTACGCCACTTGGCGAACAAATTACAAAGTCCAAAGGAAAACCCATGAGCGTCGTGATTCCCTCTTCCATGTCTGACCGTGACGGCAAAATCTGGATGGACGGCCAGATGGTCGATTGGCGCGACGCCAAGATCCATGTGCTGAGCCACACCCTGCACTACGGTTGCGGCGCTTTTGAAGGCGTGCGCGCTTACAAAACCGAGCAAGGCACCGCCATCTTCCGCCTGCAAGAGCACACCGACCGCCTGTTCAACAGCGCCAAGATCTTGCGCATGGCCATTCCGTTCACCAAAGACCAAGTCAACCAAGCGCAACGCGACGTGGTGCGTGAAAACAACTTGGAAAGCGGCTACATCCGCCCCTTGACTTGGATTGGCGACAAGAAGCTGGGCGTTTCGCCCAAGGGCAACACCATCCATTTGATGGTCGCGGCTTGGACCTGGGGTGCCTACCTCGGCGAAGAGGGCATGAAGCGCGGCATCCGCGTGAAGACCAGCAGCTACACCCGCCACCACGTCAACATCACCATGACGCAAGCCAAGGCGGTGAGCAACTACACCAACTCGATCCTGGCCAACATGGAAGTCACCGACGAAGGTTACGACGAAGCCCTGTTGCTCGACACTTCAGGCTTTGTGTCTGAAGGCGCGGGCGAAAACATCTTCGTCGTCAAAGACGGCGTGATCTACACGCCTGACTTGTCGGCTGGCGCTTTGAACGGCATCACCC
>CANFZT010000136.1 GCA_947451565.1 Comamonadaceae bacterium | reverse complement strand
GTGGTCAAGGCCAAAAACCTCACTGCCTTCTTGGACATGGCCTACCAAGGCTTTGGTCACGGCATTGCCGAAGACGGCGCTGTGATTCAAAAGTTTGTGGCCGCTGGCCTGTGCTTCTTTGTGTCCACCTCGTTTTCGAAGAGCTTTAGCTTGTATGGCGAGCGCGTGGGTGCTTTGAGCGTCTTGTGCGCGGACAAAGAAGAGTGCAGCCGCGTGCTAAGCCAGCTCAAAATCGTGATTCGCACCAACTACTCCAATCCGCCTATCCACGGTGGCGCGGTGGTGGCTGCGGTATTGAACAACCCCGAGCTGCGCGCGTTGTGGGAAAAAGAATTGGGCGAAATGCGCGTGCGCATCAAGGCCATGCGTCAAAAGCTGGTGGATGGCCTCAAAGCCGCTGGCGTGAAGCAAGACATGAGCTTCATCACCACCCAAATCGGCATGTTCAGCTACTCAGGTTTGAGCAAAGACCAAATGGTGCGTTTGCGCTCTGAGTTTGGTGTTTACGGCACCGATACTGGCCGCATGTGCGTGGCAGCGTTGAACAGCAAGAACATCGACTACGTGTGTAAAGCCATTGCCACCGTCATGTAATTGCGCTTTCCACTGCAACTAAAAAGGGCCCGAGGGCCCTTTTTTATTTACCCCCAAATCACCGAGCGCATCGCGATCGATGCCAGTTGATAGCCCTCATTGAAAAACTCCACAGGCTCGCCCGCCTCTGCCGCGCCTGCGGCATAGAGCAAGGGCAAGAAATGGTCATAGCTGGGGTGCGACATCTGCGCGGTTTGGCCTTGGGCTTGGAAGTCCACCAACGCCTCTAAGTGGCCTGACGTGATTTGCTCGGCCACCCATTGGTCAAATTCAATCGCCCAGTCATAGGCTTGGTTGTCGGCGGCTGAGCGGTTCATCGTTCGCAAGTTGTGTACGGTGTTGCCACTGGCAACGATCAGTACACCCTGCTCACGCAAGGCACGCAGTTGTTGCCCTAGGGCGAAGTGCTCAGCAGGTGGACGGTGGTAATCGATGCTCAGTTGCACCACAGGAATATCTGCGGCGGGAAACATGGGCTTAAGCACACTCCATGCACCATGGTCTAAGCCCCACTCCTTTAAATCCAAGCCCACTGGCTCGCCGTTGTGTGGCTGGCGCAATTGCTGCGCAGTTTGGGCGGCCCACTCGGGCGCGCCGGGTGCTGGGTATTGCTGCTCAAACAGTTCTTGCGGGAAGCCGCCAAAGTCGTGAATGGTTTTGGGTTGAGCCATGCCCGTCAGCCACCAGCCCGGCGTGATCCAGTGGGCAGAAATACACAAGATGAGTTTGGGCTTGGGCCAACGAACCCCAAATTGAGCACCTAAAGCTTGCCATGCGCGTCTATAAGGACTGTCCTCAATCACGTTCATGGGACTGCCGTGGCCCACAAACAAAACCGGCATGCGTGTAATATTTATGAATGAATTCATCAGTAGCCTTCATCGGTTCTTGTTTTTTGTAAATTGGGGGGCAGACTCCATTTTCAATCAAGTAACTGCTGCTATATTGCACTGCAACATTTTTGAGACAAAACCATGCTTTACCAAATCTTCGAGACGCAACGTAGCCTGATGGAGCCGTTCGCAGACTTTGCACAAGCGGCCTCCAAACTTTACGGCCAGACCAATTCACCCATTGCCCAAAATCCAATGGCGCAGCGCGTATCCGCTGGTTACGACCTGTTGTATCGTTTAGGAAAAGATTACGAAAAGCCTCAGTTTGGTATTAAATCGGTCATGGTTGATGACACTGAGGTCGCCATCCACGAACGCATCGAAATGGACAAGCCTTTTTGTGAGCTGCGTCGTTTCAAGCGTTTCACTGATGACGCCGCCACCTTAACCAAGCTCAAAGAGCAGCCCGTGGTGCTGATTGTGGCTCCCCTGTCAGGCCACTACGCCACCTTGCTACGCGACACCGTGCGCACCATGCTCAAAGACCACAAGGTCTACATCACCGATTGGAAGAACGCACGTTTGGTGCCGTTGAGCGAGGGTGAGTTCCACCTCGACGACTATGTGAACTACGTGCAAGAGTTCATCCGCGACCTGCAAAGCAAATACGGCAACTGCCACATCATGAGCGTGTGTCAGCCTACGGTGCCTGTTTTGGCTGCTGTGTCTTTGATGGCCAGCCGTGGCGAAAAAACACCCATCACCATGACCATGATGGGCGGCCCGATTGACGCCACCAAGTCACCCACAGCCGTGAACAATTTGGCTATGAACAAGAGCCACAGCTGGTTCGAGAACAACGTGATCTATCGCGTACCTGACAGTTTTCCAGGGGCTGGACGTCGCGTGTACCCCGGCTTCTTGCAGCACACAGGTTTCGTGGCCATGAACCCTGATCGCCACTTGAAGAGCCACTACGACTACTTCAAAGACTTGATCAAAGGCGACAACTCTAGCATTGACTCCCACCGCGATTTCTACGACGAGTACAACGCGGTGCTCGACATGGACGCCGATTACTACTTGGAAACCATCAACACAGTGTTCCAAGAGTTCAAACTGGTGCGCGGCACTTGGGAAATCAAAAACCCACAAGGCAAGCTTGAGCTGGTGCGCCCACAAGACATTCGCACCACGGCGCTATTGACCGTAGAAGGTGAGTTGGACGACATCTCTGGCTCAGGCCAAACCGAAGCCGCCCACAAGCTGTGCAGCGGCATCGTTCGCCAAGAGCACCACCACCTCGAAGCCAAAGGTGCAGGCCACTACGGCATCTTCAGTGGTCGTCGCTGGCGCGAAGTGGTATACCCGCACGTCAAGAGCTTCATCTTGGAGCACAACAAAGGCCAAGGCAAATCAACGGCCAAGCCCAAAGCCAAAGTTGCGGTGAAGAAAGCAGCGCCAATTGCGAAAAAAGCTGCACAGGCGAAATCAGCGGCCAAGCCTGCTGCCCAAAAAGCCACCGCCGTTAAAAAGTGAGTTTGGTCGAACAGATCAACAACGCCCTGCCACAAACGCAATGCACGCGCTGTGGCTACCCTGACTGTCAGCGCTACGCCGAGGCCATCGCCCAAGGCGAGGCTGACATCAACCAGTGCCCACCAGGCGGCACCGAAGGCATTGAACGGCTGGCAGCCCTCACCGGCAAACCAGCCCACCCCCTGAACCCTGACAACGGCTTAGAAGGCCCGCGCACCATCGCCATCATTGACGAGGCATGGTGTATTGGCTGCACGCTATGCATCGCGGCATGCCCGACCGATGCCATCGTAGGTGCCAACAAGCGCATGCACACCGTGGTGGAAGACTATTGCACGGGCTGCGAGCTGTGCATCCCAGCTTGCCCCGTGGATTGCATCTCACTGGAACCCATTGACATCAATCTGAGCGGTTGGGCCTCATGGCCGCAAGAACTGGCCGATCTGGCTCGCCAACGCTACGACGCGCGTGCAGTACGCCTCAAACGCGAAGCCGTGGAACACGACGAACGCTTAGCGGCTAAAGCGATAAAGAAGCTTGCGGACCTGCCTTTACATACCAAAGGCACTGAGCACGCACCTGAAGTCGACCGCAAACGTGCGATCATTGAGGCCGCACTCGCCAAAGCCAAAGCTCGTCAAGCCACAAAATCTTGACTGACATGGCGGCATCAAAGGCACCTACTGCCCTGCCCGCAATACCTGACATTTCAATGCACACCAAATTAACCCCACGCAGAGAGCTTCTGCTTCTTTTGTCGCTTGCCGGCATTCAGTTCACCCACATCGTGGACTTCATGATCATGATGCCGTTGGGGCCACAACTCACCAGTTTGTTTGCCATTAGCTTTGCTGAGTTCGGTTTGTTGGTCTCGGCCTACACGGTGGCTGCTGGGTTGTCTGGTTTGTTTGCTACCACCTTCATTGACCGCTTCGACCGCAAACGTTTATTGCTCACGCTGTATGTGTTGTTTGCACTCACCACCGTGGCTTGCGGTGTGGCCCCCACATATGGCTGGCTGATGGCCGCACGTATCGCTTCTGGATTTTTTGGCGGTGTTTTGTCCACCATGACACAAACCATCATTGGCGATGTGGTGCCGTTCGAGCGCCGTGGCCGGGCTACGGGCATTGTGATGACGTCATTCTCTGTCGCGACGGTGGCGGGCGTGCCCGCAGGTTTGCTGTTTGCTAACCTATGGGGCTGGCACACAGCTTTTTTTGCCATTGGTGTGATGTGTGTCGCTGTCGGCGTGCTGGCCAACTACAGCGTGCCAAAACTTGACGCCCATGTGGCCCATGCCAAAGACAAACACGTACTCCATGCCATGGGGCAAGTCCTCGGCGAATCCAATCAACGCATGGCCCTGCTCTTGTCGGCCACCATGATGTTTGCCGCCTTCACCATCATCCCTTACATCACGTTGTATTTGCAAAACAACCATGTGATGACTCCAAACGAAATTCCATGGCTGTACTTTTGCGGCGGTGTTGTCACTCTGTTTAGTGGGCGCTGGGTGGGCGGCATGACCGACCGTTTGGGCAAGCGCGAAACCTTTCAGCGTGCGGTGCTGTTCTCGATCATCCCGATGTTTGCCATCACATTGATTGAACCGTTGCCACTCCCCTTGGTTTTGCTAGTGACCACCATGTTGTTCTTAGCCATGAACGCCCGCATGATTCCGGGTATGGCACTGCTCACCTCTGCGGCCAACCCAAAATTTCGTGGTACCTTCATGTCGCTGAACGGTGCCGTGCAATCTTTCTCCATGGGCATTGCCTCATGGGTCGGTGGCATGCTGCTACAAAGCGAGCCGAGTGGCCAAGTGACACACTATTGGTTGTGCGCGGTGGTCGCCACATGCGCTTCTTTGCTGGCGTACCAGCTCGCTAAGCGCGTGGCAATGCACGAATGAAGTCTCCCAGCGAAGGTTTAGTTTTTATCGAAGCCTAACAAGCGAATGGCGTTGTCTTTCAAAATTCCGGGCATCACTTCGGGTTTAAAGCCAGCCACTTCAAAATCTTTCATCCAACGCTCGGGCGTGATCAGCGGGTAGTCACTGCCAAATAACACGCGGTCTTTCAACAACGTATTGGCGTACTGGATGAGCTGCTTTGGAAAGTACTTGGGGCTCCAACCCGACAGGTCAATCCACACGTTGGGCTTGTGCGTCGCCACACTCAGTGCCTCGTCTTGCCATGGAAAGCTTGGGTGCGCCATAACGATTTGCATGTCCGGCCAATCAATGGCCACATCGTCCAAGTGCATGGGGTTGCTGTAGGCCAAACGCAAGCCGCCGCCGCAGCGCATACCGCTACCGATGCCACTGTGCCCGGTGTGAAAGATCGCGGGCAGTTTGTATTCGTTAATCACCTCGTAAATGGGCCATGCCATCTTGTCGTAGGGGTGATAGCCCTGCACTGTGGGATGAAACTTGAAGCCTTTGATGCCATCTTCTTTGATCAGGCGCTCTGCTTCGCGCGCGCCCATCTTGCCTTTGTGTGGGTCGATGCTGGCAAAGGCCACCATCATGTCGCTGTTCTTTTTAGCGGCATCTGCAATTTCTTCGTTGGAGATACGGCGGCGACCGGTTTGTGATTCGCTGTCCACGGTGAACATGACCAAACCAATTTTCTTTTCGCGGTAGTAAGCCACGGTTTCGTCAATGGTTGGGCGCAGGCTAGAGCCAAAGTACTTGTCCGCCGCGCGGTCGTACTCCTCCCCGTAGTTGTCAAACGGGTTGCGACAGCTCACCTCGGCGTGGGTGTGGATGTCAATGGCAATGAGGTTTTTGTGGTCCATGGTCAATCTCCAGAGTGGTTTTATTTTCTGACAAATTTAGGGTAAGTCCCAATTATTTAGTTATTAGACATAACCATAATTCATTTCCAGATCAAAAGCAACCACGAGCAAACCCGACCATGAATCAAAACTCAGACATCCACTTTGAAATGCG
>CANFZT010000135.1 GCA_947451565.1 Comamonadaceae bacterium | reverse complement strand
TTGGTGCGTTCGTTGGGCAACACGCCAATCCAAATCTTGCCAATCACGGGGCAAAAGTGGTGGCTACACGCGCTGCGCACGGTGATGGGGCCGACGATCATCAGCTCATTCAGGTGTTCAGCGTTGGGAAATTCCGTGATGGCCGGCGCTTGCACATAACGGCCTTTGAAGACCTCTTGCAAGTACATCTTGGCGACGCGGCGGGCGGTGTCGCCGGTGTTGTGGTCGTGTTCGGTGTCAATCACCAAGCTGTCGAGCACGCCTTGCATTTTGCTTGCCACTTCGTCCAGCAACACCTCTAACTCACCGGGTTGGATGAACTCGGCAATGTTGTCATTGGAGTGGAAGCGCTTACGTGAAGCGGCAATGCGCTCGCGAATCTTGACAGAAACCGGCGTGCCTTCAAAGTTGTCTTTTGCAGTCATAGGGATGATGGTATCAGCGATGCAAAGACCCCATGAAACCCCCTGTTCAGTAACGTTTGCCTGTCAAAAATACGCCAAAACGCAGCACAGCAGAGGCCAAGGCATCCACCGCACGCTGCCACCAACCACGGCTGAGGTAAGCATGCGGGTCCACACGGGTAGAGCCGTGCGCTATGGCATCGAGCAAACCAGCCTGCAGGGCTTGCGCCATCTCAGGATCGTGCGACACCACATTGGCTTCGCGCGCCAGCAACAAGCTGAACGGATCTAGGTTAGACGACCCAACAGTCAGCCACTTGCCATCCACCACAGCCACTTTGGCATGCAAATAGCTAGCGTGGTATTCGTAAATTTCTACACCCGCCGCCATGAGCTGGCCATACAGCTGACGTGCAGCGCGATAGGGCAAGAAGTATTCATACTGACCTTGCAGCAGCAAACGTACACGCACGCCACGGCGGGCGGCCATGACCAACGCGCGACGCAAACGCAGGCCCGGAAAGAAATAAGCGTTGGCCACAACGATGTCGTGCCGCGCCGCGCCAATAGCTTTGCGATACGTGCGTTCAATGTGGGTGCGATGGCGCACGTTGTCACGCAGCACCAGTTGGGCTTCGCCGCGTGCGGGCAAATGCAGACTTTGTTTGGCATCTCGCAGGGCATCCAGCGCCCCCCCTAAGTCTTGGCTACGTAACTCACGTACAGCTTCAATGCGCGACCACAACTGCGCCATGGTAGCGTGGACCGCAGACACCAACGGCCCACGCAGGCTAACGGCGTAATCCAGCCGAGGCGCTTTCAGTAAGCCGTGCACATGCGGGTCGAGGTAATCATCCAAGATGTTGATGCCGCCACAAAACGCCACCACGTTGTCGACCACACAGAGCTTGCGGTGCAAACGCCGCCAGCGACTGGGCAGCCAAAAACCAATACCCACCGCAGGCGCAAACACACGAATTTGCACACCGGCTTGCGCCAACTGCTGAGCCCATTGCGCAGGCAACTCGCCGGTGCCCACACCATCGACCACGACACACACTTGCACGCCGCGTTGCGCTGCACGCATCAGCGCCTGAGCCACATCGGCCCCTGAACCTGCAAAGCTAAAAATATAAGTTTCTAAGCGCACCTCGTGCTGCGCCGCATCCACGGCCTCAACCATGGCCGCAAACAAATCCACACCACCTGTGAGCAAACGCAAGTTGTGTGAATGTGCACGCGCGTGGGTCATGGCGCATCCCAAGCAAATTCCACCAACAAGGGTGAATGGTCAGACATACGCCCCCAAATCGGACCGCGCGGCACATGGGTGCTCACACGGTGCAAGCCGCGCGCATACACATGGTCAAGCTGAACCAAAGGCAAGCGGGAAGGATAGGTGGGGTAAGACTTGCCCATGTTGGTGTGCAAGCCCACCGTAGCCATCATGCGGCTCACTGCGTTGCCCCAGTCGTTGAAATCACCCGCAACAAGCAGTGGAGCATCGACGGGGACTTCGCGTTCGATGAAGTCATGCAGTTGCTGGGTTTGACGCAAACGGCTGCCGGGCAAAAGCCCCAAATGAATCACGATGACATGCACCTCGCGCGCCTGCATCTGCAAGGTCACATGCAGCAACCCGCGTTGCTCTAAACGGTGGTCCGACATGTCTTCGTGGCGTTGCTCCAACACGGGCCAACGGCTGAGCAGCGCATTGCCATGCTCACCATGTTTGGTGATGGCGTTGGTGCGGTACACCGGCGTGTAGCCTTCAGGCGCCAAAAAATCCGCTTGCCCTTGATCGGGCCAATACTTGAAGCGACGCGCTTGTTGGCGGTTGAACGCACGCACTTCTTGCAGGCAAACGATGTCCGCGTCGAACTGCTCCACGGCATGACCGAGGTTGTGTATCTCTAGGCGACGCGCAGGGCCTAAGCCTTGCACGCCTTTGTGAATGTTGTAGGTGGCGACTTTGAATGTTTTCATGTTCTGCACCCAAGTGTGCCTCAACCTACAGCCATCACGCCCAGGCGCCATCTATGATGCCGCCATGCTTGAACCCCTAGAAAACTTGCCCACATGGCGCGCCGAAAGCGCCGCCGCCGCACCCCGCCGTGTGGTGGCCGCTGACGACACCATGTCAGCCGACACGGCCTACCGACTCGCTTGCGAGGGGACGGGGCTGTTGTGGCAGGGTGACTTTCACAATGCACGCCAACTGCTGCAAGCGTTGGCACGCCGCACGGAGCGAAAACCTAAAAAAACCAAAAAAGCAGAGGCCGACATCTCCCCCGTCCAGGCGTTTAACCTGCACCGCCAAGCCCTGGGGCAACGCGCCCGCATCTTGGCCATGGTGATCGTGCCCTTGAATGGCGACTACAGCATCCCCCTGCGCCGAGCCCCTGATTTGCAACAAGCCTGCACTGAAAGCTGGGGACCGGCCACAGGTGAAGCCTGCATGGTGTCATTGCGCGAGCTGCTGGGTGTCGTTGGCGCCCATGAATGGCGCAAAAAAGGCGTGGAAATTCAGGCGTTAGGCGATAGCCCGAACAACCGAATTCACCCGCACTACGGCGTGTTCTCTCCCGTGCGCGGCGAATACGTCGACTTGGTGGCCACCACACCGATACGCGACAAAAGCTTGGCATTTGACATTGGGGTGGGCACGGGCGTGCTGTCAGCGGTGTTAGCCAAGCGCGGTGTGCAGCACATCATTGCGACCGACCAAGACCCACGCGCCCTCGCCTGCGCCCGCGAAAACCTGCAACGCTTGCAACGCCTCGACAAAGTCGAGTTGGTACAAACCGATTTATTCCCAGAGGGCAAGGCGCCCTTGATTGTGTGTAACCCACCGTGGGTGCCCGCCCGCCCTAGCTCGCCCATTGAGCATGCGGTGTACGACGAAGGAAGTCGCATGCTGCGTGGCTTCTTGAGTGGTCTGCGCGCGCACTTGACACCGAACGGCGAAGGCTGGCTCATCTTGTCCGATTTGGCCGAGCACCTAGGGCTACGCACCCGCGAAGAATTGTTATGTTGGATGAGCGAAGCAGGCTTGCAACTGCTGGGTCGCCACGACATCAAACCACGTCACGGCAAAGCCAGCGATGGCACCGACCCGCTGCACGCCGCGCGTGCCAAAGAACTTACTTCTTTGTGGCGCCTCGGTAGCGCTGCTTGAGCCAAGGCCAAAAGCCACGCTCTTTTTCTTCGCGGCGCTCTTTGGCCGCGGCCGACTCCACCGCAACAGGCGCTTGACTGAGGGCCTGCAATACAAATGCACACACGTCAGGGGTGAACGGGGCTGGGTGGTGTGCCCCCGGCACTTCTAGCACTTGACATTGGGGCAATTCACGCGTCATCACACGCACCTGCTCCATAGGGCAAACGCCAGATTCACTCCCATGAATCAATCGCACAGGGCCTTTGAAGTGGCTCAGCAAATGTCCGAAATTCATGCCTTTCCAGTCTTTGCGATAGGGCAAATCAAAGTGCGAAGGCGTTTGCACGGCCAGCACGGCACCCAAGCTCACATTGAACTGAGCGGCCATGTCTTCGGGAGGCGGTAAGCGACCTTGCACTTTCATGCCGTCGTACAAGCCGTAAATCGACATCCATGGCAAATTCAAGCCAATGTCGTTGAACACCAAGCCGTCAATGCGAACGCCTGCTTCGTTGACTAAGTACATCGCCAAAATGCCGCCCATGCTGGTGCCCAGCACTTCAAAGCGCGTCACGGGCACACTGGCCCGCATGATCACTTGCTGAATGAACTGCACCGCATCTGTCAAATACACCTGCATGGTGTACCCCTCGTCGCCCAGCAACGGGCTAGAGTCACCGCGGCCGCAATGGTCGAGACTGATGATGCGCAGCCCACGCAAGCCCTCGGCAGACTGCAACAAAGGGTCAAACGTGGCGCGGGTTTCTAACAAGCCAGGCAAACACAGCAGCACATGCGCGCTGTTGGGATCGCCAGCTTCGCTGTACGCCAAATGACGGTTGGCCTTGGGCAGCGGATAAACGAGGGATGGAAATTTAGAAAGAGGCATAACTAGGGTTCATCCTAGTCTATGGATGCTGAATAAGTAAAAATAGCGCCTTTTATGAAATAGACGACGATCAGGCCATGTCAACTCCCTCCGCCTCTTTGATTCGAGCCCAAAACCTCACCCACGGCCCCATCACCCATCTGACCTTCACTTGGCCCGCTGGCGTGAGCTGGGTGTGTGGTGACGAGGGCAAAGGCAAAACTACCTTGCTGCGTTTGCTGGCAGGTGACGTGCAGCCGGACATTGGCACGGTGACACTCCCCTCAGGGGGTGTATTTTGGGTCGACCTACAAAGCCCCGCACACGACGCCATCACCGTGCAAGCGTGCTGGGATGACTTGCGCAAGCAGTATCCACACTGGAATGACGAGGTGCTGAGTGACTTGGCAGAAGCGATGGATATGCACACGCACCGTGAAAAGCAATTGCACATGCTGTCCGCAGGCAGTCGCCGCAAAGTCATGGTGGTCGCCGCATTGGCATCGGGCGCAGCGGTCACGCTGCTGGACCAGCCCTTCGCCGCACTCGACTTGCGGTCTATCCAAATCATCCAAGAGTTTTTGAGCGAAGCAGCAGAACACCCACATCGGGCGTGGATCGTCGCCGACTACGAACCGCCTAGCGATTTGCCGTTGGCTTGCGTGTTGAACTTAGACATGTGCTCATAAATTTCGGGCGTCAAAAAGGCGCTGTCGCCAGCGCCTTTTCGTTTGCACCTAAGTGCCAAGGTATTAAGCCTTGGCTGCGTCCAAGTTGCGCAAGCGAATGTGCAACTCGCGCAATTGTTTTTCGTCCACAGGGCTAGGTGCTTGGGTGAGCAAACACTGAGCGCGTTGGGTCTTGGGGAAGGCAATCACGTCACGGATGGATTCCGCACCGGTCATCAAGGTCACGATGCGGTCCAAACCAAAGGCCAAGCCGCCGTGGGGTGGTGCGCCATATTGCAAGGCGTCGAGCAAGAAGCCAAATTTGAGCTGAGCTTCTTCGGGTGTGATCTTCAACGCATCAAACACTTTTTGCTGCACATCGGCGCGGTGGATACGAACTGAGCCGCCACCCATTTCCCAGCCGTTCAACACCATGTCGTAGCCCTTAGAGATGCACTTCTCGGGCGCGGTGACCATCCAGTCTTCGTGGCCGTCTTTGGGCGCGGTGAAGGGGTGGTGCACAGCGGTGTAACGCTGGCTTTCGTCGTCGAACTCGAACATGGGGAAGTCCACCACCCACATCGGCGCCCAACGGTCTTCGAACAAACCGTTCTTCTTGCCGAACTCGCTGTGGCCAATCTTGATGCGCAACGCACCGATAGCGTCGTTGACGATTTTGGCCTTGTCAGCACCGAAGAAAATCAAGTCGCCGTCTTGTGCGCCTGTGCGCTCCAGCACGGCAGTGAGTGCCGCATCGTGGATGTTCTTGACGATGGGTGACTGCAAACCGTCACGGCCTTTGGACAGGTCGTTGACGCGGATGTAGGCCAAGCCCTTGGCACCATAGATCTTGACGAACTCGGTGTAGGCGTCAATCTCGCCACGGCTGATGCCGCCACCTTCGACAGAGCCGTGAGGCACGCGCAAGGCGACCACGCGGCCACCCTTCATGTTGGCAGCGCCTGAGAACACTTTGAAGTCCACATCGCCC
>CANFZT010000134.1 GCA_947451565.1 Comamonadaceae bacterium | reverse complement strand
TGAACAACGAACCCCCCATGTCGGCATACAGGCTGGCGGGCATTTCAAGGCCGTTGACCAAGCCGCTGTCGGCTTGGTAGGTCAAGTCGTGGCCAGCTTCTTCGGCCCGCTCGCCTGGGGCTCCCACAATGCTCACCACACACAAGGCCGGGTAGCGCTTGTGCAACTCTTTCCAAGCCAAACCCAGTTTGACCAACGCTGAGGGTCGGAAGGAGGTGATGAGTACGTCGGTTTGCGACAATTGTTTGTGCAGTGCCGCTTGGCCGCGCTCAGATTTCAAATCGGCTTGCAATACTTTCAAGCCTTTGTGCATCACCTCGTAGGCGGTAGGCTTGTAGATGCCCATCGGGTCTGCCGTGCCTACGCCACGAGGCGCGAGCGGTTCGAGTTTGGTGCACTTGGCGCCCATGGCCCGCAGCCGCATCACAGCGGCTGGGCCTGGCAGGTTCAAAGCGAGGGTGAGAACGCGCACCCCTTTGAGGGGGGCGCCAGAGGATGAGGTGTGATGTGCAGCAGTCATGCCCCCATTATCGGGCGGCGACGGGGTCTACACCGGTTTGACGAATCGTTTCAGCGACTTCGGGGGATTGGAAGAAACGAATCAGTTGTTTGGCCGTCTCTTGTTCGGTCGAACCTTCTACCAAGCCTGCGGAAAAGAAAATGGTTTGCTGAACAGATTCGGGCAAGGTGCCAATGAAGTCCAGCTCTTTGAAGTAAATCAACTCGCTCACTTGTTGAAAACCCAGCTCAGCATCGCCCCGTGCCACGACAGCGCCCACGCGTTCGCTCATGATTTTCTTGGCGGTGTCTTTGAGCTGCTCAGCCACGCCGAGTTTGGGAAACAACTCTGTCGACAAATAGGTGCCACTCGCGCTGGCCGAGTAAGCAATCGACTTGGCATTGAGCAAGGTTTGTTTCAAAGCCTCCACCGTGCTGATGTCGGGCTTTGGCGTGCCTTTGCGAACAGCTGCACCAATTTGTGAACGTACGAGGTCTACACGGCTGCCGGGGATGACATTTCCCTTTTTGATCATCGCCTCTAAGCCGCCATCCGACAAAATAATCAAGTCAAATTTCTCACCACGCGAAAACCGAGTAGGAATGGCGTCTGGGGCGTTGCCCACGGATGCGCCAAAAGAGCTGATGACTTTATGACCCGTTTGTTTTTCAAACTCAGGCACAAGCTTTTTATAAGCTTCTGTGAACGCGCCGGAGGTGATGACGCGAATTTCTGCGGCGTGCGCAACTTGTGATGCGGCTAGGAATAAGCCAAGGCCAACCAGCAGCAGGCGGCGGGTGATGTTGTGGGGTGTAAGTGTCATGTGTTGTCTCCGTTAGTTTTTTGTTTTATTCGCCAGTGATTTTTCGTTCACGAATCACACGGCCCCATGTTGCTGACTCTTTGGCGATGTACTTAGCCAGTTCATCGCGTGTACCGGGTTGCGGGGTCAGTCCGTGGCTGTTGAGCTGATCGACCACATCGGGCGACTTCAACACCTTCACAAGCTCGGTGTTCCATCGGTCCAAGGTCGCAGCAGGCACTTTGGATGAAGCCACAAAGGCATACCAATTTGTGGCGCTGAAGCCGGGATAGCCTGATTCCGCCACGGTGGGAATTTTTGGCAATGACTTCAAGCGTTGCGCGCCCGTGCTGGCCAAGGGAATGAGCTTGCCGTTGTCGATGTAGGCCTGTGAGGTTGAGTACGTCGAGAAGTAGGCGGCCACGCGCCCGCCCAACAAATCTTGTAATGCAGGCGCCCCGCCTTTGTAAGGAACGTGCACCGTTTCGATGCCTGCCATATCGTCGAGCAACTCACCGGCAAGGTGCGAGGCAGAGCCAGGGCCTGTGGAGGCGTAATCGAGTTTTTTAGGATTCTTTTTGGCGTAGGCGATGTATTCGGGAAAGGTCTTGATGCCTGTGCCTGCATGTACCACCAATACGTTGGGAAAGTTCACACCCATGGTGATGGGTGAGAGGTCTTTGACGGGATCGTAGGGCAACTTCATCATGTGCGGGGCGATGGTGAGCGGGCCTACCGAGCCAAACAAAATTGTGCTGCCATCGGTCGGACCATTGGCTGCAAATTGGTGTGCGATGTTGCCGCCTGCACCGCCTCGGTTGTCAATGACCACTGACGCCCCGATGTTTTCGCCCAATTTTCTGGCGATGATGCGCGCCGCCGTATCCGCTGCACCGCCGGCTGCAAAGCCGACCACCATGGTGATGGTTTTTTTAGGTGGGAATTCTTGGGCGTGTGCAGCCAAAACCGATGCGCCCAATGCGAGCAATGTGCAGGTGCGGAGGAAGTTACGTTTTTTCATGGGTTGTCCCTTTCAAATTACTCGCTGCCCAAACCGAGTTGGTTGGGTTGTCGTTTTTCAACGGCATAGCGTAGCAACGCGGCCGTTCTAAAAATACCGTGTGCAAACTTACCGTAGGGCAGGGTGGCAAACAAGGCCATCACCACTCCCAAATGGATGGCCAATAGTGCAGGTAAGGCGGTGCTGCCTCGACCCAGCCACAAGGCCAAACCACTCAGACTGGTGAAAAACAGCAGGGCGATAAAACCCAAGTCCATCGGCTTTTGCGCCGCATCGCCGTGCATGTGGTGGCGTTGCAGATGGAGCTTGAACAGGCCCGCCGTGCCCAACAACAAACTCATGCCGCCGAGCGCACCCAATATTTTGGGCAAACTGGGGAGGTCATAAGGCGCCACCCACCCGAAGGCATAGTGGTAAACCGTTGCCAGGCTGGTGGCTGCAAAGCAGAGCATGAAACCGTAAAAAGTGAGGTGGTGTGCGCGACGGCGTGACAGCGTGAACGCGTCGTCTTCGTTGTTACAACCTTCACCATGTCCACCATCGAGGTATTTCAGACGTAATACGTCTTGAGTGGTTTCACTGGCTGCCGGTGAGGTCACCGCCGCACCGCTGGTGGCGGGGGTGATGTCGCGCCAAAACCGTCGCACCCCTAAGCTCAAGGCTAGGGCAGCAAACAAGAACACGGGGGCGAACAAACCGACCAACAGGTTGTGCGGAAACACGTTGTAGAAGTTGCCCGGCAGTTGGGTAGCCCACAAGGAGCCATTCATTTGCAGTACGAGCAGTAAGAACAGCGACAAGCCCGCAGCCAAAGCCAGTGACAAAGTGAGACCATTGCGCTTGTAGAGCGCACCTAAGGCAGGAGGCCATGCGTAATCGGCGTACGTTTGGCCACGCACTTGCGCCATGGCTTGCGGCACATTGACGGCAAACTCGTGTGGCGGAGCGTATTGACAGGCGTGCAAACACGCGCCGCAGTTGTGGCAAAGATTGGCCAAGTAATGAATGTCGGCTTTGTCAAATGCCAAGCGACGCGTCATCGCCGGGAACATGGCGCAAAACCCTTCGCAATAGCGGCAGGCATTGCAGATTTGCAGCTGTCGCGCCACCTCTGTCTCTGGGGCAGACAGCACCATGTCGCCGTTGGCCAGAGCCCGAGCATCGTGGGTGAGGGCCTCAAGCGTTTGCATGTCGCGCTCCTTTTGTGAGCAACGCCGCGTGAGCGGCTTGCGTGCCTGCGATGCGACCAAACGCTGTGCCAATGGACATGCCTACGCCGGCGGTGTAACCCTTGCCTAAAACGTTGCCAGACATCATCTCGCCCGCCACAAAGAGGTTGTCACTGGGAATATCGTTGAAGCGCACAGCAGCGGTGTCATCTGTTTTGAGACCCAAGTAGGTGAAGGTAATGCCAGGGCGCAAGGCATAGCCGTAGAACGGCCCTGTGTCGATGGTGCGTGCCCAATGGGTTTTGGCTGGGGTCACACCTTCGGTGTGGCAGTCGTCCAAACGGGTGTGGTCGAACGTGCCGATACGGCAAGCGTGGTTGTAGTCATTGAGGGTTTTCATGAAAGTGTCGGCAGGCAAGCCAAGTTTTTGCGCCAGCTCTGGCAATGTATTGGCTTGCACGCCCGCAAACACTGGCGGCATAAAGCGCCCAATGGCTTTGGCGTCAATGATGGAGTAGCCGATTTGTCCGGGTTGCTGAGCCACCAAACGTCCCCAAATGGCATAACGTTTGGGCCAAAAGTCTTCGCCTTCGTCGTAGAAGCGTTGACCATCGCGATTGACCACCACACCCAAAGACACGCAGTCAATTCGGGTGCAAATGCCACCGTCATACAGTGGCGCACGGGCATCAATCGCCACCATATGGGCTTGTGTGGGGTCGCCAATGCTGTCTGCCCCCTGTGCCAACAAGTGTTTGAGCAACACACCTTGGTTGTATTGCGTACCGCGTATAAGGAAGTTATCGGCCGGCCATTCGCCACGCTCGTTTTGTCCCCAAGCTTCGCGCAGCCATTCGCGGTTGGACTCGAAGCCGCCAGCCGCCAAGACGCAGGTTTTTGCGGTAATGCGTTCGCCGCCCACATAGGCGGCGACAAAGCGGCCCTCTTGAATATCGAGTTTGTCGACGGGAGCGTTGTAGCGAATTTGCACACCCAGCTTTTCAGCGCTCCGGTAATACGCATTGACCAAGGCTTTGCCGCCACCCATGAAAAACGCATTGGTACGGGCCACATGCAAGGTGCCTGAGAGCGGGGGCTGAAAGTGGACACCATGTTTACGCATCCAATCTCGACAGGTCGAGGAGGCACGGATGACCAAGCGAGCCAGTTTTTCATTGGTGATGCCACCAGTGACTTTGAGCAAGTCTTGCCAATACTCTTCTTCAGGATAAGCCTCGACCAGCACGTCTTGCGGTGCGTCGTGCATGCAGCGCAGGTTGCGGGTGTGTCCTGAATTGCCGCCACGCCACTCGCGTGGCGCTGCTTCCAGCATCAAGACAGAGGCACCGGCCTCAGCGGCCATCAGTGCGGCACAGAGTGCGGCATTCCCGCCGCCGATCACCAGCACATCAGGATTTTTTGCATTTGCTTGACTTGTCATACCCAACAGTGTCGGGGCAAACGGTTATGTTGAGAAGTGCAATATATGCTTCAATTATTTCGTTTTTCGCATTAATTGCGCTTGGCTTGCTTTGGAGGGAAGGTGTTCTTTTTGAATCAATTCAAAGAACATTTGTGCAGCGGGAGACAAGCTGGTGTTTTTGTGGCGCAACAAGGCCACTTTGCGTTTCACCACGGGGGTAGTCAACGTGATTTTGCGCACATGGGCACGGTCGCCCTCTAGCAATGTGGAAGAGGGCAGGATGGCGCAACCCACACCTGCCGCAACCAAGTTGATGGCTGTGGCGTGATGCTGAACTTCATAGTTGCCGTTCAAACGAATGCCGTGCTTGGCCAATTGGTAGTCCATGAACACACGGGTAGCCATGAAGTTACTCACCACGATCAAGTCGGCTTCTCGCATATCGGCCCATGTGACGGAGGTTTTGCTCTGTAGTGGATGGGTGTCACGACAGATGAAAACCAGCGGGTCGTCAAACAAAGGCGTTTCAATGAGGTCGGGGTGAACTTCACCGTTCACTGCAATACCAATTTCGGCTTGGTGGTTGAGAACGGCTTCACGGACTTCATACGAGGCCGCATCGAGCAAGCGAATTCGATTGCCCGGACAGACATCGGCATATTGGCGAATGAGCTGTGGCAGCATGTGTGCCGCCATGCTGGGCACGCAAGCAAGCGTGAAGTTGCCCTTGGCATGCTTGGACATGTCCTTGAGGCGGCCGACCGCAGAGGTCATCTCATTCACGATGGCGCGGGCTTGAGGTAAAAAATCGCGGCCAACGGCCGTCATTTCGACACGGCGCGTGGTGCGGTCGAGCAGCTTCAAGCCCAAATAGGCTTCGAGTTTTTGCACGCGGCGCGTGAGTGCGGTTTGCGTGATGTGCAGCTGGTCTGCGGCTTTGTTGAAGCCGCCGAGCTCTGCTGTCACCACGAATGCTTGTATGCCATCAAAATCAATTTTCACAGGTCAATTGTGAATCAACACAGGGCTTAGATTTTTCGTTGGGCTGCCAACTCAAAAGAAGCCATTTGCGAGTTACAATATTTGAATCGGGGCGTAGCGCAGCCTGGTAGCGCATCTGGTTTGGGACCAGAGGGTCGTAGGTTCGAATCCTATCGCCCCGACCATAAAAGTAAAAAAGGCCTCGTTTTGCGAGGCCTTTTTTCATTTCTGTC
>CANFZT010000133.1 GCA_947451565.1 Comamonadaceae bacterium | reverse complement strand
CACCCATACCGCCTTTGCAGACACGGTGTATCGCTGCGGAAATGCCTACAGCGCATCAAGCCAATGCGGCCACACCGCCGCAACAGAAGTCAAACCAAGTTCCGTGTTCAGCAACTCGGGACAAGAAAAAAGTACCGCACCCAGCCGTGACTTACGAGAAGCGCAAGCCCTTCAATCAGCACCCACGCGAGTCAACGCACTGAGCGCCCCTCCTGTAGATTTATCAAGCAATGACGCCTTAACCCAACACAACAAGCCCAGAGGCAAGCACGCCCGCAAACCCCAAAGCCCGTATTTCACAGCCGTAGACCCCAACGCGGCGCCCAAAAAGAAAAGCACCGCCAAAGCGGTGCCTGCTAGACCGGCGTCAAGTCAATGAAACGCAGCCCACTGCGCGGCCAAGGCTTGGTTACTGCGCGGTCTGCTGCAACAAACGAAACTTTGCCAACAACGCGTCGCGCCCCTCGACCCGCTCGGGGTTCACGGGGATACACGCCACAGGGCACACCTGCACGCATTGAGGCTCGTCAAAATGACCCACACATTCGGTGCATTTGTCAGGGTTGATTTCGTAAATTTCTGGCCCTAAGAAGATGGCTTCGTTCGGGCACTCAGGCTCACACACATCACAGTTGATGCATTCGTCGGTGATCATCAAGGCCATAAAAATTCCATCGCAGGCAAAACAAGGTCGGATTATCCCAGCTCGCCAACAACCGCAAACGCTGCGCGGTTGTTAGGCCACACCGCTGACGTATGTTTGGTCACGCGCGTCCAGCAAACGCTTTTGGCTATAAACGGGTTGCTCAGGCAAATCTGCCAAATGCGCCGCATCGGCCCACACTTGAATGTGCAGCGCACCATCATGCCAAGCCACTTGGTTCAAGCCTGCGTTGGGAATATCACACACACGCGGGCCGTTCAGCGACAAAGCTTGCGCATGACGCCACACCATGTCGAGCACGCCGCCATGCGTGACGACCACAACGTGTTCGCCTGCGTATTGCAAGGCGAGATCTTGCAAGGCCGCCATCACTCGGGTATGAAACGCACGCGTCGTTTCGGCGCCCGCCACCGCCACATCGGCATCAAAGGCCAGCCAGCGTTGCCATGCCTCGGGATGCTGGACTTGAATATCGGGGCTGCGCATGCCTTCAAACATGCCGTAGCACTGTTCGCGCAGGCCTGCGTTCAAAATGCATGGGTAGCCCAATACCTCTGCCACGGGTTGCGCGGTTTGTTGGGCTCGTAGCAAATCGCTGCTAATGATCTGGGTAGGCACACGCCCCTGCGCTTGCCATTCAGCCAAGGCTTGCACCATGCGGCTTTTCAAACGCTGGGCTTGTTCAAAGCCCATGTCGTTGAGCGGCACATCCAACTGGCCTTGAAACCGCAGCTCGCGATTCCACGCAGTTTCGCCGTGGCGAATCAGCAAGAAGTCAGTCACTTATCAGCTCGCTTGGCCAACAAGCGCTTGTACACGCCTGCCGACACCAAGTTCTGGCCATCGTCGCCAGCACCCAGCAAGGAAATTTCACGCACAAAGGTGCTGGAGATAAATTGGTATTTGGCGCTTGGGGTAAGGAACACAGTTTCCACCTCGGGCATCAGCTCACGGTTCATGCCGGCAAGTTGAAACTCGTAGTCAAAGTCGGTCACCGTGCGCACACCGCGCACCATCACGGTGGCCTTGTGGGCTCGCACAAAGTCGCGAGCCAAACCGGTGAAGGGCACCACCTCCACTTGGGGGTGCGCGGCCATCGCCTCACGCGCCATGTCCATACGCTCGTCCAAGGTGAACAAGGTTTTTTTGTGATGCGCTGTGGCCACGGCCAAGATGACTTTGTCAAACATGGCCGCTGCGCGCAACACGATGTCTTCATGGCCCAAGCTGATGGGGTCAAAGGTGCCGGGGTAAATGGCGACGACTGGCTTGGACATGAGCACTCCTACATCTGCTTAGTGATTCAAGACTGATTATCCGATGGATCAAATACAGCTTAACTTGGGCTACGGCTTGAAATGAAACGGCGTAAATCAGCTGCCACCTCACGCATGGGTAAATGCCAATTTCCATCTTCTGATTGACGATACAAACGAACCGATTCGTACCAAGGGCTATCCGATCTGTTTTGCAGCCAACGCCAACACGCGTCAAACCGATTCAAGATCCAGACTGGTTTTCCAAGTGCCGCCGCCAAATGTGCCGTGGAAGTATCCACACTGATCACCAAATCTAAGTTATCAATCAAGGCCGCAGTATCCGAGAAGTCTTTGAACTCATTCACAAAGTTGTGCAACATCGGCCCTGACAACGTCTGCTCGGAAAACACAGCAAGCTCAGCCTCGGCCTTCTCACCCTTTTGCAAACTAAAAAAATCTGCGTTGATGGATTCGAATTGTTTAAGGTGGTCAATCGCAAGGTTTCGCCGATTGTTCACCCCCCATAACTTGGGCTGATCCAATCGAAAGCCGCCGGACCATACGATGCCAACTTTCAAACGCGAATACACAGACAGCCTTTGCTTCCAATACGTCGACTTGTCAGCATCCGCACATAGATACGAGCCTGAACAAGGAATCGCGCCTAACTCAGTGCCAAAAATCAAAGGCAAGCTCATCAATGGACATTGAAAATCAAACGCGCCGATCTCGTCGCCATAGCTGATCAGTCGATCAACGCCCTTTATTTGGGCGAATAAAACTCGCAACTCTTGAGGGACTTCCAGAATAATTTGGGCACCCCGTTGATGAACAAGCTCAACATAGCGACAAAACTGCAGCGTGTCGCCTAGCCCTTGTTCTGCATACAGAAATACCGTTTTCCCAGCGATGTCCTGACCTACCCATAAAAGCTGATGGTCAGGAAAAACTCGCGCTGGTGTATCAGGCACAGCTAGCCAGCGCCACTCATGATTGCGCCACCCATTTGCATAGTCACCCACAGCCAACTGAGAAAGACTGAGGTTGAAATGCGCAGCGGCAAAATTTGGCGCAAGCTCAATCGCTTTTTCGTAATCGTGAATTGCCAAATCAAAATCACGACGCAAATGATGAACAAAGCCACGGTTCACATAGGCATCTGCATAGCGGGGCTCTAGCGCTAGCGCAGCATCAAAGTCGCTTACAGCATCACCCAAGCGATGCAACTCTTGAAGTGTTACGCCTCGGTTATTAAAAATTGCCGCATGCTTTTTTGTCAGCGCTATCGCAGCGTCATAGCTCGACAAAGCCTCATCAAATCTGCGGAGTTTTTGCAGCGCTGCGCCCTTGTTGCTCAACACTTGAAAATCTTGCGGCTGCGTATTCAGTGCATGGTCATAGTGCAGCAGCGCATTCTCATAATCCCCACGCTGGTGATATGTAAGCGCAATTTCAAAATACGACATGGATCACAACGCGTGGGCGGCTCATGCGGCACGTTTTACGACAGTCGGCGCAGCAAATGTGCATGCACCGCACCCGCCTTGAGATGGCGATGCAACGTCAGGCCCATTGGGGCCAGCTGTTCATCCGTCCAGGCCACAGGTGCTTCAAGGTACACAAAGCCATCGGCCTTCACCGCATTGCCAGCAGCTTGCAACGCAGGCTCAAACAAGGCGCCATCAAACGGTGGATCGATGAAGATCAAATCAACACTCGCTTCACTGAGCTGACGCAAGCACGCCACGCCATCAGTGCGCAACACATGCACATTGGTGGCCTTGAGGCGGTTCACTTGGGTGCTGAGCTGCGCCACCAAAGCAGGGTCTAGCTCGCACACCTGCACATGGGCTGCACCGCGTGAGGCGGCTTCAAAGCCCAAGGCGCCGGTGCCCGCAAACGGGTCCACACAGCGCCAGCCCAGGAGCGACTGACCCAGCCAGTTGAACAAGGTTTCGCGCACACGGTCGGGCGTAGGGCGCAGGCCCGGTTTTAAGGCTACGGGCAGTTTGGTGCGGCGCCATTCGCCGCCGATGATGCGAACCTCGCCAGCGCCTTTGTGCGGTTTGCTAGGGACGGGTTTGGGTGTAGGAGTAGGTGTACGGGTTTTCATAGAATGGACTGATTCTAGAAACACCCACACATGTTTAGCTTTTTCAAGAAAAAAATCCAGGCTCCCACCGCAACAACGCACAGCACCACGGCCACAGCGGAGGTGATGCCTAGCACCACTGAGCGCCCTCGCGAAGGCTGGATGGCCCGTTTGGGCAAAGGTCTTCGCCGAACGGGTCAAAGCATCAGTACCGTGTTCACGGGGACGAAGATTGACGACGCGCTGTACGAAGAACTCGAAACCGCCCTGCTCATGGCCGATGCTGGCGTCCAAGCGACCGAGCATTTGCTAGCCGACTTGAAGCAACGCATCAAAGACACGGGCACCACGGAACCCTCGGCTGTCAAAGCCTTGTTGGCCGCATCCATCGCCCATTTGCTCAAGCCATTGGAAAAAACGCTGACCATCGGTACGCACAAACCCACCATCATCATGGTCGCAGGCGTCAACGGCGCGGGCAAGACCACCTCGATTGGCAAACTCACGCGCCACTTGAGCGACAGCGGCGCCTCAGTCTTACTGGCTGCTGCCGATACCTTTCGTGCTGCCGCCCGCGAACAACTGGCTATTTGGGCCACTCGCAACACCGTCGAAATCGTGGGCCAAGAAGGGGGGGATCCAGCCTCCGTCAGCTTTGATGCGGTCACTGCAGGCCGCGCACGCGGCAAAGATGTGGTGCTGGTTGACACAGCAGGACGCTTACCCACTCAACTGCACTTGATGGAAGAGTTGAAAAAAATTAAACGCGTGGTGCAAAAGGCCGACGAAACGGGCCCGCACGAAGTACTGCTAGTGATTGACGGCAACACCGGCCAAAACGCCCTAGCGCAAGTGAAAGCGTTTGACGAGACTTTGGGCTTGACCGGCCTGATCGTCACCAAGTTGGACGGTACGGCCAAAGGGGGCGTGCTCGCCGCCATTGCGCTGTGGGGCCAAAGCCGAGTTGCAGCAGGAGGCTCGGTGGTGCCGGTTTACTTCATTGGCGTAGGCGAAGCTGTGGAAGACCTCGAAACCTTCGATGCGCAAGAGTTTGCTGACGCCCTCTTGGGCTAGCTGAGGCTGAGGTGCCAGACCAACCATCGATTCAAGGGTTAAGAACTCCCTTCAATCGATCGCGCCACTGGCTACAACGCTCATCGGCCTCAACCACGGGGTAGTTGTCCATGCGGCCTTGCTTGCGTTTGAGTGGCGGCTGCAAGTAATAACCCAAGCCGCAACGAAGCTGAGTCTGCGACGAGTCCGACTTCAGCACATGCGCACAGCTCGTGCAGCACTGCACGGCAACTCGCTCCAAGATCATCGGTGGCATAACGGGCTCCTGTTAAATACTGTATTTATTTTCAGTATATGTTAAAAAACACAGTATTCAGGACCTAGCTTTACCAAGGGTTAACCCATAAGTCGAACAGGGTTTAGCACTCTTGGCGCATGAGTGCTAATATAGCGAATCGTTATCCGAAAGGACTACAAACATGACTACATTGACACATCAGCCACTCGCCATTTCCAATCCTTGGGCACTGGTTCCGTCGCTGGGCAACCTAGATGCCTACATCACCGCTGCCAACCGCTTGCCCATGCTCACCCCAGAGCAAGAGCAAGAGTTCGCACGCCAACTCAAAGACAACAACGACATCGAAGCCGCCGGAAAGTTGGTGCTCTCGCACCTGCGTTTGGTAGTGTCAGTGTCGCGCCAATACTTGGGCTATGGTCTGCCTCACGCTGACTTGATTCAAGAAGGCAACATCGGCTTGATGAAAGCCGTCAAACGCTTCGATCCTGACCAAGGCGTACGTTTGGTGAGCTACGCCATGCACTGGATCAAGGCCGAGATTCACGAATACATTTTGAAAAACTGGCGCATGGTTAAAGTGGCCACCACCAAAGCCCAACGCAAATTGTTTTTCAACCTGCGCTCGATGAAGCAAGGTTTCAAAGCTGACGCGCTGGACGCCACACACCGCAACACCCTCAACCCACAAGAAGTTGACGCGGTCGCCACCAAGCTCAACGTCAAGCCAGAAGAAGTGCTGGAAATGGAAATGCGCATGTCCGGCGGCGATGTGTTGCTTGACCCCACGCCCAACGAAGACAGCGACGAGGCGTTTGGCCCCATTGCCTATTGGACTGATACCAACCACGAGCCCACGGCCATGATCGCGGCGCAT
>CANFZT010000132.1 GCA_947451565.1 Comamonadaceae bacterium | reverse complement strand
GCTTCTTTTTCCACCACGCGGTCGGGCGGCAGACCGCCTTGGCTTTCGCCCACGCTCATGCTGCCGCGTGTGGCCGTAAAGCGCATGCCAATGGTGTGCGCAGCTTCAATGCTGTCGTCCAGTCGCACGCCGTTGGGGTAGATGTACAGGTGGTCGCTGCTGGTGGTGCAGCCGCTCAGCAGCAGCTCTGCCATGGCCACTTGGTTAGACACCAACACCATCTCGGGCGTGAGGCCCGCCCAAATGGGGTAGAGCCCTTTAAGCCAGCTAAATAGTTCGGCGTTTTGCACCTGCGGCACCGCACGGGTCAAGCTTTGCACCATGTGGTGATGCGTGTTGATCAGGCCGGGCACCACCACATGGCGTCGGGCGTCAATCACCTCGTCCGCTTGCTTCAGCAGCTCGTCGATGTTTTCGTCGGCGGGAATGATGCGTTCAATGCGGCCATCACGCAGCAGCAGTGAGGCGTTGTTGAGTTCGGTGTTGGCATCGTCTTGCGTGGCGATGCAGCGGGCACGGTGGATGAGCAAGGTCGTCATAGAGCAAAAGGTGTGTAGGGACTGTCGCCACTTTAACTCTATGGGCTTGTGTCTTTGGACGAAACGCTTAAAGTGACTCGAAATTTATTCAAATGAGAGAGAGCCCATGAAGACCTACAAAATCGCGTGCATTCCTGGCGACGGCATTGGCAAAGAAGTCATTCCTGCTGGGCAGCAAGTGCTGCACGCTTTGGCCTTAGCTAGCAAAGATTTCAAATTTGAATTCACCAGCTTTGGCTGGGGTGGCGACTGGTACCGCACCCACGGCGAGATGATGCCCAAAGACGGCCTCGATGCGTTGCGCCACATGGATGCCATCTTGTTTGGCTCGGCGGGTGACCCACATATTCCAGACCACATCACGCTTTGGGGGTTACGTCTGAAAATTTGCCAAGGCTTTGACCAATACGCCAACGTGCGACCCACACGCATCTTGCCCGGCATTGACGCACCGCTGAAGCGCTGCACGCCCAAAGACCTCGACTGGGTCATCGTGCGCGAAAACTCAGAGGGCGAGTACTCTGGCGTTGGGGGGCGAGCCCATCAAGGTCACCCCATTGAAGTGGCTACGGATGTCTCCATGATGACCCGTGCGGGCGTGGAGCGCATCATGCGTTACGCCTTCAAGCTCGCCCAATCGCGTCCGCGCAAACTGTTGACCGTGGTCACCAAGTCCAATGCCCAACGTCATGCCATGGTGATGTGGGACGAGATAGCTGTAGAGATCAGCAAAGAGTTCCCAGATGTGAAGTGGGACAAAGAGCTGGTCGACGCGGCCACCGCCCGTATGGTCAACCGCCCCGCAACTTTGGACACCCTCGTGGCAACCAATTTGCACGCCGACATTTTGAGTGACTTGGCTGCTGCACTGGCGGGCAGCTTAGGGATCGCGCCCACGGGCAACATCGACCCCGAACGCCGCTACCCCAGCATGTTCGAGCCCATCCATGGTTCAGCCTTTGACATCATGGGCAAAGGGCTGGCAAACCCTGTAGGCACTTTCTGGAGTTGTGTGATGCTGCTAGAGCATTTGGGCGAGTACGCCGCTGCACAAAAACTGATGCATGCCATCGAGCAAGTCACGGCCAACTCTGCCTTGCACACCGGCGACTTAGGCGGCAAAGCCACCACCGAGCAAGTGACAAAGGCGGTCTGCGCCTTGATGGCTTAACCCAATAAAAAGGAGACAACACCATGCGTTTCAATTGGCCTTTCAAAGTTCTTGCTGCAGCGTCCGCATTGCTCACTGCGGCCGCTTTCGCCCAACCTTGCCCTGATAAAAATGTGCAGTACTGGCAGGCGTTTCCGCCTGGCGGCGAGTCAGACTTGTCGGCCCGTCACCAGCAAGCGGTGTTGAAAAAGAAATGCGCAACCATTGATACCGTGGTGCAGTACAAAGCCGGTGCGGGTGGCGCCCTAATGTGGACACAAATGAACAGCTTGCCCGCCGATGGCGTGAACGTGGTGGGCATTAATCTGCCGCACATCGTGTTCCAGCCTATTGAAGGCCAAGTGCAATACAAAACGGCAGACGTCACGCCCGTGTATTGGTTTCACTACACGCCTGATATCTTGGTCGTGCCTGTCGCCAGTCCCATTAAAAACTTTGCCGAATTTTTGGCCGCAGTCAAAAAAGATCCAGGCAAGTTGTCACTCGGTGGTTCGGGGCTTAACTCAGCCAACCACGCCGCGCATGAGCGTTTGAATGCAGCCTTCAACGTCAAGACGATTTACATCCCCTTCAAAGGCACGGGCGATATGACGACCGCGGTGTTGGGCAGTCAAGTCGATGGCGCGATCACCTACACACCCTTTGCGATCACCAACAAGGCGCGCGTACGCCCGTTGGCCGTGGCAATGGAGCAGCGCCATCCACTCATGCCCGATGTGCCCACGTTCAAAGAGTTGGGCGTGAATTGGGTGGACGGCGCTTACCGAGGCATTGGCGTACCAAAGTCCAGCACGCCTGAGCAACGTAAACGTTTGTCTGAGCTGTGGACCAATTTGAACAACGATCCCGAAATGAAAGAGCTCGCTGCCAAAAACGGTTTTGAATTGATCAACATCGGGGTGGACCAAATGGATGCTTTCATGAAAGAACGCACCCAGATTTACACCGAAGGCGCTGCACGTTTGGGCTTAGGCAAAAAGTGAGCTAGTGCGGCTACGATTGTTCATATGAGTAGTCCACACACCGATCCCCAATCTTTCCTACGCCAGCTCTACGATGCGGCTGTCCATCGTGCTTTGCCTTTGCACAACACCGCCGCCTATTTACCCCCACCACCCAAAGGCCGTACCGTGGTGCTCGGTGCAGGCAAAGCCGGTGGCGCGATGGCGCAAGCGGTCGAGGCGCTGTGGCCTGCTGACAAGCCGTTGTCAGGCCTCGTGGTCACGCGCTACCACCACACACCACAACGCCCTGTGGGTTTGCCCGAGCGTATTGAGGTGGTCGAGGCCTCGCACCCCGTGCCTGATGCGGCAGGCCTAGCGGCTGCCGAGCGTATCTTGCAACTGACCCAAGGCTTGACGGCAGACGATTTGGTGTTGTTCTTGATTTCTGGCGGTGGCTCGGCTTTGCTTACACTGCCTGCCGATGGCCTGAACTTGGAAGACAAGCAGCGCATCAACCGCGATTTGCTCAAAAGCGGCGCAGGCATTGGTGAAATGAACTGTGTGCGCAAGCACCTTTCGCGCATCAAAGGTGGCCGCTTGGCGGCCGCTTGCGGCCCTGCACAAGTTGTTACGCTCACCATCAGTGATGTGCCGGGCGATGACCCTTCGGTCATTGCCAGCGGCCCTACCGTGCCTGACATCACGACCTGTGCCGATGCATGGGCCATTTTGCAACGCTACAAAATACAAGTACCCGCTGCCATTGAAGCCGCGCTGAAAGCGGGTGAATTCGAAACGCCCAAGCCCAGTGCCGAGTGGGCCAAGCAGCCCGTGCGCTTGATCGCGACACCCCAACAGTCGCTCGAAGCCGCTGCCGAAGTGGCGCGCGCCGCAGGCCTGAACGCTTATGTGCTGAGCGATGAGCTGGAAGGTGAATCGCGCGAGGTGGGCAAGGTGCACGCCGCACTGGCACGCGCAGCCGCGCACGGCAAAGGACCTTTCCAAAAGCCTTGTGTCATTCTGAGTGGTGGCGAAACCACGGTGACCATTCGACCCCAAGCCGCAGGCACGCCCAAAGGACGTGGTGGTCGTGCTGGTGAGTTTTGCTTAGGTTTGGCGATTGCCTTGCAAGCCCAGTCGAACGTGTGGGCTCTCGCTGCCGACACGGATGGGATTGACGGCATCGAAGACAACGCAGGTGCCCTTGTCACCCCCGATACCTTGGCCCGTGCGCTGGCGCAAGGTGTCAAAGCGATCGATTGTCTAGACCGCAACGACGCCTACAGTTTCTTTCATGCGGTCGACGATTTGGTGGTGACCGGCCCTACGCACACCAACGTCAACGATTTCCGCGCGATCTTGGTGCTCTAAGGCTTCATTCGCACAAGCTGCGAATCGAGGGGGGAATGGCGACAGCGCGAATGCCAGGCTGCGGGTCCCCCACGGCAGCACGGTGGGCCGCGAAGATGCGCACTTCTTCGCATTCCATGATGAGGTCATCCCCACGGCGAATTTTGTAGTTCGTCACAAAGCTTTTGGTACGCCACTCGGTGATGGTGGTGTGCACTTCCAGTGAATCTCCGTAGCTGGCCGTGTTCACGAAGCGAGCGTGCGTGTCGACAATAGGCGTGCCCAAGACCCCGATGGTTCTTTCAGTTTCATACCAAGGTGGCACGCCACATTGGGTGAAGAAGTGGCGCGAAGCCGCATCAATCCAGCGGAAGTAGTTGGGGAACCAAACAATGCGTGCGGGGTCGCAGTCGCCAAACTCGACCTTGAAGGAATAAATGACGGTTTTGCTCATGCTTCAATTATCAGGCACGGTGCTTGCAAGAAGTCGTACAGCCGATGCTGCTAACCTAGCAGTCTCTGTGCGTAACTAAAATTTTTACGATGCCTCAACCCAGACTGCAACTTACCCACATCACCAAGCGTTATCCCGCTGTGGTGGCCAACGATGCCGTGAGCCTGACGGTGCAACCTGGCGAAATTCATGCCGTGCTGGGTGAGAACGGTGCGGGCAAGTCCACGCTGATGAAAATCATTTACGGTGCGGTTAAGCCCGATGCGGGCGAAATTCGCTTCAACGGCGAGGTGGTGAACATCCGCAACCCGCAAGAGGCAAGGCGCTTGGGCATCAGCATGGTGTTTCAGCACTTCAGTTTGTTCGACACGCTCAGCGTGGCCGAGAACGTGTGGCTCGGCTTGGATAAACGCTTTAGCTTGGCCGAGGTGGCGCAGCGTATCACTGACACGGCTGCGCAATACGGCCTTGACATTGACCCTGACCGTCCCGTGCACACGCTAGGTGTGGGCGAGATGCAGCGCGTGGAAATCATCCGTGCATTGCTCACCAACCCGCAACTGCTCATCTTGGACGAGCCCACCTCGGTGCTCACACCCCAAGCGGTAGAAAAACTATTTGTGGTGCTGCGACAGCTCGCCAGCGAAGGACGCAGTATTTTGTATATCAGCCACAAGCTGCACGAAATTCGGGCCTTGTGTACCGCTTGCACTGTGATGCGTGCCGGTCGCGTCACTGGCGTGTGCGACCCGCGTCAAGAAACCAATGCCTCGCTGAGTCAGCTCATGATTGGCAGCTTGCCACCCGAGCTGCATGTGCGCGAGTACAAACCAGGTGCTGCCGTATTGAGCGTGCATGATTTGCGTCTGCAAGCCGACGACCCATTTGGTGTGGACCTGAATGGTGTGAACCTACAAGTGCGTGCAGGCGAAGTGGTGGGCATTGCCGGTGTGTCGGGCAACGGCCAGCGCGAGCTGCTATTTGCTTTGTCGGGTGAAGACATGCGTGCGGCGGCTGACAGCATTCAGCTTGAGCGTCAAGCCATGGGGCAACTCAATCCAGACCAACGCCGCGACTTGGGCTTGCACTTTGTGCCGGAAGAGCGCCTAGGCCGTGGTGCAGTGCCTAGCTTGAGCCTCGCACAAAACCTGTTGCTCACCCGCCATGATGCGGTGTCGCCTCGCGGTGTCGCAGGTGCGTTGGGTTGGCTCAACCTGAACACGCTGCACACCCAAGCGGCCAGCATCATTGCCAAATACCAAGTGAAAGCGGGGGGCCCTGATGCTGCTGCACGTTCGCTGTCGGGCGGCAATCTACAAAAGTTTTTGGTGGGCCGCGAGATTGAAGCTGCGCCCAAGCTGCTCATCGTGTCGCAACCCACTTGGGGTGTTGACGTGGGTGCCGCCGCGCAAATACGCGCTGCGCTCCTGGCCCTGCGTGATGCAGGCTGCGCCGTGTTGTTGGTGAGTGAGGAGTTAGACGAATTGTTAGAGCTGTCAGACCGTTTGCATGTGATGGCCGAGGGCCGCTTGTCGCCCGCACTCGCACGCGAAGAAGCCAATGTGTCGCGCATCGGCGCATGGATGAGTGGTTTATGGGATGCCCCCGCGGCACAACAGGAGGTGACCCATGCTGCGTCTTGAGCCGCGAGCCCAGCCCTCGAACCTGTGGCGCTATGCCTCGCCCTTGCTGGCGCTGGCCATCACGGTGGTGGTTGGTGTGATTTTGTTTGTCGCGCTGGGCAAAG
>CANFZT010000131.1 GCA_947451565.1 Comamonadaceae bacterium | reverse complement strand
TTGGCACGTCGTAAAGACGATCCAGCCTTCGTGCAGCACTTTTCATGGTTTGGTAGCAGCGACTATTGGGCGGGTCAAACGCACATGTTGGTGGAGCAGTGCGAAGCCATGCAAGAAGAGCCGCTTTACGCTTAACAGCCGAGTAAATCGGCCAGTGCGTGAATGTCGCGCGCATGCAAATCGTTGCCAGCTTGAGGTGACACATCTTTGGGTTCAGATGCCCCAAACTCGAAAGGGCGCTCAATGTAGGCTGTGCGTAAACCGCAAGCTCGCGCGCCCTCTAAGTCATCATGGTGCGCAGCACAGAGCATGACTTGATGCGGTTGTAAATCGAACGTGTGAGCAACACCTAGATAAGTGGCCGGGTCAGGCTTGTAGGCGCGGAACACCTCGGCAGACAAGATGCAATCCCAAGGCAAACCCGCTCGCTTGGCCATGTTGGTGAGCAGGCCCATATTGCCATTGGAGAGACTGCAAATGGTGAAACTCCTTTTTAAGCGAAGCAGCCCTGCCACGCTGTCTGGCCATGCGTCTAAGCGATGCCAAACACGGTTGAGATGCACGCGCTCAACCTCACTCAAATGCGTTAAACCAAACCTCGGCAGCAAGTCATCCAAAATCAAACGGTGCAGCTCGTCAATGCGCGTCCAACCGAGTTCGCCAGATCGAACGCGGGCCATGGCAGGCTGGTAGCCTGCCCGCCAAGCCAGTGCAAACGCATTGGCATCGACCGACGGATAAAGCATTCGCATTTCGCGCACGATACTGCCATGCCAGTCGACGACTGTGCCAAAAATGTCAAAGGCCAACACTTGCGTGTTGGCCTTCAAGTCGTCTAAAGACGTGGGGTGTGATGTGTCCATGTGTGTCATGGACTGTGTTTTACACCAAAAGTGCGTTCACCCGTTTCACATAGGCGGCAGGGTCCTCTGGCAAACCACCTTCTGCCAGCAAGGCTTGGTCAAACAAAATGTGCGCCAAGTCGTTGAAGTTGGGGTTGGCGTCACCGCTCAGCTTCTTGACGAGGGCATGCTCAGCATTCACTTCCAAGATGGGTTTCATCTCAGGCGCTTGCTGACCCGCCTGCTTGAGCATGCGGGCCAGTTGCATGGACATGCCGTGGTCTTTCACCACCAAACACGCGGGCGAATCCACCAAGCGGGTGGTCACGCGCACGTCGTCAGCTTTGTCTTTCAAAGCTTCTTTGAGCTTCGCCAAGACGGGCTTGAAAGATTCGGCGGCATCTTCTGCGGCTTTCTTCTCTGCTTCGTCTTGCAGCGTGCCTAAGTCAACAGCGCCTTTGGCCACAGACTGCAACGGTGTGCCATCAAACTCTTGTACAAAGTTCAAAGCCCACTCGTCCACACGGTCCGTCATCAACAACACCTCGATGCCCTTCTTGCGGAACACCTCAAGTTGTGGGCTGTTCTTGGCTGCGGCCAATGTGTCGGCGGTGATGTAGTAGATGGCCTGTTGGCCTTCTTTCATGCGGGCTTTGTAGTCGGCAAACGACACGCTCACGGCATCGGTGCTGGTGCTGGCAAAGCGCAGCAGTTTGGCGAGTTTGTCTTTGTTGGCAAAGTCTTCGCCCAAACCTTCTTTCAGCACCGCACCAAACTCGGCGTAGAACTGGCTGTACTTGCCTTGCTTGGCTTTGTCTTCGTCGCTCACAACGTCCGTGACGCCGTCGTCGCCTGCCACAGGGGCTTTGTCGTGTTTGGCCAAGTCTTCCAACACGGCGAGTACACGGCGTGTGTTGCCTTCGCGAATGGCTTTGACGTCGCGGCTTTCTTGCAGCAACTCACGGCTCACGTTCAGTGGCAAATCGGCCGAGTCCACCACGCCTTTGATGAAGCGCAGGTAAGAGGGCATCAGCGCCTCGGCGTCGTCCATGATGAACACGCGCTTCACATACAACTTCAAGCCCGCTTTTTTGTCGCGGTTGAACAAGTCCATGGGCGCCTTGCCGGGGATATACAGCAGCTGCGTGTATTCGGTGCTGCCTTCCACACGGTTATGGCTCCATGCCAAAGGTGGCTCAAAGTCGTGGCTGATGTGTTTGTAGAACTCGGTGTGCTGTTCGTCCGTCACGTCCTTCTTGGGGCGAGCCCACAAGGCGTTGGCTTGGTTGACGGTTTCCCATTCGTCGATCAGCACCATTTCGCCGGGTTGGTCGTTCTCACCCTCTTTCCATTCTTCTTTGCGCATGCGGATGGGCAAAGAGATGTGGTCAGAGTACTTGTTGATGACTGACTTGAGTTTCCATGCGCTCAGGTATTCCTCGGCATCGTCGCGCAAGTGCAGGATGATCTTGGTGCCACGTTCCGCTTGGGTGATGGTTTCGACCTCAAAGTCACCTGTGCCCGTGCTGCTCCAGCGCACACCTTCTTCGGCTTTCAAGCCGGCGCGGCGGGACTCAACGGTGATGCGGTCGGCCACGATGTAGCCCGAGTAAAAGCCCACACCAAACTGGCCAATCAAGGCCCCTTGGTCTTTGGCATCGGTTTTTTGGTCGCTGTTCAGCTTGCCCATGAATTCGCGTGTGCCGCTTTTGGCAATGGTGCCGAGGTGGGCAATCGCTTCTTCTTGGCTCATGCCAATGCCGTTGTCGGCAATGGTTAGGGTGCGAGCTTCTTTGTCAAAGCTCACCCGTACTTCGAGGTCGGCGTTGCCTTCAAACAAGGCATCGTTGTTCAGGCCTTCGTAGCGCAGCTTGTCGCAAGCGTCAGAGGCGTTAGACACCAATTCGCGCAAGAAGATTTCTTTGTTGGAATACAGCGAATGCGTGACAAGGTGCAGCAGCTGTGAGACTTCGGCTTGGAAGGAATGGGTTTGTTTGGTCATGGTCTTCAAAAACTAAATTACAAAAAAACAACGCCCCAAGATGTGGGGCGTTGGCCTAAATTTCAAGAGGTTAAAAGCGCTCGTGCGCGCCAAGGTAACGCCATTGCCCCGCAGGCAGCTGCCCCAGCTGCACACGCCCAATGCGGATGCGCTTGAGTCCCACCACTTGCAAACCAACTTGCTCACACATGCGGCGAATTTGACGCTTTTTGCCCTCGGTCAATACGAAGCGAAGTTGCTCTGGGTTTTGCCATTCCACCTGTGCGCGTTTGAGGGGCTTTCCGTCCAAGCTCAAGCCGTGGCGTAAGCGTTCGAGTTGGTCCTTCGGAAACACAGCTTGCACGTTGTTGGTCACGCGATCGTGGTCGCCAATGGCGCTGAGTGGGTTGGCCCTGCCGCCATACGTGGCAGATGCAGCGGTGGCCGCGGCGGTGTTTTCGTGGCCAGTGTAGGTCACGCGCACCAAATATTCTTTTTCCATTTCCGAGTCCTCGCCTATCAGTTGGCGTGCGACGCGGCCGTCTTGGGTTAACACCAACAACCCTGTGGAGTCGATGTCGAGTCGCCCCGATGGGGCGAGGCTGCGCAACTGTGTGGGTGTGAAGCGTCGTTTGGACAAGTCGCCCGACCAATGTGTGCGAGGGTTGATTAGCATAATCGCGGGCTCATGCCCGTCTTCGGCTTGGCCGCTCACATAGCCCATGGGTTTGTGCAACAGAACAGTGACTTGTGTATCTTGGTGGCCCTTGGCGCGTGGGTCAACCTCTACGCGGTCATTGGCGCCCACTTTGACGCCCATTTCTGCGGGACGGCCGTTGACCAAGACCCAGCCTTGTTCAATCCACGCGTCGGCCTCGCGGCGCGAGCACAGCCCAAGTTCGGCCATGCGTTTATTGAGACGGGTGAGTTCTGAAGGTGTGTCTGACATAGAGGGCCTAATGAAGGGGCCAAATAAACGGTAAACCGAAGGCCGCGAGTTTAACGAACGTCATGTGCCGCTTGCACGTAAAGCCGTAAGGTTGAGTACGCGCATGCCCCCGTATTCAATGCGAATCGCGCCTTGTTCTTCTAGGCGGTTCAGCGCCACATTTACGCGTTGGCGTGACAACCCAACAAGGTAGGCCAGTTCTTGCTGCGTGATACGCAAAATTTCGCCCACGCCTGGAAACAAGGCGGGGTTAAACAAGGCGGCTAAGTTGCGTGCCACACGGACATCGGGGTCGGTGGAGCGGTCAATTTCACGGGCCTCGATGAACTGCGCCAAACGCTCGTTGAGTTGGTTCATCACAAAGCGGTTAAAGCCAATAGAGTTGTCTAGCAGCCAATGAAACGTGTCAATGGGCAAGCCTGCCACCACGCTGTGACGCAAGGCCATGATGTTGTAGCGATAGCTTTCCCGCTTGATGGCCGTGCCCTCGCCAAACCAGCCGCCGGGCGGTACACCCGTGAAAGTGATGGTGCGGCCGCTGGCACTGTCGGCGCTCATCTTCAACAAACCTTCCACCACGCCAAACCAGTACGTGGCCTGGCGACCCATGCGACACACGTAGTCACCAGGCATGGGGTCACTCACCACCAGTTGTCCTTCGATGCGGTTGCGCTCGTTTTCTTTGAGCAAACTGAACCACGGAATGAGCTTGAGCTCTTGCTCTGTGAGTGAACGACGTCGTTGGAAAACGCTGGGTGCTTGGGTCATGAATTCTGATCAATAGAAAAGTTTTATTCGGGTAATCACTGCTCAGTGTCTACCCTAGATTGTCGTCGAAATGACAACTTGGCGTCAAACTCGGGCATACGATCGCATCCAACATCAGAAACGCGTCACGTATGCGTCATGATTTTTTGTCGACACACAAAGCAAGGATTAGGAATGCAGACCACGTTCCCACGACTGTTACTCAAACATGCCAGCGAGCGCCCTGATGCGCCTGCCATGCGCGAGAAGGAATACGGCATTTGGCAGACTACCTCTTGGGCCGATATGGCTCAGATGGTGACGCACATGGCGTGCGGCTTGCACCAAGCAGGGCTGACGCGCGGCGAGCACTTGGTGGTGGTGGGTTCCAACCGTCCGCGCTTGTACGCCACCATGTTGGCTGCGCAATCCCTAGGGGCGATTCCAATTCCTTTGTATCAAGACGCCGCTGGCCCTGAGTGCGTGTTCCCACTCAACAACGCTGAAGTGCGCTTTTGTGTGGTGGAAGACCAAGAGCAGGTCGACAAGCTGTTGGAGATTCGTGAGCAATGCCCACAAATTTCACACATCTTCTTTGACGACCCGCGCGGTTTGCGCAAATACGACGAGCCAGGCTTGGCTTCGCTCGAAGAGTTGCTTGCGGCTGGCGCCGTGTTTGCCAAGCAGCATCCAGATTTTTATTTGGATGAAGTTGAAAAAGCACACACCGACGACGTGGGCGCGATGTTTTTCACCTCGGGTACCACGGGCAACCCCAAAGGGGTGGTGCACACGCACAACTCGCTGATCAACCGTGCTGAAGCTGGCGCCTTGTTTGACAAGCTCACCTCACACGAAGACGTGTTGGCTTATTTACCACCCGCATGGATTGGCCAAAACATTTTCAGCTATGCCCAGTGGTTGTACTGCGGCTATGTGGTGAACTGCCCTGAGTCTGCTGCGACGGTCACCATCGATTTGAAAGAAGTCGGCCCCACTTACTACTTCGCACCTCCCCGCGTGTTTGAAGGCTTGCTCACCAGCGTGATGATTCGCATGGAAGATGCAGGCGCCATCAAGCGTGGCATGTTCCATTACTTCATGGACGTGGCTCGCAAATACGGCCCCACCAAGATGGATGGCAAGTCGATTGGTTTGGTCGGCAGCTTCCTCTACGCTTTGGGTAATTTCTTTGTGTATGGCCCTTTGCGCAACAACCTCGGCATGAGCCGCGTGCGCGTGGCCTACACGGCGGGTGAGGCCATTGGTCCCGATTTGTTCAGCTTCTACCGATCGATTGGTGTGAACTTGAAGCAGCTCTATGGTTCCACCGAAACCGCCGTGTTCGTGTGCTTGCAGCCAGACCACGAAGCGCGTGCCGACACCGTGGGCGTGCCCTGCGCAGGCGTTGAAATCAAAGTTGCCGACAACGGTGAAATCTTGGTCAAGTCACCGGGCTTGCTCAAAGGCTATTACAAAAACGATGCCGCAACGGCCGAAGTCCTGACGGCCGATGGCTGGTACCACACCAGCGATGCGGGTTTCTTGGATGCGCATGGCCATTTGAAAATCATCGATCGCGTCAAAGACGTGGGGCGTATCAAAGGTGGCAGCAACGACGGCGCCATGTTTGCCCCTAAGTATGTGGAGAACAAACTCAAGTTTTTCCCACACATCAAAGAAGTGGTTGCCTATGGCGACCAACGCGAAAAAGTGTGCGTGATGATCAACATCGACTTTGACGCGGTGGGCAACTGGGCCGAGCGCCGCAACTTGCC
>CANFZT010000130.1 GCA_947451565.1 Comamonadaceae bacterium | reverse complement strand
CCACCAAAGCGCCATCGTCTTTGAGGTGTTTCTGCGAAAAATCCACGGCCAGCTCAATCAAATGCGCAATACGGGTGGCGTCGGTCGATTCAATGCCTGTCAAGTTAGGCGCCATGTCTGACACCACCACATCCACGATACGGCCTTGTAAGGCCGCTTCAAGCTGTGCCAAGACCTCTTCCTCACGGAAGTCGCCTTGAATGAAGGTCACGTCCTCCACAGGCTCCATGGGCAAGATGTCTAATCCGATGATGGTGCCGTTCAGAGTGCCTGTGGCCGCACCTGCGGGCGACATGCGACGGCGCAGATATTGGCACCACGCACCGGGGGCGCAGCCCAAGTCCACCACCACGTTGCCCGGCTTGATGAGGCTGAGTTGCTCATCAATTTCTTTGAGTTTATAAGCTGCCCGCGCGCGATAGCCCTCTTTTTGGGCCAGCTTGACATAGGTGTCATTCACATGGTCGTTTAACCATGTTTTGTTGACCTTTTTGCTTTTAGTTTTGGCTTTCAATTCAACCCTTTGATCGAGCGGGGATAATACCCGCATGTCCGCAATACAACTCACACCTGCTCAACGCAAAATTCACCGTGCCAAAGCGCACCACTTAGACCCCGTCGTCATGATTGGCAACGATGGCTTAACGCCTGCCGTTCTCAAAGAAGCCGAGATGGCGCTCAATGCGCACGGCCTCATCAAAATCCGTGTGTTGGGCGACGACCGCCAAGCGCGCGAAGCCATGTTCGTGGCTTTGGCCGATCAACTCAACGCCGCCCCTATTCAACACATCGGTAAGCTGTTTGTGTTGTGGCGCCCACGCGCTGAAAAAGAACGCTCTGTCGACGAAGACCGCATGGCTGGCCCACGCGATGTGAAAGTGCTCAAGTACAGCAGCCGTGGTGGTCAACGCCCTGAAGTAAAAACTTTGCGTGTGCTAGGCAACCAACGCCTGACTTCTGGCGGTCAAGTCAAACGCGCCAAACCGAAAAAGATTTCGGTCAAAAAACGCACATTGGGTTAATCGTTTTGCGCAGGGCTTGCGTGAATGGCAGGCTCAGATCGCACAGGGCACAAAGCCCACAGCGTCTTGCCAGCGCACAACCACTGCAACATATAAAACGCAGAACCAAGGTTGTGCCACAACGCCATGTTGTCGCGGGCCACGATATGGGGCTTCACCGCCACCTCAATCAACAAAGCCAACAACATGCCGGCAATCACCCAAGGTGAGGGTGTTTTGGGCCGCTCTAAATTTTCTCGCTTGGCGGCCAATAGGAGCAAAAGGCCACAAGCGAGCGACAGCCAAGTTTGCGCACTGAACAGCTTGGCCGCCATTTGCCCTGCCACAGCCGGCGTTTCCAAGTGCACAAACAACATGGGAACCACCATGAACCCAACAGCGGTGAGGCTACCCCACCACAACGCGGCTAAAAAAACTTGTAGCCGCGCCATGTCGGTTTAGAGGTAAGAGACCTTGACGACTTCGTAGCGCTTCACACCACCGGGTGCTTGCACCTCAGCCACATCGCCCTCTTCCTTGCCAATCAAAGCACGGGCAATCGGGCTGCTGATGTTGACGAGACCCAGTTTCAAATCGGCTTCATCTTCACCCACGATTTGGTAGGTCACTTTGTCGCCCGTGTCTTCATCTTCCAAAGCTACCGTCGTGCCAAACACCACACGGCCACCGGCGTCCAACGCAGCAGGGTCGATGATTTGAGCGACCGACAACTTACCTTCAATTTCTTGAATCCGGCCTTCGATGAATCCTTGACGGTCTTTGGCAGCGTCGTACTCAGCGTTTTCGCTCAAATCACCTTGCGCACGCGCTTCAGCAATGGCGGCAATGACCGAAGGACGCTCAACCGTCTTGAGTTTGTGCAACTCGTCTTTGAGCTTTTCAGCGCCACGTTTGGTAATGGGAATGGTACTCATCGTATGTCCTTAAGCGGTCAATTGAGCGTGCATTTCCTGCACAGAAATGACATCCAACTTGTCCATGTACTTCATGCCTTCGACGGCCGCTTCTGCGCCCGCAATGGTGGTGAAGGTGGTCACACGGTTGAGCAATGCCGAGGTACGAATGTGGCGTGAATCGGCAATCGCGTTGCGACGCTCTTCCACAGTGTTGATCACTAACACCACTTCGTTGTTTTTGATGCTGTCCACAATGTGCGGGCGACCTTCGGTCACTTTGTTGACCACATCGCAAACCACGCCAGCCTCGACCAGCGCAGAGGCGGTGCCTTTGGTGGCAATCAATTCGAAGCCCAAGGTCGCCAGCTGACGCGCGACTTCAATTGCTCGCGGTTTGTCGTTGTTCTTCACCGAGATGAACACTTTGCCAGTAGAGCGCCCATCGGCATCACGCGGACGAGGCAACTTGGTACCCGCACCCAATTGGCTCTTCACAAAGGCTTCGCCAAATGTTTTACCAACACCCATCACTTCACCCGTGGACTTCATCTCTGGGCCAAGAATGGTGTCAACACCCGGGAACTTGACGAAGGGGAACACCGCCTCTTTCACGCTGAAGTAAGGCGGTGTCACCTCTTTGGTAATACCTTGCGAGGCCAATGTTTGACCCGCCATGCAACGCGCGGCGACCTTGGCCAACTGAATACCCGTGGCTTTGGACACATAAGGCACGGTGCGTGACGCGCGTGGGTTGACTTCAAGCACGTAAATGACGTCTTTGCCATCGACGTGTTGAATCGCGAACTGGACGTTCATCAAACCGACCACATTCAAAGCACCCGCCATGGCAGCAGATTGGCGCTTGAGCTCAGTCACCGTGGCGTCCGACAACGAATAAGGCGGCAACGAGCAAGCCGAATCACCGCTGTGCACGCCTGCTTGTTCGATATGCTCCATCACGCCACCGATGAACGTTTTGCCTTCGGGGTCGCGCAAGCAATCTACATCACACTCAATCGCATCGTTCAAGAAGCGGTCCAACAGCACGGGTGAGTCGTGAGACACCTTGACGGCTTCACGCATGTAGCGTTCGAGGTCACGCTGCTCGTGCACGATTTCCATCGCTCGACCACCCAGCACATAGCTGGGGCGCACCACCAAGGGGTAGCCCAAAGCCGCTGCTTTTTCCAAAGCCTCTGGCTCCGTGCGTGCCGTGGCGTTTGGCGGCTGACGCAGACCGAGGTCGTGCAACAGCTTTTGGAAACGCTCACGGTCTTCAGCCGCATCGATCATGTCAGGGCTGGTGCCGATGATGGGCACGCCAGCGGCTTCCAGATCAAGCGCCAACTTCAAAGGTGTTTGACCACCGTATTGAACGATAACGCCGGTTGGTTTTTCTTTGTCCACGATCTCCAACACGTCTTCGAGCGTTAGTGGCTCGAAGTACAAGCGGTCGGAGGTGTCGTAATCGGTAGACACAGTCTCTGGGTTGCAGTTGACCATGATGGTTTCATAGCCATCTTCGCGCATGGCGAGCGCGGCATGAACGCAGCAGTAGTCAAACTCAATGCCCTGACCAATACGGTTAGGACCACCACCGAGCACCATGATTTTTTTGTTGTCGGTGGGTTCAGCTTCGCACTCGCCATCCCCATGGCCTTCATAGCACGAGTACATATAGGCGGTGTCGGTCGAGAACTCAGCCGCACAAGTGTCCACGCGTTTGTAGACAGGGCGAATATTGAGTTCATGGCGGCGTGCGCGCACCACATGTTCGGTGGTCTTGAGCAGCTTGGCCAAACGACGGTCCGAGAAGCCCTTCTTTTTCAAGGCACGCAGCTCTTGTGATGTGATGGCGTCGAGGGTGGTCTTTTCAACCTCCAACTCGATCTTCACGATCTCTTCAATTTGCACCAAGAACCAGGGGTCAATCTTGGTCAAGGCAAACACCTCGTCCACGCTCAAGCCCATGGCGAAAGCATCACCCACGTACCAAATGCGCTCGGGGCCAGGCTCACCCAGCTCTTTTTCTAGCACTTCGCGGTCCTGGGTTTTTTCGTTCATGCCGTCCACGCCCACTTCCAAACCGCGCAGGGCTTTTTGGAAGGACTCTTGGAAGGTACGGCCCATGGCCATCACCTCGCCCACCGATTTCATTTGGGTGGTCAAGCGGCTGTCAGCAGTTGGAAATTTTTCGAACGCGAAACGTGGGATTTTGGTCACCACGTAGTCGATCGATGGCTCAAACGACGCAGGTGTTGCACCACCTGTGATTTCGTTGCGCAGCTCGTCAAGCGTGTAGCCCACTGCCAACTTGGCAGCGACTTTCGCAATCGGGAAACCTGTGGCTTTGGAAGCCAACGCCGATGAACGCGACACGCGTGGGTTCATTTCAATGACGACCATGCGGCCGTCTTTGGGGTTGATGGAGAACTGCACGTTCGAGCCACCCGTGTCCACACCGATTTCACGCAACACGGCCAAAGAGGCATTACGCAAAATTTGGTATTCCTTGTCGGTCAAGGTCTGGGCAGGTGCCACGGTGATGGAGTCACCCGTGTGCACGCCCATGGGGTCCAAGTTTTCGATCGAGCAAATGATGATGCAGTTGTCCGCCTTGTCGCGCACCACTTCCATCTCGTACTCTTTCCAACCGAGCAATGATTCTTCAATCAACAGCTCGTTGGTGGGCGAAGCCTCAAGGCCGCGCTTACAGATGATTTCGAATTCTTCAGGGTTGTAGGCAATGCCGCCGCCTGTGCCACCCAAGGTAAAGCTGGGGCGAATGACGGTGGGGAAACCCACGCGCTTTTGCACATCCCATGCTTCTTCCATGCTGTGGGCAATGCCTGAACGCGCAGAGCCCAGACCAATTTTGGTCATGGCGTCTTTGAACTTCAAACGGTCTTCGGCTTTGTCGATGGCTTCGGGCGTGGCGCCAATCAACTCGACCTTGTACTTGGCCAACACACCGTGGTGCCACAAGTCCAAGGCGCAGTTGAGCGCCGTTTGGCCGCCCATGGTGGGCAGGATGGCATCAGGACGCTCTTTGGCAATGATCTTCTCAACCGTCTGCCAAGTGATGGGCTCGATGTAGGTGACGTCTGCCGTGGCAGGGTCGGTCATGATCGTGGCGGGGTTGCTGTTGATCAAAATGACCTTGTAACCCTCTTCGCGCAAAGCTTTACAAGCTTGCACGCCGGAGTAGTCGAACTCACAGGCCTGACCAATGATGATCGGGCCTGCGCCAATGATGAGAATGCTTTTTATATCGGTACGCTTAGGCATTATTTTTTCTCCATCAATTTGATGAAGCGGTCAAAGAGGTAAGCAATGTCGTGCGGGCCAGGCGATGCTTCGGGGTGACCTTGGAAGCAAAACGCGGGTTTGTCGGTTCGAGCCAAGCCCTGCAAGGTGCCGTCGAACAATGACACATGTGTGGCGCGCAAGTTGGCAGGCAATGATTTTTCGTCCACCGCAAAACCATGGTTTTGGCTGGTGATGGAGACGCGACCTGAGTCGAGGTCTTTCACGGGATGGTTGGCACCATGGTGGCCAAACTTCATCTTGAAGGTTTTGGCGCCACTGGCCAAGGCCATGATTTGGTGACCCAAGCAAATGCCAAATGTCGGAATACCGGTTTCGATCAACTCAGCCGCCGCCGCAATCGCATAGTCGCAAGGCTGAGGATCGCCAGGGCCGTTCGACAAGAAGATGCCGTCTGGCTTGTGCTTGAGCACGTCAGCGGCTGAGGTCTTGGCTGGCACCACGGTCACTTTGCAGCCTCGCTCGGCCAACATGCGCAAGATGTTTTTCTTCACGCCGAAGTCATAGGCCACCACATGGAACTTAGGCGCGGTCAAGTTGCCGTAGCCTTCGCCCAATGTCCACTCGGTTTGAGTCCACTCATACGACTTGGAAACAGTCACTTTCTGAGCCAAATCGAGACCGGCCATGTTAGGCGCACCTTTGGCTGCGGCCACGGCTTGGCCAATCAAAGCTTGCGTGACTTCTTGGCCCTTGGCCAAACCCACGATGGCACCGTTTTGCGCGCCCTTGGTGCGCAAAATACGTGTGAGTTGACGGGTATCAATGTTGGCAATAGCCACTGTGCCTGCATCAGCCAAATAGGCCGACAAGGTTTGGCTAGAGCGGAAGTTGCTTGCGACCAAAGGCAAGTCTTTGATGATCAAGCCAGCAGCATGGACTTTGTCAGCTTCGATGTCCTCGACGTTGACGCCATAGTTACCGATGTGCGGGTACGTCAAGGTGACGATCTGCTGGCAGTAGCTGGGGTCCGTGAGGATTTCCTGATAGCCGGTGAGTGAGGTGTTGAACACCACTTCGCCGACGGTAGAGCCAGAGGCTCCGATCGAGTTGCCGATAAAGACCGTGCCGTCTGCGAGCGCCAAGATGGCGGGCGGGAAGGTTCCCTGAAGAGACAAAAGCACTGGGTTCT
>CANFZT010000129.1 GCA_947451565.1 Comamonadaceae bacterium | reverse complement strand
CTTGCACGCGGAGGTCAGTCAATCGTGATACTGCAAATTTACACTGCTGTGATGTGGGCCTTGCAGCCCTTGTTGCGCCGCAAGCTGCAACGCCGTGGTCGTGAAGAGGCGGGGTATTTACATGCCGTTGAAGAACGATTTGGCCATTACGCGCAGCCCACCCATCCATCGCTGATTGAGGGGGGCTATGTCTGGGTGCATGCCGTGTCTTTGGGTGAAACCCGTGCGGCGGCGGTACTTCTAGACGCTCTGCGTGCCGCGCAACCCGACATTCGCATTTTGCTCACGCACGGCACAGCCACGGGCCGCGCGCAAGGGGTGAGCTTGTTGCAAGATGGCGATGTGCAAGTGTGGCAGCCATGGGACACGCCTGCCGCTGTACAACGGTTTTTAGCGCAATTCAAACCGCATATCGGCATCGTTTTGGAAACCGAACTTTGGCCCAATTGGGTGGTTCAATGCAACAAAGCCCATGTGCCGTTGGTACTCGTGAATGCGCGTATGAGCGAAAAAAGTATGCACCAAGCGCAGCGCTTGGCTTGGCTGTCGCGTCCTGCGTACCAAGGCTTGTCGGCGGTGCTGGCACAAACGCAAGCCGATGCTGAACGTTTGAGCGCTTTAGGTGCGAAGGTCGATGGTGTCTTCGGCAATTTGAAATTCGATGCCAAGCCAGATGCCACACAACTTGCACTCGCCCGCACTTGGAAGCAAAAACTCAAACGCCCTGTGTTGCTGTTCAGTAGCTCGCGCGAAGGGGAAGAAGCCATGTGGCTGGACACGCTGCAAGCCTTGAAAGATGCACCGCTAGACCACCGAGACCACCTCCACGCGGTGCATTGGCTGATCGTCCCACGTCATCCACAACGTTTTGATGATGTGGCGACCTTGATGGCCGAGCGAGGCTGGAAAGTGTCTCGTCGTAGCCAATGGACGGATGGGCCAGAGACGGATCACTCCGACGATGTCGACACCATTTGGCTTGGCGACTCATTGGGAGAAATGTCGTTGTACTACGGCTTGTCGGACGCCGCTTTGTTGGGCGGTAGTTTTGCACCCTTGGGCGGACAAAACTTGATTGAGTCCACCGCTTGCGGCTGCCCTGTGGTGATGGGCCCGCACACCTTCAACTTTGCTGAGGCTGCACAGTTGGCGCAAGAGGCAGGTGCCGCTTTGCGCGTAGAAGACATGGCGCAAGCCGTGACCACGGCTTTGCAAATGGTGAGGTCTGACCTAGATGAGCGCGCGCACGTCCAAGCGTGCATGGCATTTTCACAAGCCCACCGCGGCGCAGCACAGCGCACGGCTGAAGCATTGCGCCCGTACTTGAAAACGAATTAAGGCGCTAGCAAATCGTTGATAGGCTGCAAGTCTGCCGGTGTCAACGTGCCAGCGGCCTGGCGCAGTTTCAAATTGCTCACCAACACGTCGTAACGCGCTTTGGCCAAATCACGCTTGGTTTGGTAGAGCTGACTTTGTGAGTTCAACACATCAATGTTGATGTTGACACCCACCGAGTAACCCAGTTTGTTGGCATCCAAAGCGCTCTGGCTGGAGGCTTCTGCGGCTTCATAGGCCTTAACTTGACTCAGACCGGCAACCAAACTGAAGTAGGCTGTGCGGGTGGCCTGTGCCGTTGAGCGTCGGGCATTCTCGTAATCTGCTCGTGCTTTGTCCTCTAGCGCCACCGTTTCTTTCACGCGGTACATGGTGCTAAACCCCGCGAAGATCGGTACGTTGAGAACTACCGCCGCAGATGGACTGAAGACGTGATTTGAACTTGCCAAAGCTGTGGTTGATGTGCCATTCACGTTACGAGCCCCCGCATAAGAAAGCTGGGCGTCCACGGTAGGTTTATGACCCGCGTTGGCTTTGTTGACTTCGAGCGAGGCTATTTCAAGGGCAAGTTGCGCTTGACGTACAGCGGAACTTGCGGACTCAGATTGGTTCACCCATGTGTTGACATCGTCTGCGGGTGGTTCAATGAGTTTGGTGTTGTCCGCCAAGCGTTTGGGCTTCGCGTTGCTCAGGCCCACAGCCAAATCGAGGGCGAGGCGTTTGATGCGTAAATCGTTGTCAGCGGAAATTTCTTGTGCATTGGCTAAATCAAATCTGGCTTGTGCATCTCGTACACCCGTGATGGTGGCTGTGCCTACTTCGAAATTGCGTTTGGCAGATGCCAGTTGTTCCCCGACCGCTTTCTTTTGCGCCTTGACCAGCTCTAAATTGTCCTCGCTTGTCAACACATCAAAGTAGGCTTGCGAGACGCGAACCAATAAATCTTGTTCCGCTGCTTCGTATTGCGCTGCCGCTTGTTGCAGTTGCTTGCCCCCTTGGCGGTAAGCCGCCCAAGCAGAAGGGCGGTAGATGGGTTGGCTCAGGGTGATGGCGCCAACTCCCGTTCCGAAGAACCGAGGGTCTGGGCTAACTCCCACATCATTTCGGACGTCAATGTAACCGCGCGTTGCGCTCGCCGACAACGCAATGTTCGGCAAGATGCCGCCCAAGGTTTGGTTGGCTTTTGCCAAGTTGGCTTCAAACTGTGCTTTGGCTGAAACAAAGCCAGCGTCATAGCCACGCGCTGCGTCGTACATCTCTACCAAGCTTTGGGCCTGTGCACTAGATGCAAAAGCCAAGGCAACGGCGGCGGTCAGGGGAAGGATACCAAACAGTGAGCGAGAGAGAGACATGCAGTTCTTTCAAAAATCAATACGTAGGCACAGAAGCGTCTACTTGTGATGACCAAGCGTGGATGCCACCTGAGATGTTGGCCACATGACTAAAGCCTTGTTGCGCCAAAAATGCCGCCACTTGCATGCTACGTGCACCGTGGTGGCACAAACATGCAATAGGTTGGTCGCGATTGAGGTCTTGCAAGCGGGCGGGGATGGTGTGCATCACCATCTCGACCAACTCAAACCCTTGTGGTTTGACGCAGGCCGTTTGCACTTCCCAAGGCTCGCGCACATCCAACACCACGGTTGCGCCGTGAGGGGCTTGTGACACTATCCAGTCTTGCAACTGGGCTGGTTGGATTTGGTCAATCATGCCGCTGTTTTAGAACTTGAAACGGGAGGGCTCTGTAAAGCCTTGTAAACGTGGGGCGGTGTGGTCCCACAAAGCTTGACTGCTCCACGCCGCGTCAGCGGTGCGTGTGTAGAGGGTGGCAACCATCACAGGCTCTTGGCCGACGATGGCCAACAGATGGCCGCCGACTTTGAGTTGTTGTAACAGGGCTTGCGGCACTTCTGCCACTGAGCCGCCGAGCACGATGGCGTCAAACGGGGCATCGCCCGAAGCGCCGGTGCTGCCGTCCGCCACGCGTACATCCACATTGGTGATGCCTGCGCGCTGCAAGTTGTTGCGTGCATTGCTGGCCAACTCAGGGTTGATTTCCAAGCTCACCACGCGTTGGGCGCGGCCAGCCAAGAGGGCGGCTAAGTAGCCGCTGCCGGTGCCGATTTCCAAAACTTTTTCAGTGCCTTTGAGTTGCAGGTCGTGCATCAAGCGTGCATCGACGCGAGGAGGCACCATGGTTTCGCCATGACCCAAAGGGATTTCGGTGTCGGCATACGCCAAGGCTTGATAAGCCTGTGGTACGAACAACTCTCGAGGAACGTTGGACAGCACCGTCAGCACTTGAGCATCCAGCACCTGCCAAGGGCGGATTTGTTGTTCGACCATGTTGAAGCGGGCTTGTTCTTGGGTATTCATCGCAAAACTCCGAAATTGTTCAGTTAAATCTAGGCAAAATTTTAACGGGCGGGGCTGTCAGAGCCTGACGACCATTTGCGTTTCATCCAGTCTGCCAAATCGTCCAGATAGCAGTACACCACGGGGACGACGACTAAAGTAAGCAAAGACGAGGTAATCACCCCGCCAATCACGGCCTGGCCCATAGGTGCGCGTTGTTCTGAGCCCTCGGAGAGGGCAAACGCCAAGGGCACCATGCCAAAGATCATGGCCAAGGTGGTCATCAAAATAGGGCGCAAACGCACTTCAGCGGCCAGCAACAGGGCGTCGTGGCGGCTCAAGCCAGGGCGCATTGAGCCATCGGCCTGTTCTTGTGATTCACGGGCGCGAATGGCGAAATCAACCAGCAAGATGGCATTTTTGGTAACCAAACCCATCAGCATGATGACGCCGATGACCGAGAACATCGACAAGCTAGACCCAAACAGCAGCAAGGCCAGCACCACACCAATCAGGGTGAGGGGCAGAGCAGTCATCAAGGCCATGGGCTGCAAGAAGCTTTTGAATTGGCTGGCCAGAATCATGTAAATGAAGACGACGGCCAAGACCAAGGCTGAGATGGCGTAGCCAAAAGATTCAGCCATGTTTTTGGTCGATCCACCAAACTGGTAGCGGTAGCCAGGTGGCATTTGGATGCTGTCCATGGCTTTGCGAATATCGGCAGATACCTCGCCGGTGGAGCGGTTGTAGACGTTGGCGTTGATGGCCACTTCGCGCATCAGGTCACGACGGTTGATTTGGTTGGGGCCCGTGCCTTCTTCCACTTGAGCGACTTGGTTCAAGCGCGCCACGCGGGGGCTGCCGTCAGCATTGGTGCCTAGGGTGAAGGGCAGGTGTTCTAAGTCTTGCATGGCGTTGCGAGCGTTGGGGGCCAAGCGAACGTTCACGTCGTACGTTTGGTCATCGGCAGCACGCCAGTTGGTCACCGTGGTGCCCGCCACCAAAATGCGCAGCTGGTTGGCAACGCTGCCGAGGGATAGGCCGAGGTCGTTGGCCGCTTCGCGTTGCACTTTTACCTCGATCGTGGGCTTGTTGGGTTTCACGCTGGAATCTAAATCGACCAAGCCGGGGATGTTGCGAATTTTGTTCATGGCCTCTGTGGCCAAACGCTCTAGCTCGCGCAAGTCGCTGCCTTGCAGTGAAAATTCCACTTGCTTGTTGCCGCCCACAGTGTCGAGCAAGCCCGCATGGGTGACGGTAATGCCCGGCACTTGGCGCAAGCGCTCACGCAAGATGGCCGACATTTGGTCCACATTGCGTTGGCGGTTTTTGCGGTCGACCAAACGCACATACACGTTGGCGTAAATTTTTCCGTTCGCAGCACCCGTGTTGATGGTCGATAGCGTGTAGCGCACTTCGGGGAACTCGCGGATGATGGCTTCAACTTGTTGGGCTTTGGCTTCGGTCACCTCGAGCGATGAGCCCACAGGTGTGTAGAAGTTGACCGTGGTTTCAGAGAAGTCTGCCTTGGGTACAAACTCGGTGCCCAGCAGTGGCACCATGAAGATGCTCAGCACAAAGGTGCCAATCGCTAGGGCGACGGTGGCGCGCTTGTGTGCCAAGGCCCATTTCAAAATACGTTGGTACAAGACCACCAGCTTATCGGTGGTTTGTTCAAACCATGTTGTGACAGGGCCAATGGTTCGGTCATAAAACGCATTCGAGTGACCATGCGTCCCATGGGCGTGAATGGTTGGGTCATGCCAGATGGATGACAACATGGGGTCGAGCGTGAAGCTAACAAACATTGAAATCAAGACCGCCGCCACGATGGTGATGCCGAACTCGTGGAAGAACTTACCGATGATGCCGCCCATAAACCCAATGGGTAGAAATACCGCCACGATCGACAGGGTGGTGGCCAGCACGGCCAAGCCGATTTCCTGTGTGCCGTCCATCGCTGCTTGGTAAGGTGATTTGCCCATTTGCACATGGCGCACGATGTTCTCACGCACCACAATGGCGTCGTCAATCAACAAACCCACGCACAGCGACAAGGCCATGAGGGTGATCATGTTGATGGTGAACCCAAACATGTACATGAACAAAAATGTGCCAATGATGGCAATGGGCAGCGTGAGGCCAGTGATGACGGTAGAACGCCACGAATTCAAAAACAAAAACACGATCAGCACGGTTAGCAGCGCGCCTTCAATGAGAGTTTGGCGCACGTTGGCTACACCCACACGAATTGGGCGAGAGCCGTCTTGCACTTGCTCTAGGCGCACACCTGCGGGCAACTGGGCTTTCATCTCGGCTACGGTTTTGTTGAGGCCGTCAATCACATCAATCGTGTTTTCGTCTTGCGCTTTTTGCACCGTCATCAGCAAGGTGCGCTGGCCGTTGTATAGGGCCAAGCTCTCGACCTCTTGAGCACCGTCATTGACTGTGGCTACTTGGTTGAGTCGAATTGGCGTTGTGTTTTTACGCGCCACAATGATTTGGCCAAAGTCTTCGGGGCGCAGCATGCGGCCTTGGATTTGAATGACACGGTCTTGCTGTAAAGACCGTAGGCTGCCCACAGGCAAGTCTTGGGCTTCGGTTTTCACCGCGTTTACCACTTGGTCCGCGCTGATGCCCAGCGACTCCATCGCTTGCGGGTTGAGGTACAAATTGATTTCGCGTTTGGTACCGCCTACCAGCGACACCGAACCCACACCGCGCACGTTCTCTAGGCGCTTCTTCAACACCTGGTCGGCCCAGTTGGT
>CANFZT010000128.1 GCA_947451565.1 Comamonadaceae bacterium | reverse complement strand
GTGGGTGACGACTTGTTCGTGACCAACACCAAGATCTTCAAAGAAGGCATCGACAAAGGCATCGCCAACTCGATCCTGATCAAGATCAACCAAATCGGTACATTGACCGAAACCTTTGAAGCCATCGAGATGGCCAAGCGCGCGGGCTACACCGCCGTGATCAGCCACCGCTCCGGCGAGACTGAAGACAGCACCATTGCTGACATCGCAGTGGGTTTGAACGCGGGTCAAATCAAAACCGGCTCGATGAGCCGTTCTGACCGCATGGCCAAGTACAACCAACTCTTGCGCATCGAAGAAGACTTGGGCGATGTGGCGGTGTACCCAGGCCGCTCGGCTTTCTACAACCTGCGTTAATCGCTGGTGATGCTGCGTCCACTCCACCTCGTGCTGATCGCCCTGCTGCTCGTACTGCAGGGCCAGCTGTGGTTTGGTCGCGGCAGCATCCCTGACGTGATGCGTCTACGTCAGACCTTGAAAGACCAAAAGCAGCAAAACGCTGCCGCGCAGTTGGCCAATGACCGCCTTGGCGCAGAACTCCATGACCTCAAAGACGGTTTGGAAATGGTCGAAGAACGTGCGCGGGCAGAGATCGGCATGGTCAAACCCAACGAAGTCTTCGTACAAATTGCACGCTAAAACGCCATGAAAGTCGCCATTCTTGGCGCGCCCCAAACAGGCAAGACCCAACTGACGCAGGCACTATTGGGTCGACTGAGCGCTGAGGGCTTGGCTCTTGAAATCATGGACTCAGCATCAGTTGAAAGCATTTCCCCTCACGACCTGGTGCTGCTGTGTGGCTTAGACCTGGGAGAGGCAGCGCCAGAACACCACCACATTGACCAAGCCATACGAAGCGCTTTGCAACGAGCCAAGTTTAATTTTCAAGTGGTTTATGGAAATGGCTCGCAACGGTTAGAAAACGCTTTGTATTGCATCGGTCGCTATGGGGCTACTAAGCAGCTAGAACGCTCGGAGGCCACTGTGCGTTGGCGTGGCCCATGCGACAACTGTGGTGATGGTGGTTGTGAACACCGCTTATTCACCCGCTTGGGCAAAGGTTAAACAGGTTTATTGCAGTGACGAGGGGCTGGGCGGCTGCACGACTGGTGCACCAGTGAAGATGTGTGCGGCATCTACGGCGTCGTAGTGGTATTGCTGCCCACAAAAGTCACAGCCCACCTCCACATTACCGCGCTCGGCCAAAATACTTTCGACCTCTTCGGTGCCCAAGCTGCGAATCATGTTGCTCACACGTTCGCGGCTGCATGAGCACGCAAAGCTCGGCGTCAAGGGCTCGAAACGAACTAATTTCTCTTCCCAGAACAAGCGACGCAAAATGCTTTCGGCATCCAGGTTCAGCAGCTCATCAGCGGTCAAGCTGGCGGCCAAGATGGAGATGCGGTTGTAGTCTTCGTTACGACCAATTTCGTCTTCGTCCTCCATGGTCGCCTTCGCAGCCAAGTTACCTTCCCCCTTGATGGGTAAACGTTGAATCAACAAACCCGCAGCCGTGCTGTCATTGGCAGCCAAGACCAAGGTGGTGTCGAGCTGCTCGCTTTGCAGCATGTAGTGCTGCAACACATCACTGAACTTGCTCAGCTTGTTACGTTGATCGTCAAACAAAGGCACCACCCCTTGGTAGGGTTGCTGCCCCGGCATTTTGTTAAGTGGATCCAGCGTGATAGCGCAGCGGCCTTCGTTGTTCACATTGACCATCTCAGGCAAGGTGCTGGCCTCGCCTAAATTACCCACCACTTTGGCCGTGGCACGCAGGCTCAAGTTGGGATTGACTTCAACCACAGCGAGCTTCAACGGACCATCACCAAAGATTTGCATCACCAATGCACCATTGAATTTGATATTGGATTGCATTAACACCGCCGCAGCGGTCATCTCGCCCAACAAGTGGCGAACAGGCCCGGGATAGGCGCCGGTTTCAAGGTTATCGGCACGGCGCTTGAGCACCTCTTGCCACACGTCGGTGAGCTGCACCAACATGCCTCGCACGGGCAAACCATCGAATAAAAATTTATGCAATTGAGACATCAAACGATCTTCTTTAAACCCGCTTTGAAACGGTCTTTGTTATTCACATAGCGCTGCGCGCTGCGGCGCAGACCTTCAATTTGCTCTGGCGTGAGTTGACGCACTACCTTTGCAGGACTTCCCAAAATCATGGAGCCGTCCGGGAACTCTTTACCTTCGGTCACGAGGGACCCTGCTCCCACCAAACAGTTCTTGCCAATCTTGGCGCCATTGAGCACCACAGCACCAATGCCAATCAGCGACTCATCACCCACCGTACAGCCATGCAACTGCACCATATGGCCCACCGTCACATGCTTGCCAATGGTCAAGGGCACGCCCTCATCCGCATGCAACACACTGCCATCTTGGATGTTGGTCCCCTCGCCAATGTGAATGGTGGCCGTGTCGCCGCGCACCACACTGCTGAACCACACGCTGCTGTCCGCAGCCATATGCACATCCCCCATCACTTGGGCGTTGTCCGCCACCCATGCCGAATCAGCGATGCGAGGGGTGAGCACGTCGAGTTGGTAAACAGCCATGAAAGTCTCCTGCGTGGTTTTGATTTTCTACAATTGTAGGGATGAGCCTGCGCCAATCCGTTTTGACTGCCCTTTGTATATGCGATCCCAATGAAAAAGTTCAAGCGGTTCAGCGGCTCTGGGCGACCCAAAAAGATCTCACGCTACAGCCCAATGAACAGATCTTGCCCGATGTCAGCCTCGCACTACCCGGCCGCCCTGCGTTACCGCGTCTGATTCCCGCCAAGCATGTTCCCACCCGGACACCTTTCACCACCGAAGGTTTGGCGGCATTACTGCACGCCGTATGTCATATTGAGTTCAATGCCATCAACTTGGCCTTAGATGCGGTTTGGCGGTTCTCCGACATGCCCACCTCGTTTTACACCGACTGGCTGCGCGTGGCCTACGAAGAATCACAACACTTTGAAATGCTACACACGCACCTGCAAAGTCTGGGCCATCACTATGGTGACTTTGATGCCCATGAGGGCCTGTGGCACATGTGTCAAAAGACCGCAGACGACGTACTCGCACGCATGGCCTTGGTCCCTCGAACCTTAGAAGCGCGCGGCCTAGATGCCACACCGTTGATTCAAACCAAGCTACGCAAAGCCGCTACCCCCGGCGCTCTGCGCGCGGTTGAGTTACTAGACATCATCTTGCGCGATGAAATCGGCCATGTCGCCATTGGTAACCACTGGTACCGTTGGCTCTGCACGCAACGCGGCTTGGACCCCGTATCGCTCTACGGCGAATTGGTGCTGCGCTATGAAGCCCCCAAGCTACGCCCGCCTTTCAACGAAAAAGCCCGTAAACGTGCCGGTTTTACCGACACAGAGCTCAGCTACTTGCTAGGCGGTTGAATGCGTCATCCACGCGGGTGGTGCTGACCGTGCAAGCTTTTCAAGCGCTCACGCGCAATGTGCGTGTAGATGGTCGTGGTTGAAATATCCGCATGGCCCAGCAGCATTTGCACCGCACGTAAATCAGCACCGTGATTGAGCAAATGCGTCGCAAAGGCATGACGCAAGGTGTGCGGCGAAATGGGTACATGAATTTGCGCTTGCAAGGCGTAGCGCTTGATGAGCTGCCAAAACATGGCGCGTGTCATGGCCTCACCGGCATTCTTGCCACGTACCGTCACAAATAAGACTTCTGTCTGGTGGCCCGCCAGCAACCCCGGGCGCACTTCATTTAAATAACGCTGGAGCCAATCACGGGCCACCTCGCCAAATGGGACCAAGCGCTCTTTGCTGCCTTTGCCCATGATGCGCAACACGCCGTCGTTCAAGCTCACATGCAAGGTTTTGAGCCCCACCAACTCACTCACACGCAAACCGCTGGCGTAAATCAGCTCCAACATCGTGCGGTCACGCATGCCTAGCCCATTGGAGACATCGGGGGCATTGAGCAGGCTCTCCACTTGTGCCTCCGTCAAGCTTTTAGGTGCGCGAGCCGGCTGTTTGGCTGTCAGCAATTTAAGGGTGGGGTCAGCAACTAGCAAACGCTCACGCAACGCCCAACGGTAAAAGCGTTTGAACACAGTCAAGCGACGGTTAGCACTCGTGGCTTTCGTTTCAGCATGACGATGCGCAAAGTACTGTTGCAGGTCTGCCTCTTGCGCCATCAATAAATGCTTGCCCTGCGTTTGTAGCCAATTGCATAGCAAACTCAAATCGCGACGGTAAGCCGCTAAGCTGTTAGCGGCCAAACCATGCTCTAACCAAAGCGCATCAATGAAGACATCAATGTTGGCATCTGGCGCACACGCCGACGGTGCAGTCAATGCAATCAATCCAAGCTAAGTTTTTGCTCAACCACCACACGTTTGTAGACCTCAAACTCGGCCTTGATTTGTGCCCCAAACTGTTCTGGCGTATTGGCCACGATGATGGAACCTGTGTCTTCAATGCGCTTGCGCACGGCGGGGTCTTCTAAAGCTTTACGCACGCCGGCATTGATTTTGTCCACGATGTCTTTAGGCATGCCTTTGGGTCCGTAGATACCATAGAACGCCATGCGGTTGACGGGCTCCAAACCTACTTCTTTGAAGGTAGGCACGTTGGGTAACACAGCCAAACGCTGAGGGGCCGCCACGACGATGGGCACCAAGCGGTTTTCTTTGATGAAAGGCAAGGCAGATGGCAAGTTGTCAAAGATCATCGGAACTTGACCTGCCACGGTATCGTTCAAAGCAGGGCCTGCGCCACGGTAGGGGATGTGGGTGACAAAGGTTGTACTCAAGTTTTTGTACAACTCCATTTGCAAGTGACCGATGCCACCTGTGCCTGACGATGCGTATGAATATTTACCAGGAGAACGCTTGACCTCAGCTACGAAACTTTTGTAGTCCGTCGCAGGAAAACTGGGATGCACAGCAATGATGTTGGGGGTCGCCGCCACATTAATGATGGGCGAAAAATCGGTGAGTGGGTTGTAAGGTATTTTGGCATTGATGGCAGGATTGGCTGCCGTTGTCGAGACCGTCGCCATGCCTAAAGAGTAACCATCCGGCGTTGCTTTGGCTGTTTCGTTTGCCCCGACCACACCGCCGCCGCCCGCCTTGTTGACCACCACCACCGTTTGACCAAGCGCTTTACCCAAAGGGTCTGCAATGGTGCGGGCAATGATGTCGGTCGTACCACCCGGCGCAAACGGGACCTGCAGTTGAATCACTTTGTTCGGATAACCCTGCGCAAAAGCAGAACCAGCGATGGCCAACAGCGACAGCACAAAACAATGACGACGTTGCATGGATATTCCTCCTAAAAACGATTGAATCAATCAAACTTTGACGCCATCCTAATCGCATTAAGAAGACTCAAGAATTCAAGTGCGGTTATTCTCTGTCACGTGAATTACGCTCAACTCCTCTTTCCTGACTTTTCCCTCATTCTTTGTGGTTATTTGGTTTGCAAATACACAGCACTCAATCGCACCGTTTGGGAGCAAGTTGAGAGCTTGGTTTATTTCTTTCTTTTTCCGGTCTTGCTGTTTCACTCCATCGTTCGTACCCCTTTGGATTTACAGGCGGCCTCGCACCTGATCATGGCGGGTTTGATGCTGGGGCTGAGCAGCATTGGCATGTCCTATGCCATCCCCAAGCTGCCACTGCTGCGTAAGCACATTGACACACGCTTGCACGCGGCCAGCGCTCAGGTGGCTTTTCGCTTCAATTCATTCATTGCTCTGGCTTTGGCAGAGCGCATTGCGGGACCGCAAGCCTTGCTGCTAATTGCGGTGCTCATTGGCGTATGCGTTCCTTTGTTCAACGTCGCTGCGGTATGGCCGATGGCGCGTCATGCCCAACGCAGCTTTGGCCGAGAACTGCTTCGCAACCCCTTGATTTTGGCCACAGGCCTGGGCTTAATCGCCAACCTCATTGGCCTGCACATTCCGAGCTGGACCGAACCCACGCTGCAACGCATAGGCGCGGCATCGCTGGCTTTGGGTTTGATGGCCGCCGGCGCAGGCATGCAATTTGGTCACCTAATGAAAGCCAAAAGCTTGGCCATTTCCCTTTTAGCCATACGCCATCTACTCACCCCCATCTTGGCTTGGTGGCTCGCCCGTGTCTTTGCGCTGGACCAGACGCAAACCAGCGTGTTACTCGCCTTTTCTGCACTGCCAACGGCGTCTAGCGGTTATGTGCTGGCCGCACGCATGGGCTACAACGGAGCTTATGTGGCTGGGCTGGTCACCTTGTCTACTGTTTTGGGCATGCTCAGCCTACCCTTTGCTTTAGCCGTTTTGCGATAAACCTCCCCTTTCATGGCATAATGACGCGTTTTGCGGAAAGTGTGTCGAAATAGGTCGGCGTGGCTACCGCAGCTGCTCAAGGAAAAGCGATGAAAGAAGGCATTCACCCCAACTACCGTGAAATCTGTTTCATGGACATGTCTAACGGTTTCAAATTTGTGACACGCTCATGCGCCAGCACAAAAGAAATGATCACCATGGAAGACGGCCGCGAACTGCCGTTGT
>CANFZT010000127.1 GCA_947451565.1 Comamonadaceae bacterium | reverse complement strand
TGCCACCGGCATTGAAGAGCACGACAACTACGCGGTGGACTTCATCGAGGCCACGCGTTGGATCAAACAAAACTTGCCCGGCGCGAAGGTGAGCGGCGGCGTGTCGAACGTATCGTTCAGTTTCCGCGGTAACGACCCTGTGCGCGAAGCCATCCACACCGTGTTTCTGTACCACGCCATCAAGGCTGGCATGGACATGGGCATCGTCAACGCGGGCATGGTGGGCGTGTATGACGACCTCGAGCCCACCCTGCGCGAGCGCGTGGAAGACGTGGTGCTGAACCGCGTACCTAAATACAAAGAAGGCGAAGCCCATCTGACCCCCGGCGAGCGCCTGATTGAAGTGGCCGAAACCGCCAAAGGCGCAGCCAAAGACGACAGCCAAAAACTGGCGTGGCGTGGCACACCCGAAGCACCCGTCACGGTGGCGCATCGTCTCAGCCACGCGCTGGTGCATGGCATTACCGACTTCATCACTGAAGACACCGAAGAGGCCTACCGCGACATCTTGGCCAAAGGTGGCCGCCCACTGCACGTCATCGAAGGCCCGTTGATGGATGGCATGAACGTGGTGGGTGATTTGTTTGGTCAAGGCAAGATGTTTTTGCCGCAAGTGGTCAAGAGCGCCCGCGTGATGAAGCAAGCGGTGGCGCACCTCGTGCCCTACATTGAAGAAGAAAAACGCCTGCAAGCCCAAGCAGGCCAAGACGTGAAAGCCAAGGGCAAGATCGTTATCGCGACGGTCAAGGGCGATGTGCACGATATTGGCAAAAACATCGTCACCGTGGTCTTGCAGTGCAACAACTACGAAGTGGTCAACATGGGCGTGATGGTGCCGTGCCATGAAATTTTGGCTAAGGCAAAAGAAGAGGGCGCAGACATCATTGGTTTGTCTGGCCTGATCACCCCGTCGTTGGAAGAAATGCAATACGTCGCGGGCGAGATGCAAAAGGACGATTACTTCCGTAGCCGCATGATGCCGCTGATGATTGGCGGCGCCACCTGCAGCCGTGTGCACACCGCGGTGAAGATTGCGCCGCACTACGACGGCCCCGTGGTGTATGTGCCCGATGCCTCGCGCAGCGTGAGCGTGGCGCAAGGCTTGTTGTCGGACCAAGCCGCCAAATACATTGCCGAGTTGAATGCCGACTACGCCCAGGTGCGCGAGCAGCACGCCAACAAAAAGCAAACGCCCTTGGTTACGCTGGCGCAAGCGCGAGCGAACGCCACCCCCACCAGCTGGGACAACTACACACCCACGAGACCGAAGTTCATTGGCCGTCGCGTGTTCAAAAACTTTGACTTGGCCGAATTAGAGAAATACATCGACTGGGCCCCGTTCTTTCAGACCTGGGATTTGGCAGGCCCATTCCCCGCCATCTTGGACGACGAGGTGGTCGGCGTGGAAGCCAAGAAGGTGTACGCCGATGGCCAAGCGATGCTGAAAAAAATCATCGCCAACCGCTGGCTCACCGCCAACGCCGTGGTGGGCTTGTACCCCGCACAGCGCGTGGGCGACGACATTGTTTTGTACGCCGACGAAACCCGCCAACAAAAGGTGATGACCTGGCACGGCTTGCGCCAACAAACGGTCAAGCCCACCCGTGACGATGTACGCAACCCCAACCGTTGCTTGGCCGACTATGTGGCCGACCAAACCCAAGCCGCCGACTACGTGGGGTTGTTTGCGGTGACAGCCGGCTTAGGCGCAGAGAAGCAAGAAAAGCGTTTCATCGACGCGCACGACGACTACTCTGCCATCTTGTTCAAAGCCTTGGCCGACCGCTTGGCCGAAGCCTTGGCCGAGTGCATGCACCACCGCGTGCGCACTGACTTGTGGGGCTACGCCGCAGACGAGGCCTTGAGTAACGAAGACCTGATCAAAGAAAAATACCAAGGCATTCGCCCCGCACCTGGCTACCCTGCGTGCCCCGACCACAGCGCGAAGCTTGATATGTTTGCCTTGCTGCAGTGCGACGACATCGACATGGGCCTGACCAGCAGCTTGGCCATGACGCCCGCCGCTAGCGTGAGTGGTTTTTACTTGGCGCACCCCGAAGCCAAGTATTTCAACGTGGGCCGCATTGGTGAGGACCAAGTGCAAGACTTAGCCCAACGCCAAGGTGTGGCGGTGAAAGATTTACAGCGTTTGCTGGCACCCAACTTGTAAACGGTGGCGGCTTTTTTGTATGGTTCAAAGGCGATGCCCTTTTTGTGCGAACCACAAAGACGCCACGCCCACCACGCTGGCGCCCAACATCCACCATAAGCCCAAGGTGTAGCCTGCCTCCGCAGACCACAGCAGCCCCATCAACCAAGGGGCTGCCGCACGCGCCAAGGCCATGGGCAAACCGAGCAAGCCATTCAAACTGCCCATGTGTTCGCGACTGACATACTGCGCCATCACCGTGCCTTTGACAATGGTGAGCATGCCATTGCCCAAGCCATACAACACCACAAACAACACGCCCCACACGCCGTGGCCAGCACCTATGAGCAGGGCTAAAAACCCAAGGGGAATCAACATGGTGACCCAGCGGTTGGCAGCATGTACATCCACACGATGCTCGGTCACATACAAACCTAAGCGTCCCATCACTTGCAACACCCCAATGCTGGCGGGCACAGCAATGGCCCACGACTCGGCCATGCCTGTTTCGCGCAACAGGCTCACCATGTGCGCGGGCAAAGCCGATGTCACGCCCATCAGCAACACCACAAACATCGCCAACTGCCAAAACTTCGGCTGACGCACATAACGCCACAGCGTGGCGCTGTCGGCGTGTGGCGAGGCGAGCATCGAACGCTGCGGCGCATGGTGTAGCAGCAGCCAATGCACGGGGGCACACAACAGCAGGTGCATCGCGGCCAGCACACACAGGGCATCGCGCCAACCGAGCAGATCCATCAACCATGCCACCAGCGGAATGAACACCGTGCTGGCCAATCCACCTAAAAACGTGAGCGTGATGATGGCCCGCCGAAAGTGCTGTGGAAAGCGCCGCGTGAGTACCGCAAACGCAGGCGGGTACAGCGTGCCCGCCAACCCCACCCCTAACAAGGTCCACACCGCGTAAAACTCGGGGACCGTGGTGATCTGGCTATGCATCCAAAATGCCAGCCCCACCAACAACGAACCGCCTGTCATCACCGCTCGTTCGTGGCCACGGTCAATCCAGCGGCCCACCGGAAAAGCCAAGAGGCCCTCTGCCAGCAGCATCAAGCTAAAGCCGAGCGATGACTCTGCACGCGTCATGCCCAGCGCTTGTTCTAACGGTGCCATGAACAAGGCAAAACCGTAAAAGACACTTCCCCAACTGATGAGTTGCAATCCTGATAAGGCCCAAACGAAGCGTGCATCGCGGCCAGTGAAGTGGGAAGAAGGCATGTCAATCAATCATACGAAGTTTGTCAAACCGTTCGGCATGCGTCAGAAGTGACAAAGGGGCGCATGGCGCCCCTTTGTCATGTGCAGGTGTCGCCCCTGCGCTGGCCATCAACTCTTCAAACAGGCCCGCATTTTTTCTTGACGCGCATTGCCTTTGAGTTTCTGGGCCTCAGCCTTGCAAGCGTTCATCGCGTCTTCTTGGGAGCTTGTTTTGGCCGGTTCTGTGGCAGGACCTTTGGCGCTGAGACACTCTTTCATGAAGGCTTTGCGTTCATCGCCTACCAAGTTCTTGGCTTTCGCGGTTTTGTGGCATTGGCCCATCTTGCTTTCTTTCGGCGCTTTGTCGGCTTCGGCATGTGCGGTGAGGCATGACGCCATCGACAAGCAGAGCGCGGTCAACATCAGAAATTTCTTCATGGCAGTTCCTTGAATCGTTGGGGTTGAAAGAGATGCCGCTGTGGCACGTCCATGTGCACGGCAGAGGCCACCCCATTTTTGGTAGGCCCTTGGCCAAGTAGCCTAAGCCCTACGCACATAAATCGAAGCCCGTGCTTAGTCCTTAACCGTTGATTAACACGCGTCGGTACTGCACCGCTTCGGCGATGTGCGCGACTTGCACCTGGGCTACGTCTGCCAAGTCAGCAATCGTGCGTGCCACACGCATGGCCCGATGTGTGCTGCGGCTTGACCAACCTAACTTGCTTGCGGTGCGTTGTAGAAACTGAGCCGCGCAAGGGTCTAACTGGGCTTGAGCGTCCAGCGCTTGACCTTGTAGCGCTTGGTTCGGCACGCCTTGTCGGATCAGTGCGCGTTCATACGCTGCCACACAACGTGCCCGCACTGTGGCCGTGGATTCGCCCATGCCGACATTCAGCAGCACATCGGGTGTCAGTGTGGGCACTTCGACTTGTAAATCTATGCGATCTAGCAGCGGCCCACTCAACTTGCCCTGATAGCGTGCCACTTGGTCGGGCGTGCATCGGCAGGCTTTGATCGACGAGCCCAAGTAACCGCAGGGGCAAGGATTCATCGCCGCAATGAGTTGAAAGCGCGCAGGAAACTTCGCCTGTGTGGCCGCACGCGAAATGGTGATGTGGCCGTTTTCCAGCGGCTCGCGCAGGGCTTCGAGCGCGCTGCGTTTGACTTCCGCCAGCTCGTCAAGAAACAACACCCCGTTGTGCGCCAGAGAAATCTCACCGGGGCGCGGCGGTGTGCCACCACCGACCAATGCCACAGATGTCGCCGTGTGGTGGGGGCTGCGCGTGGGACGTTGCATCCATTGGTCCAACTCAAAGCGGCCCGCCAGGCTGGCGATGGCGGCGCTTTCTAGCGCGTCGTCTAGCGTCATGTCAGGCAACAGTGCGGCAAAGCGGTGGGCCAACATGGATTTACCGGTTCCGGGCGGACCTACTAATAAGAGAGAGTGGCCCCCTGCGGCTGCAATTTCTAGGGCCCGTCGCGGTCCGGCTTGACCTTTCACATCGGCAAGGTCTAAGTTTTGTCGGAGGGTGGGGCAGTTCAATGCTGGCGGTTGAATGCGGCACCATCCCTCGGTGGTCTGCGCTTGAGCTTTGGCAAAGTGCGCCACCACATCGCTCAGGTGTTGGGCGCGATACACCTCTGCCGTGGGGACCAATGCCGCCTCTTCCGCGCTTCCCGGTGGCAACACCAAACGCGTGCGCGCACCCGACCCGCGCACGGCCAGCCCCATGGCCAATGCGCCCCGCACAGGACGCAGCGCACCCGACAACGACAGCTCGCCTGCAAACTCGTGCGAGGCCAATGCGGTTTCGTCGAGCTGACCATTCGCGGCCAAGATGCCCAAAGCAATTGGTAAATCAAACCGGCCAGAGTCTTTGGGTAAGTCGGCGGGCGCGAGGTTCACGGTAATGCGCTGATTGCTCGGGAAATCCAAACCCGCGTTTTGGATGGCACAGCGCACCCGTTCGCGGGCTTCCTTCACCTCGGTGTCCGCCAGACCCACCAAGGTGAAACTGGGTAACCCGTTTGCTAAATGCACCTCAACGGTCACGGCAGGTGCCTGCAAACCTAGAAGTGCGCGACTATGAATTAACGCGAGCGTCATAAAACTTCTCTTTTTGATGGCTTGTCCCCATTGCGGGGCATGTAAGACAAGGTGATGCACCAACTGTGTGCATGAAAATGGGGCAGTCGTCAGACTACTGCATCACTTTGGGTCTTAGTTCAAGTGAAGAGGGCACTTTTGTGGACTTCAACGCTGGCACGGACCCTGCTAAGTAGATGTATCCCTTTTAAATTTTTCAATGGAGAAAACTATGAACCTCAAGTCCAAAATTGTGTTGGCCCTCTTGGCCACCTCTTCAGCCGCATTTGCGCAAACCGCACCCGCAGAACCCGAATCAACGCTGGGTTACAACGTGGGTGTTGTGAGCGAATACCGTTACCGCGGCTTGGCACAAACCAAAGGTGATCCAGCCCTGCAAGGTGGCGTGGACTATGCGCACGCAAGTGGCCTGTACGTCGGTGCATGGGGTTCTTCGATCAAGTGGATCAAGGATGCCGGTTCAGATGCCAAAGGCCCTGTCGAGTTGGACCTCTATGGTGGCTACAAATTTGAAGCCGCAGGCTTGGCTTACGACGTGGGTTACTTGCGTTATGAGTACGTTGGCAACACCTACTCCAAAACAGGTGGTGTGAACGCCAATACAGACGAAGTCTATGGTGCCGTGACTGCTGGCCCAGCGACTTTGAAATATTCCCATGCTTTCTCTGATTTGTTTGGTTTTACAAACTCCAAGGGCAGCACCTACTGGGATTTGAGCGCCACATTTGATTTGGGTGACGGCTACTCTTTGGTCCCTCACGCCGGTCGCCAAGCGGTTGCCAACAACGCCGCCTATAGCTACACCGACATCGCATTGACTTTGAACAAAGACTTTGGCGAAGGTTTGGTTGCAAGCGTGTCTGCGATCAGCACCAATGGCAAAGGCAAGGCTGCATTCGAATCTGTCGTGAGCAAGTACGACACGGCAAAGAACGCATTGGTCGTTGGCGTCAAGTACAGCTTCTAACCCCAAGCTAACTGTCTTCTCTAGGAGCAACCATGAAACTCATCACCGCCATCATCAAGCCATTCAAGTTGGATGAGGTCCGCGAGGCCCTCTCTCAAATTGGCGTGCAAGGCATCACTGTTACG
>CANFZT010000126.1 GCA_947451565.1 Comamonadaceae bacterium | reverse complement strand
CCGCCGAGGTCGCCACCGTCTTCTGGGTTGTGGCGGTTGGCTTTGACCACCATCGCCATCGCGTTCCAGCGCATGTAGGCGCGCAGGCGTTCTTCAATTTCGATGTTGCCGGGGCAATGCGCTTCTTGATCGGGTTCGATCGTGTTGACGTAGCCGGTGTTGGCTGAGAACGGCATGTCGATGCTGCTCTCGCGTGCGTGTTCGAGCAGTTGCTCTAACAAGAAGTGCGCGCGCTCAGGCCCTTCTGCATTGATGACGGCGGACAATGCGTCCATCCATTCACGCGTTTCTTGGCTGTCCACGTCGGTGCGCAGATCGTTCGGTTGTGCTGACATGCTTGTCTCCTCTTGTTGCACTGTTATGACTCGAATGTACGAAGTTTCTCACAAAATTCAGAAATTTCAAATAGCGATGATTGATTTCTTATTATGAAATTTAGTAATTACTCAAAAGGATGGTCTCCAGGCAGACATAAACTCTCCATACATGTCAAAAACATTGCCCACGTCCCTTCTTACACCGCTCATCAACCGCTGGCGCCATTGGTGGCGTCAACAGCCCCCCAACCGTCAGGACCGCTTCGCGTTCATAGCCCCCTTGGCGGCTGTGGTGCTGTTCATGGCAGCGATCACCACAGCGTTTTGGTATTTGCGTTACGAAGAAATCGTGCGCGAGCAAGAGGTGGTGCGCCGTGACGTGGAATACGCACAGCAGCGCTTACGCTTGCGCTTGCTAGACAAGCAAGAACAAATCATGCGCATGGCGCGCGACATTGCGAACAGGGAAACCGATAACAAAGCTTTTTCTGGCGAAGCCCAAACCCTGCTAAACCAAAGCCCTGAGTTGGCGAGCCTAACGTGGTTGGATGCGCGTCAGCATGTGCATGCCACCTATGCCAGTGCCAGCAATAACTCAACGATGAGTTTTCTGACGGGAAATGTGGTCAGCCATACCGAAACGCTCAACACCTTCCATTTAGCGCGGGACTTGCAGCAACCGGTTTATTCCCAACCCATCATCGAGAAGCGTACCAATGCCGCGCCATACACGCACTTGCAGTTGCAAGTACCCATCGTCACGCACGGCAAATTTGAAGGCGTGTTGCTGGCCGAATACACGATGGATGGCATGCTGCGATTTGCAGTCCCCACCGAAATTGCCAACCGCTATGCCGTGTCGTTGCGCGATGTGAATAACAACGTGCTTGCAGGCCAAGCCAACAAAGCACGCCCCAAAGTGACCGAAGTGTTGCCTTGGCTGTTTCAAACCAACGAATACGAGGTGCCCATCACCCCCGTGGGCTACGCACTGTCACTACACGCGCAGGCGTATCGCACCTCACAGGGTTTGATTGGCAATGGCGTGTTTTGGCTGGTCGCCGTGCTCAGCGCGATGACCGCTTGGATGTTGATTGGTACTTGGCGCCATACCCGCAGGCGTGTGCAAGCACAACAAGCCTTGGTGGTGGAAACCAACTTTCGCCGCGCCATGGAAAACTCCATCCTCACCGGTATGCGTGCCATGGACCTGAAAGGCCGTATCACCTATGTGAATGCTGCGTTTTGCCAAATGACGGGCTGGACCGAAAACGAACTGGTGGGGCGTGTGCCCCCCTTCCCTTATTGGCCGGAAGAAGATCGCGACACGCTGGAGCAAAAACTAGCGCAAGAACTTCAAGGCGACACCACCGCCAGCGGATTTCAGGTACGTGTCAAGCGCAAAAGCGGGGAAGTATTTGATGCGCGCTTGTATGTCTCGCCGCTGGTGGACGCTCGCGGCCAGCAAACGGGTTGGATGACGTCCATGACCGACATCACCGAACCCAATCGCATCCGCGAACAACTCTCTGCCGCCCATGACCGTTTCACCACCGTGCTCGAAGGTTTAGATGCCTCCGTGTCCGTGGCGCCCTTGGGCAGTAAGGAGCTGCTGTTTGCCAATAAGTTGTATCGTCAATGGTTTGCCACGACCACACAAGGACACTTGAGCTTGGTCACACAAGCAGGCCAACCACGCACCTTGAGCACCTCAGAAGCCTCCGATGACGACAGTCAAGACCAAGATGATGGTTTGATGGGCCTGCCCACCGAGAGCATCACCGAAACCAAAACGGAAAACGCGGAAATTTTCCTGCCAGAGCTGGGCAAGTGGCTGGAAGTGCGTTCGCGTTACCTCAACTGGGTGGATGGACGTTTGGCGCAAATGGTCATTGCCTCAGACATCACGCCACGTCGCCAAGCCGAAGAACAAGCGCAAATGCAAGCGGAACGGGCACAGTCGGCGAGTCGACTGATCACCATGGGTGAAATGGCATCTAGCGTGGCACACGAGTTGAACCAACCCCTCACCGCCATCAGCAACTATTGCAGCGGCATAGTGTCTCGCATCAAAGCGAACAACTTGACTGAGGAAGAACTGCTCAAGGCCCTAGAAAAAACAGCGCACCAAGCGCAACGCGCAGGACAAATTATTCAGCGCATTCGCAGCTTTGTGAAACGCAGTGAGCCCAACCGCACTCCCTCCGATGTAGCCGCCATGGTCAGCGAAGCCGTGGAATTGGCGGGCATTGAAATGCGCCGCCGCCAAGTACGGCTCACCCAAGTCGTCGCCGCGCGGCTGCCCGCTATCAACGTAGACCCCATTTTGATTGAGCAGGTGCTGGTGAATTTGATGCGCAACGCCGCAGAATCGATTGACTTGACCAAACGTCCGTTGACACAACGCGATGTCGAGCTCAAGGTTTTGCCACGCAGCGAGGAAGGCCAAGCCGTGGTTGAGTTTTCGGTCACTGACACAGGGCGAGGCTTACCGCCTGAGGTGATGGAGCATTTGTTTGAAGCCTTCTTCTCCACCAAGTCCGAGGGCATGGGCATTGGGCTGAATTTGTGCCGTTCCATCGTGGAATCCCACCAGGGGCGTATGAAAGCCGAGAACATCTACAATGGTGCAGATATCACGGGCTGCCGCTTTTCCTTCTGGATACCGGTCCGATAAGGTTGGAGTTTTTTTGATGAGCTTGATTCCCAAAAAAGGTACGGTCTACGTTGTGGACGATGACGAGGCTGTTCGCGATTCGCTGCAATGGTTGTTAGAGGGCAAGGACTACCGTGTTCGCTGCTTTGACTCTGCAGAAACGTTTCTGAGCCGTTACGACCAGCGCGAAGTAGCTTGCTTGATCGTAGACATCCGCATGGGTGGCATGACGGGCTTAGAGTTGCAAGACCGTTTGGTCGAACGAAAATCCCCCCTGCCAATCGTCTTCATCACGGGTCACGGTGACGTGCCCATGGCGGTAGACACCATGAAAAAGGGCGCGATGGACTTCATCCAAAAGCCTTTCGACGAAACGGCATTGGTGACCTTGGTCGAGCGAATGTTGGTCCAAGCCACTGAGTCGTTTGCAGACTACCAGCAAGCAGCCAGCCGCGACGCGCTGATGGCCAAGCTGACCACCCGTGAAGCCCAAGTGTTGGAGCGCATCGTGGCCGGCCGCTTGAACAAACAAATTGCGGACGACCTCGGCATCAGCATCAAAACGGTAGAAGCACACCGCGCCAACATCATGGAAAAGCTCAACGCCAACACCGTGGCAGACTTGCTGAAAACGGCACTCGGACAAAACACCGCCAAAGTTTAAGCACCCACCTTTGGCACACACATCAACGCCCGTGACTCACGGGCGTTTTCAATTCAACTTCCTCTCTGTATACACAAGACCATGACTGCACAACTCATTGACGGCAACGCCCTCTCCAAACAACTGCGCGCGCAAGTGGCGGCGGACACCGTCAAGCTCAAAGCCCAAGGCCTCACGCCCGGCTTGGCCGTGGTGCTGGTAGGCGAAAACCCAGCTAGCCAGGTGTATGTGCGCAACAAGGTCAAAGCGTGCGAAGAAGCCGGCTTGCATTCAGTCCTCGAAAAATACGAAGCCACCATGACTGAAGCTGATTTGCTGGCCCGTGTCGACGCGCTCAACAACGACCCCGCCATTCACGGCATCTTGGTGCAACTGCCACTGCCTGCCCACATTGACGCGCAAAAAGTGATTGAAGCCATCAGCCCCGCCAAAGACGTGGACGGTTTTCACATCGCCAGCGCCGGTGCCTTGATGACGGGCATGCCCGGCCAAGAAAAAAGCGGGTTCTGGCCTTGCACACCTTATGGCTGCATGAAGATGTTGGAGAGCATTGGGTACGACCTGAAGGGCAAACACGCCGTGGTGATTGGCCGCAGCAATATCGTGGGCAAGCCTATGGCTTTGATGCTCTTGCAAAAAGATGCCACCGTGACGGTCGCGCACTCGCGCACCCAAAATCTCAAAGCACTTACCCTACAAGCCGACGTGATCGTGGCTGCCGTGGGCAAACGCAATGTATTGACGGCTGACATGGTCAAGCCTGGTGCAGTGGTACTCGATGTGGGCATGAACCGCAACGACGAGGGCAAGCTCTGCGGCGATGTGGACTTTGACGGTGTGAAAGAAGTGGCCGGCTACATCACCCCTGTGCCGGGCGGGGTTGGACCGATGACCATCACCATGTTGCTGGTCAACACCTTGGAATCGGCGCAACGGGCCTTATCTGAGAAGCATTGAGCTTTTGCGTTTGTTGCGTGTTGATGCGCACTCTGCCAAGCTGAGTGACCAGCGCTTGCTGCGCTCCTCGCAAGGCGAATGTCGCTGCATCAAGCGCTGACCACTCAGCTTGGCGACGGTGCTGGGTATGCCGCTAATTTCGGTCATCTATTTCTTGAAAGTTTTGCATGTCACTGAACAACCCGCTTCTCGATTTCTCGAACCATCCGCTATTCGATGCGATCAAGCCTGAGCACATCGCCCCGGCACTTGACCAACTTTTGCCTGCGGCCGATGCAGCCTTAGAGACAGTCACGGCAGCCGACTTCCCTGCCGAGTGGAAAGCGATTGCCTCGGTACTGGATGTGACCACCGAAAAACTCAGCCGCGCTTGGGGTGCTGTGAGCCATTTGCATTCGGTGGCCGACACCCCTGAGTTGCGCGCTGCTTACACCGAAGCGTTGCCACGCGTGACTGAGTTTTACACGCGTCTCGGTGCTGACGAGCGCTTATACGCCAAGTACAAAGCCATCGATGTGGCGAGTTTGAACGCCGAACAAAAACATGCCCACACCTTAGCTATGCGCAACTTTGTGTTGTCAGGTGCAGAGCTAGTAGGTGCAGCCAAAGAACGCTTTGCAGCCATTCAAGAGCGCCAAGCTGAGGTGAGCCAAAAGTTCAGCGAGAACGTGCTGGATGCGACCGACCAATGGTCTGCCATCGTCAGCACCGAAGAGCTGGCCGGTGTGCCAGACGATGTGGTGCAAACCACGCGTGCTGCTGCCGAGAAAGATGGCGTCGCAGGCCACAAGCTAAATTTGAAAATGCCTTGCTACCTGCCCATCATGCAGTTTGCCCACAGCTCGGCCCTGCGCGAAAAGCTGTACCGCGCTTACGCCACACGCGCCTCTGACCAATCCGAAGCAGTGCAAAACGGCAAAGCCGAACAAGACAACACACCTTGGGTGAAAGAAATTTTGGCCCTGCGCCAAGAAGAGGCGCAGCTCTTGGGGTACGCCAACTACGCCGAGGTGTCGTTGGCTGCCAAGATGGCGCAGTCCCCCGCCGAGGTGATGGCCTTCTTGCGCGACCTCGCCAAACGTGCCCGCCCCTACGCCGAGAAAGACGTGGCCGAGATGCGCGCATTTGCTGCTGAGCACTTGAACCTGCAAGACCCACAACCGTGGGACTGGCCGTATATCGGCGAGAAGCTCAAAGAAGCGCGCTATGCCTTCAGCGAACAAGAAGTCAAACCGTACTTCACAGCGCCCAAAGTGTTAGCGGGTTTGTTCAAGATTGTGGAAACCTTGTTTGAGGTGAGCATTCGCCGCGACGAAGCACCGGTGTGGCACCCAGCGGTGGAGTTCTATCGTATTGAAAGACATTCGGAAGCAACCCGCGCCCGCGGCTTGCCGCCTGAGTTAGTAGGCCAGTTTTACCTCGACCCAGGCGCTCGCGCAGGCAAGCGCGGCGGTGCTTGGATGGACGACGTGCGCGCCCGCTGGTTACGCCCCGACACAGGTGCGTTGCAAACCCCTGTGGCACACCTCGTGTGTAACTTCTCCGAGGCCGTGGGCGGCAAACCACCACTGCTGACGCACGACGACGTGATCACCCTCTTCCACGAATGTGGCCACGGCTTGCACCACATGCTCACGCAAGTGAACGAACGCGATGTATCAGGCATCAGCGGTGTCGAGTGGGATGCGGTTGAGCTGCCCAGCCAGTTCATGGAAAACTTCTGCTGGGAGTGGCCCGTGCTGCGCCACATGACAGCGCACGTCGATACAGGCGAGCCTTTGCCTCGTGCGTTGTTCGACAAAATGCTGGCCGCTAAAAATTTCCAAAGCGGTTTGCAAACGCTGCGTCAAATTGAGTTCTCACTCGTGGACATGCTGCTGCACTCTGACGGTGACAAAGCGCAAGACTTTATGCAAGTGCTGCGCGATGTGCGCGCCGAAGTGGCCGTGTTGCAAAGCCCTGCATGGGGCCGCACGCTG
>CANFZT010000125.1 GCA_947451565.1 Comamonadaceae bacterium | reverse complement strand
GTCTTCGTAAGCGCTCCAGTTGAGCGGCACACCCAACTCGTAACCGTATTTGGCTTTGAACTTGGCTTTCAGTTCAGGCTTGGCAAACAAGTCGGCGCGGAACCAATACAAGTTGGCGAATTGTTGGTCGGGCAATTGGTACAGCTTGCCGTCCGGTGCTGTGGTGAAACTGGTGCCGATGAAGTCTTTGATGTCGATGCCGGGGTTGGTCCACTCTTTGCCGTTGCCCTTCATGTAATCGGTCAAGTTCATGATCTTGCCGTAGCGGTAGTGTGTACCGATCAAATCGGAGTCGGTGATCCAACCGTCGTAAATGGACTTGCCTGACTGCATGGACGTTTGCAGTTTTTCCACCACATCGCCCTCGCCGATCAGGTCGTGCTTAACTTTGATGCCCGTGATTTCTTCAAAGGCCTTGGCCAGTATTTTTGATTCGTATTCGTGAGTGGCAATCGTTTCGGAGACGACTGAGATTTCCTTCACGCCTTTGGCTTGAAGTTTCTTCGCCGCATCAATGAACCACTTCATCTCAGCCGCTTGCTGGGTTTTACTCAAGGTCGAGGGCTGGAATTCGCTGTCAATCCACTTCTTGGCAGCAGCTTCATCAGCCCAACCTTGAGACGACAGTGAGCAGGCAACTGCCACTGCGACGACGCTGTAACGCAACTTCATATCTATCTCCTCATTTTTTTGATACCCCTGTGTGAAGGTGCTTTCGGCTCCAGGGGGAAACAAGCCGTCCTTTTCTAGAAAACGAGCGTCAGCCTTTTCGCATGATCCAACCGAGAAGAACCATGGAGAGGACAAAGCTGAACCAAATCGATGGATCAGCTTCCAACGACAAAACTTGAGCCAACCAACCGCTGATGCCGACAAATGCCAAATTCACATAAGCGGCAGACAACAGGCCAATGAACAGGCGATCGCCTCGTGTAGTTTGCATGGGCAAAAAACCTTTGCGCATCAAGGTGGGTGATTTCATTTCCCAGAAAGTCATCCCAGTGATCATCAGTCCGATGCAAGAAAAAAATACGGCCACAGGGGTGGTCCACGCCATCCATTCAAACATTGCAGTTCTCCTCTTGAAGCCGCATCAAACGCGACCCATCGCAAAACCTTTGGCGATGTAGTTACGAACAAACCAAATCACGATGGCACCAGGCACGATGGTCAACACACCTGCTGCCGCCAGCGTGGCCCAGTCCATGCCTGACGCCGATACGGTGCGCGTCATGGTGGCCGCAATGGGCTTGGCATTCACGCTGGTCAAGGTGCGTGCCAAGAGCAACTCCACCCAGCTGAACATGAAGCAAAAGAATGCAGCGACGCCCACCCCCGCTTTGATCAAAGGCAAAAAGATCTGCACGAAAAATCGAGGGAACGAATAGCCGTCGATGTAGGCCGTCTCGTCAATCTCGCGAGGAATGCCGCTCATGAAACCTTCGAGAATCCACACAGCCAACGGCACGTTGAACAGCAAGTGCACCAGTGCCACGGCTAAGTGCGTGTCCATTAAGCCCACGGAGCTGTAGAGTTGAAAGAACGGCAGCAAAAACACAGCGGGTGGCGTCATGCGGTTGGTCAATAGCCAAAAGAACACGTGCTTGTCACCCAGAAAGCTATAGCGTGAGAACGCATAAGCGGCGGGTAACGCGACGGTGAGTGACATCACCGTATTCATGCCCACGTAAATCAGGCTGTTGATATAGCCCGAATACCAAGCTGGATCGGTCAAGATAGTTTCGTAGTTAGCCCAGGTGAAATGCTCGGGGAACAAGGTGAAACCAGCCAAGATTTCATTGTTTGTTTTGAATGACATGTTGATCATCCAATAAATGGGCAGCAAAGCAAATACAAGATAGAGCCACAGAAAAACTGTGCGCTTTTGAAATTTTGCTTTATGCATGTCCACCCTCCTTCGGCTCTGTACCGACTTGCTGCATCCAGTTGTACAAAACAAAACAGAACAACAAAATGATCAAGAAATAAATCAATGAAAAAGCCGCAGCAGGCCCTAGGTCAAATTGCCCCACGGCTTTTTGTGTCAAAAATTGCGATAAAAACGTGGTCGAGTTACCGGGGCCGCCACCGGTCAGCACAAAGGGTTCGGTGTAAATCATGAAGCTGTCCATGAAGCGCAACAGCACCGCAATCACCAAGACGCCGCGCATCTTGGGCAACTGAACAAAGCGGAACACATCGAACTTACTGGCGCCGTCAATACTCGCGGCTTGGTAATACGCATCAGGAATAGAGCGCAAACCGGCGTATCCCAATAACGCCACCAATGGCGTCCAATGCCAAACGTCCATTAACAAGACGGTGAACCAAGCATGGTTGGCGTTGCCTGTGTAGTTGTAGGCAATGCCCATGCCTTGAAGCGCTGCGCCCATCAGACCGATATCGGTACGCCCAAAAATTTGCCAAATCGTGCCGACCACGTTCCAAGGAATCAACAACGACAGCGATACGATGACCAGTACCGCCGATGATTTCCAACCAGTTGCAGGCATAGACAAGGCCAACAGAATGCCCAACGGTAACTCCACAGCCAACACCGAAAACGAATAAATCAATTGGCGCAACAACGCGCCGTGTAACTCTTCGTCTCGCATGATCGCAGCAAACCATTCGGTACCCACAAACACGCGACGGTCAGTGGATATGATGTCTTGCACCGAGTAGTTGACCACCACCATCAAAGGCAAGATGGCCGAAAACGCGACGCACAACAACACGGGCAAAATCAAAAACCAGGCTTTCTGGTTGACGGGTTTGGTGGTCGTGCTCATGCCACGATCTCCTCGTTTTTATAAAAGCATGTATGGGCACCCATAACTTGTAGCCACACGGTTGAACCGGTTTGTACAGATGCACTGTCCGTCGATAAACGTGCTTTGACGGTTTGGCCATGGTGGCTTGCGGTGACGATGTTGTGTGTGCCCACATCTTGAACTTGCGACACCAGCATGGGCAAAGCACCTGGCGTTTGGGCATCTGTCAATGCCACATATTCAGGACGTATGCCTAATTTAATGGCGCCCAACGGCAATGCTGCAGCAGCGTCGAGTACATGTGAGCCCACACGCAAACCGGATGCATCCACCTCGGCGTGCAAAAAATTCATTCCAGGAGACCCAATGAAGTTGCCAACAAATGTGTGGCTAGGCCGCTCGAACAAGTCAGCGGGTGAGCCCACTTGCACAGCTCGCCCACGTGTCATGACCACCACTTGATCGGCAAACGTCAATGCTTCCACTTGATCGTGCGTGACATAAATCAAAGTCAGCTTGAGTTCATGGTGAATTTGTTTAAGCTTGCGACGCAGTTGCCACTTCAGGTGTGGATCAATCACCGTCAAGGGTTCATCAAACAACACCGCCGATACATCTGGGCGCACCAAGCCTCGGCCCAGAGATATTTTTTGTTTAGCGTCTGCCGATAAACCCGCGGCACGCTGGTTGAGTTGGCCGCTCATTTCTAGCATCTCGGCAATTTGGCCCACGCGTTGGTCCATCTTGTCTTTGGGCCATTGACGGTTGCGCAGCGGAAATGCCAAGTTTTCTGCCACTGTCATGGTGTCGTAAATCACAGGGAACTGAAACACTTGTGCGATGTTGCGTTCTTGCGGCGTTGCGTGAGTCATGTCACGCCCATCAAACAGGACATGGCCTTGTGATGGGGTCAGCAGGCCAGACATCACGTTGAGCATGGTGGTTTTGCCACAGCCAGAAGGGCCTAGCAAAGCGTACGCACCACCATCCTCAAACGTCATCTTCAAGGGGAGCAACGCGTAGTCGCTGTCGTGTTGTGGGTTGGCTTTGTAGGCGTGTGCCAAATCGAGGTCAATCCGCGCCATCTCAGTGTCCCTTCGTGCGAGTAGGTGCAAGCAGCAACATGCCTTGCGCATCAAACACATACATTTGCATCGGATTCACATACACCTGAATCTGCGCTCCCAAATCAAAGTAATGAACACCCGTGAGTTGCGCGACTAAATTACCCATGCCAGTGGCGACGTGCACGAAGGTGTCTGAGCCTGAAATTTCAGCCAATTCCACACGCCCACCGATGGCGATGTCGCCGCTTTGTGCATGGGTGCGAACCGCGCTGGCTCGCATTCCCAAGGTGAGTTGGGGCGTGGCGGTGGACGGCAACGTCAACGCCATCAGCGGCCCACCTAGCAACTGAACACCCGTTGATTGCCGTGTTGCTTTCATCAAGTTCATGGGCGGGTCACTGAAGGCCCGCGCCACGCGTAAAGATTTAGGGTTGTGAAACACCTCGGCTGTAGGCCCGTATTGCAATAACTCGCCTGCATCCATGACGGCGGTATAACCACCCAGCAGCAAAGCTTCACCAGGTTCGGTGGTGGCGTAAATCACAGTGGAGTCGCCACTGGCAAACAATGCGCCCAACTCCTCGCGTAATTCTTCGCGTAGCTTGTAATCGAGATTGACCAAGGGTTCATCCAACAGCATCAGCGGTGCTCCCTTAGCCAATGCACGCGCCAAGGCCACACGCTGTTGCTGGCCACCAGACAGCTCCGTGGGGTAGCGGTCTAAAAACATGTCGATATGAAGTTTTTCGGCCAAGGCTTGCACGCGTTGGGCGATGTTTTTGTCGCCACGCAGCTTCATCGGCGAAGCAATGTTGTCTCGTACTTTCATCGATGGGTAGTTGATGAACTGTTGGTAGACCATGGCGACATTACGCTCGCGAACAGGAACGCCCACCACATCTTGTCCATCCACCAGCACACGACCAGAACTGGGCACATCCAAACCCGCCATGATGCGCATCAGACTGGTCTTGCCCGCTTGGGTGGCGCCTAGCAGCACCGTTACATTGGCACTGCGAGGCGCTAGGCTCATGTCGTAAAGCCAAGTTTGAGGCCCGACTTTTTTGCTGACACCTTCGAGAGACAACTGCATCACACCACCTTTACGCTTTGAGTTCGTCGACGATCTGTATCGCCTTTTGATATATTCATTATTGTTCGATGTTTTTCTTTTTTGCTCAGTAATTACCCTTTAAATGTTCGTTTTTGTTCGGTTTAAAGTGATGACTCTTCGTTTGTGCATGAAAATCAGAATCTATGAATTCCAATCCACGACAAATTACTTTGCTCAAAGTTGTGCAAGAGCTTGGCTCTGTGACGGTCGAACAACTGGCTGAAAAATTAGGTGTGACCTTGCAAACGGTGCGCCGTGATGTGCAGCGCATGGCGGAGACGGGGCAGCTCACGCGCTTTCATGGCGGCGTGCGTGTGCCCAGCTCAACCACAGAGAACATTGGTCACCAGCAGCGCGTCAACCTCAACTCAGAAGCTAAAACGCGGATCGCACGAAGCGTGGCAGCCGCCGTGCCCAACGACTGCTCGTTGATCTTGAACATTGGGACCACCACGGAAGCCATTGCACGTGCCTTGTTGCGGCACACAGGTTTGCGTGTCATCACCAACAACTTGAATGTGGCCAGCATCCTGAGTGCCAACCCCAACAGTGAAGTGATCGTGGTGGGGGGCGTTGTGCGAGGTCGGGATCAAGGCATCGTCGGTGAGGCTGCGGTGGATTTCATTCGTCAATTCAAAGTGGACATTGCTTTGATTGGCATCTCTGGTATTGAATCGGATGGTTCTTTGCGCGATTACGACTACCGAGAGGTCAAAGTTTCACAAACCATCATTTCTCACGCCAGAGAGGTGTGGTTAGCAGCAGACCACAGCAAATTCAACCGACCAGCCATGGTCGAGGTTGGCGCGATTTCACAGATTGATCGTTTGTTCACAGACGCCACACCACCCTCGCCTTTTGGCGCCTTGCTTACTGAAGCACAAGTACAACTGCACATCGCTGAGTGAACGAACTTTTCGCCAAGAAAGAAGAACACATGACCTACATCCTTGCCCTTGACCAAGGCACTTCTAGCTCACGCAGCATTGTTTTCAACCAACTCGGGCAAATCGTGGCGATTGCTCAGCAAGAGATCACGCAGATTTATCCCAATCCTGGTTGGGTCGAGCATGACCCTATGCAAATCTGGCAGACCCAGTTGGCAACCGCCAAAGAAGTGCTGGCTAAAGCTGGCATCAGCGCCCGTGATGTAGGCGCGCTTGGCATCACCAACCAACGCGAAACCAGCGTGGTGTGGAATAAAAACACAGGCCAACCCATTTACAACGCGATTGTTTGGCAAGACCGCCGAGCCGAACCTGCGTGTGTGGCCTTGCGTGAGCAGGGCCTGAGCGACACCATCCAAGCCAAAACAGGTTTGCTGGTCGATGCTTATTTTTCGGGAACCAAACTCCAATGGATTTTGGATCATGTGCCCCAAGCGCGTGCCCAAGCTGAACGTGGTGAGTTGCTATTTGGCACAGTCGACAGCTGGCTGATGTGGCAACTCAGCGGGGGTGCGGTACACGCCACCGATGTGAGCAATGCCTCTCGCACCATGCTTTTTAACATCCACACCAACCAGTGGGATGCTGAGCTGTTGGCGGCCCTGCGCATACCTGAGGTCATGATGCCCACCGTGCAGGCTTCTAGTGCTCAGTACTGCGAAGTGCGTGCCGATTTGCTAGGACATGCCATTCCTATCGGGGGTGTTGCTGGAGATCAGCAAAGTGCCCTGTTTGGGCAAGCTTG
>CANFZT010000124.1 GCA_947451565.1 Comamonadaceae bacterium | reverse complement strand
CGGCCAAGGCCTCCCAAGTTTTGACTTCGGCGCGTTCGCGGCCACGGTCTGGGATGAGCTTACCCACAGGCGAGAGCGTGTCCACGTATTCGACGATGACGCGTGAATCAAACAGCGCTTCGCCACCCTCCATGATTAGGCAAGGCACTTTGCCCAAGGGGTTGGCGGCGGAAATCGTGGTATCGGCAGCCCAGACGTCCTCCATCACAAACTGGTAGTCCAGTTTTTTCTCGGCCATGACGATGCGCACTTTGCGCACATAGGGGCTGGTAATTGCACCAATCAGTTTCATACGTTTCACATAGGTTTGTTGACGCTGTAGTTTAGCGAGCTTGGCGTATACATGGCACTTGGGCCCTGCACCTAAAATTGTAGGATGAGCAATACCACCAGCACCCCCCAAAGCCTTCATCAAAATATTTCCCAAGTGACCGCCTTGTCGCCCCTGGATGGCCGCTACGCCAGCAAAGTCACGGCCCTGCGGCCCTTGATGAGCGAGCAAGGCTATATGCACCGTCGCGTGCAAGTGGAAATTGCATGGTTCATCGCCTTGAGCGACGCAGGCTTTGCCGAATTCAAACCTTTGAGCGCCGCCTCGCGTGACTATCTGATCAATTTGGTCATCCACTTCAACACCGAAGATGCCCTGGCGATCAAAGACGAAGAAAAAGTGACCAACCACGACGTGAAAGCCGTGGAGTATTGGATCAAGAAAAAATTCAAAGGCCACGCCGAGCTTGAAGCTGCTTCTGAATTTGTGCACTTTGCTTGCACCAGCGAAGACATCAACAACACCAGCCACGCTTTGCAACTGAAAGCCGGTCGGGACGAGGTGATCTTGCCCGGCCTCGACAACCTGATCGCCAAACTACGCGAGATGGCCCACGCCTACGCCGATGTCCCCATGCTCAGCCGCACCCACGGCCAAACTGCGAGCCCCACCACGGTGGGCAAAGAAGTGGCGAACGTGGTGATGCGTTTGAAACTTGTGCGCGAGCGCATTGCAAGCGTCCACATCATGGCCAAGATGAACGGTGCCGTGGGCAACTACAACGCACACCTGAGCGCTTGGCCTGACTTCGATTGGGAGGCCTTCAGCCGCAAAGTGGTTGAAGCGCCTGCGCCTTTGGGCTTGGGCCTGACCTTCCAGCCTTACAGCATTCAAATCGAACACCACGACTACATGGCCGAATTGTTTGACGCCGTGGCCCGTGCCAACACCATCCTGATTGACTGGTCACGCGACGTGTGGGGCTATGTGTCTTTGGGCTACTTCAAGCAGCGCCTGAAAGCGGGCGAGATTGGCTCGTCCACCATGCCGCACAAAGTCAACCCAATTGACTTTGAAAACGCCGAGGGCAATTTGGGTTTGGCCAATGCCGTGCTCAAACACCTGAGCGAAAAACTGCCCATCAGCCGCTGGCAACGCGACCTGACCGACTCGACCGTGTTGCGCAACATGGGCGTGGCGCTGGGCTATACGGCTTTGGCCTATCAAGCCCTCAGCGTGGGATTGAACAAACTCGAACTCAACCGCGAAGCCTTGGATGCTGACTTAGACGCGGCTTGGGAAGTCTTGGCAGAACCTATCCAAACCGTCATGCGCCGCTATGGTGTGCAGGGGGCTTACGAACAGCTCAAAGAAGTCACGCGTGGCAAGACCGTCACCGCCGAAGCCCTGCATGGTTTGATTGCCTCGTTGCAAATTCCGCAAGCCGACAAAGACCGCTTGCTGGCCATGACGCCTGGCAGCTACGTGGGCAAAGCCGCCGAACTGGCGCGTCGCGTTTAAAACCATGGCGATCAAATCCACCATCTTCAAAGCGAACGTCCAAATCGCTGACATTGACCACGGCTATTACGCCGACCACGCGCTGACCTTGGCGCGTCACCCGAGTGAAACGGACGAACGCATGATGGTGCGTTTGGTTGCGTTGTCGCTACAAGCCCATCAGTTACAAGACATGTGCAATGGCGACGGCGTCCTGGCCTTTGGCGCAGGCCTGTCTGATCCCGACGAACCGGATGTGATGCTCACCGACTTCACCGGCCGCAAACGCTTGTGGATTGAAGTCGGTCAGCCCGAAGAAAAGCCGCTGCTCAAAGCCTGTAGCAAGGCCGATCAAGTGATGCTGTATGTGTTTTCCAGCTCAGGCGAAGTCTGGTGGAAAAACATGCAAAACAAGCTCATCAAACCCACCTCGTTGCAGGTGTGGCGCATTCCCAGCCATGCGTCGCAAGATTTGGCCAAATTGGCCGAGCGCAGCATGCAGTTGCAAGCGACGGTGCAAGAAGGTGTGGTGATGATGAGCAACGGCAGCACCACCGTGGACATTGAGTGCGAGCGCTGGAAATAAAGCCTAGTCAGCCTGCGCGTCGCCCACATCCACCGAGGCGTTGGCTGCCGCACGCTCTGCGTACTTATTAAATCGCCAAGAAGTACCAATCATCGTGATGCGTCGCCAAGTGCCGCGCTTCTCAGCCGGTGACATTTCCGGCCAGTACTGCACTTCTTCAAACGTTCGGCCACAGCCTTTGCACTCTTCATCGCCTTGGCTCGTTGAGCAAATGGCAATGCAAGGTGCATCGGGCGTGGTGCGGTACCAAGCCAGCCAAGCGTCATAGGCCTTTTTTGGGAATCCCTTTTCGGCCGCCACTTCCTCGTGGTAATAAATCATCAACGCGTAGACCTCGGCCAAAGCACGAATCTCGGGCGCGAGCGTGACCCCATCGGGTGACGGCTTTTGTTCGCGCCAGTAATTAATGGCCGCTTCAATGTCGGTGATGTGAATGCCAGCCATCGCGTTAGAGTCTATTACCTAAAAAGCAGGGTGAAAGTCGGGGTGTGGATGATAGCGGCAATGCTATGCTGATCATGCAATGAAACTACTTTTAACTTGGGTACTCCATGCCACGGCCTTGATGGCCTTGGCACATCTTTACAGCGGCGTCGAAGTCACCGGCTTTGGTGCGGCCATGGCAGCCGCTTTGGTCATCGGTATTTTTAACCTCATCGTGCGTCCTGCCTTGGTGGTGCTGACACTGCCCGTGACGTTTTTCACGCTGGGTCTGTTTTTGTTTGTCATCAACGCCTTCATGTTCTGGGCCGCTGCTGGCTTGCTAGAGGGCTTTTGGGTCCGCGGCTTTGGTTCAGCGCTGCTGGGCTCGCTGATTTACTCCGCGTTTGGCGTGCTAATTGATGCCGCGCTCGAGCGCTTGTTCCCGCCGCAACCGCTCTAACTCACGCAAACGGGCGTCGATGATGGACGCCTCCATGTGCCCCCCGCGATCCAACTTGCTCTCACTCGCCATCTGGTGTGCCAACTGCTGAGCGGCTTTAAAGCGGTCTACGGCGGCGCCATAGTCCAGCTCCATCGCGCGCGCTTCCGCTTGGGCACGAATGGCACGCAAGCTATCGCCCTGCAACTCATAGGCGGAGGCTTGCAACAGCCATGCCGAAGCGTCGCGCGGGTGTTGGCTCAACCACAACGACAACTCACTTGCCGCCAATTTTCCTTGCGCCGGCTTTTGCGTGGCAATGCGACTACGCGCCAGCTGCATGCGCGTTGCACGGTCCTGGCTCGCTAACAAGACCACCTTGGGCGTCAGCAACACCACGGCCTGCGCGGCATCCCCAGCAGTCAGTGCCAGCTCTGCCGCAAGCAAACGCACCGCACGCAAGGCGCTGAGCTCGAGACCCGCCAAACTTTGCAGGCGCGCCAAATGCTGACGTGCCGCACCAAAATTACGCTGCACCATCTCAGCCATGGTAGCGCCATACAACACCCCCGCCTGTTTGGCAGGGGTCGCCAACGCCAACGTGGTGGCATTGGCCTGTCCGGCGAGGGCGCGCAACACATCCACACCGGGCTTTGCCAACACTTGGGCGCGAGCAGACATCATGGCATGTGTGGGCGTTGTCGCCACGGCCGCACGCGTCGGCAGCAGCTGCTGACGTGCTTGGGCATCGGAAATGCGCTCGGTGGTCATGGGGTGACTGCGCAAGTAGGGGAACGAGCCGTTGTCATTCAAACGTGCCGCTTGTTGCAGCTTCTCAAACATGGTGACAAACCCTTGGGCTTCGTAGCCCGCGTCCGTCATCACGCCATAGCCTACGCGGTCGGCCTCGCGCTCCATGTCGCGCGAAAAATTGAGTTGGCTCTGCATAGCAGCGGCCTGACCGCCCACCATCATGGCATTCGCCGCACTCATGCTGCTGGCGTTTGCGGTGCGACTGGCCGCCAACATTCCCAAAATCATCGCGCCCATTACCATCGGACCTTGCTTGCCTTGCTGTGAAATCATGCGCGCAATGTGGCGCTGCGTGACGTGGCTCAACTCATGCGCCAACACCGAGGCCAATTCGTCAGCACTGCTGACGGCCGAGATCAACCCCAAATGCACGCCCAAGTAACCACCCGGCAGCGCAAAAGCGTTGATGCTGCGGTCACGAATCAACGCGACCTCCCAAGCAAACTGCTGCTCTAGCTCTGGCGTTAACTCACCGCGTTGACGCGCCGCGACCAATAAAGGCTGCCAAATCGACTGCAAATAATCCCCCAGCATAGGGTCATCTAAGTAGTCAGGGTCACGGTAAATTTCGCGGGCAATGCTCTCGCCCAAACGTCGCTCAACGCCCAGCGGTACGTCAGCGCCATCGCCTAAATTAGGCAAGCGGTTGTAACTCAGTTGTGCCTGCGCAGGGGCCATCGGCAACAACATGGCGGCGCACACCCCCAACACGCCGACACGGCGCAACAGATGAGGTGGAAGCAGAAAAGAAAACATGAGTGCCATGGATCGTATGATGCGGCTTTCATGTTAACCCGTTGTAAATTTCAGCATGTCCACACTCACACACTTTGACGCACAAGGCCAAGCCCATATGGTGGATGTGGCCGACAAAGCCCACACCAAACGCGTGGGCGTGGCCACAGGTCGCATTGTCATGTTGCCCGCCACGCTGGCCTTGATTCAAAGTGGCACCGCCAAGAAGGGTGATGTGTTGGGCATTGCCCGCATCGCAGGCATTCAGGCCGCCAAAAAAACCAGCGACTTGATTCCCTTGTGTCACCCACTCGCGCTCACACGCGTGGCCGTGGCGTTTGCGATGGACGAAGCAACGCACAGCGTGCAGTGCACAGCCACGGTGGAGACGGTCGGTCAAACCGGTGTGGAAATGGAAGCACTAACGGCCGTACAAGTGGCCCTGCTCACCATCTATGACATGTGCAAAGCCGTGGACCGTGGCATGACGATGACCGATGTGCATTTGCTAGAAAAGCACGGCGGGAAGTCGGGCAGTTACGTGGCGGCCTGATCAGCGGCCTCTTCGGCCTGCTGCATTTGCCAGAGCTTCAAATACTTGTAGTAGCTGGTCTCGGCATTTGAAATCGAGAGCGCCAAGCCGTGAGCGCCATCTAAAAAACCACGGCGAATGACATAGGTGCGAAAGAAGGCCCACGCACCGTGACCCAAGGCCCCGGCCACCGAAGAACGCTTGCCGCGCGCATAGGCTTGCTTGGCAGAGGCGCTGGAATACGCATCGACCTTAGACAGCACTTGTGAAAAATTGAGGTAGCTGTAATGCAGCAAATGGTGGCGCAAGGGCAACACAGGTGTTTGCGTCACGACTCTCTCGTGCACGAGGTCGTCTGAGAACTTAGCCGTGCCGCGCTTGAACAAACGCAACACATGGTCTGGCTGCCAACCCGCGTGATGAATGAACTTGCCGCAATACGACGACAAGCGCGGCAGCTTGTAGGCCACATCCAACGCGCCCGTTTGCAACACCTGCTTGATTTCTGCAGCCAGCGCGGGCGTGACGCGTTCGTCGGCGTCAATCGACAGCACCCAATCACAGGTGGCCAAATTTAAGGCTCGGTTTTTCTGCGGACCAAAACCCGGCCAGTCTGCAGGCTGTGCCACTTTGGCACCATGCTGCTGCGCGATGGCCACGGTGGCGTCGGTGCTTTGGCTGTCCACCACAATGATTTCATCGACCAAGCCGTGCATGGACTGCAAACAATCGTGCAAGTTGTGCGCTTCGTTGCGTGTGATGACGATGGCCGAGAGGGTGGAGTGAGGGTGGGTCATGTTGCAGATGAGTTTAGCGTGGCGTGTTTTGCTTCACATCTTCCAAGCGCTGTGCCAACGCTTGCGCATGGTCATCTTCGCCCAAGAATTTGCCGCTGTCGATGGCGCGCTGTACCACACGCGCTTCGGGGGAGTAGTGCATCAGACGCAGCGCTTGTGGGTAGAGGTCAGCCGCGTTGTCTGCGGTGACCGTTTGCGTGGTCAGCTCGGCAAAATCCGCTTGGTTTTTGAACAGCCACGATTGCTTGGCATGGTGCAGCGGGTTGTCGCGGTAGGCCGCATCACGCGAGGTCGCTTGTCGGTAAATTTGGCCCACGCGGTTGAAGTCCCACGCGGCGTACAAGCAGCCGATGAACAGCAAGGCCGCAACCAGCATAGGACCTTCTTGGGCTTCTTCTTGGATATCTGGTTGACCTTGCACTGACGGCGTGGCCCACAACAGGCCGATGGCTAAACCCAAAATCATTTGGAATGGTCCATACCAAAGTGGGTATTCCAATAGGCTGTGCAAACCCAGTACCAACAACCAACCCCAAGCCATCACACGCCATGCATGGGG
>CANFZT010000123.1 GCA_947451565.1 Comamonadaceae bacterium | reverse complement strand
GACGCTCAAGAGCGTGGCCATCGACGGTGCCCGCTTCAACGACACCCTCTACACCTGGATGGTGGTGGGCGATTTGAAAATGGAAATCGGCTTCATGGTCGATGGCCTCACCGCCATGATGATGTGCGTCGTGACCTTTGTGTCACTGATGGTCCACCTCTACACCATTGGCTATATGCAAGAGGATGAAGGCTACAACCGCTTCTTCTCTTACATCTCTTTGTTCACTTTCTCGATGTTGATGCTTGTCATGAGCAATAACATGCTGCAACTGTTCTTCGGTTGGGAAGCGGTGGGCTTGGTGTCTTATTTGTTGATCGGTTTTTGGTTCAACAAACCTACTGCGATCTTCGCTAACATGAAAGCCTTCTTGGTCAACCGCGTGGGTGACTTCGGCTTCATCTTAGGCATTGGTTTGATCGCTGCTTATGGCGGCACCTTGAACTACACCGAGGCATTTGCCAAAGCCGCTGAACTGGGCGCGCTCACATTCCCCGGCACCGACTGGATGTTGGTGACGGTCATTTGTATTTGCTTGTTCATTGGCGCGATGGGTAAGTCGGCGCAGTTCCCATTGCACGTCTGGTTGCCTGACTCCATGGAAGGCCCAACCCCGATCTCTGCGTTGATTCACGCAGCGACCATGGTGACGGCTGGTATCTTCATGGTCACCCGCATGTCGCCCTTCTTTGAGTTGTCAGACACCGCGCTGAACTTCATCTTGGTGATCGGTGCCATCACAGCCTTGTTCATGGGCTTTTTGGGGCTGATTCAAAACGACATCAAGCGCGTGGTGGCTTATTCCACACTGTCACAGCTCGGTTACATGACCGTGGCTTTGGGCGCATCGGCATACTCTGTGGCCGTGTTCCACTTGATGACGCACGCGTTCTTTAAAGCGCTTCTGTTCCTTGGTGCCGGTTCCGTCATCATGGGCATGCACCACAACCAAGACATCCGTTGGATGGGTGGTGTGCGCAAGTACATGCCTATCACTTGGATCACCTCGTTGTTGGGTTCATTGGCCTTGATCGGCACACCGTTCTTCTCTGGTTTCTACTCTAAAGACAGCATCATTGAAGCAGTGGCTGAAAGCACCTTGCCTGGTGCGGGCTTCGCTCACTTTGCAGTGTTGGCAGGCGTGTTTGTGACGGCGTTCTATTCGTTCCGCATGTACTTCCTCGTGTTCCACGGCGAAGAGCGTTACGACCAAAACCCTGACGCACATCACGGCCACGATGACCACCACGGTCATGACGATCATGGCCATGACCACGGCCCACATGAGTCTCCATGGGTTGTTACTGTGCCTTTGGTCTTATTGGCGATTCCTTCGGTGTTGATTGGTTTCTACACCATTGACCCGCTGTTGTTCGGTGAGTTCTTCAGCGATGCCATTTTCATCAATGCGGACAAGCACCCTGTGATGCACGAGTTGTCACATGAATACCACGGCGCTGTCGCCATGGCCATGCACGCTTTCAGCACTGCGCCGTTCTGGTTGGCTTTGGCTGGTGTGGTGACGTCTTACTACATGTACATGATCAACCCAGCCTTGCCTGCGGCGATCAAACGTGTGTGCCATCCCATCTATGTCTTGTTCGAGAACAAGTACTACTTGGATTGGTTCAATGAAAACGTCTTGGCCCGTGGCGCACGCGCTTTGGGTACCGGTCTGTGGAAGGGCGGCGACCAAGCCATCATCGAAGGTGGTGTGGTGAACGCTTCTTGGAAGTTGGTGGGTTGGGTGTCCTCTGTGACGCGTCAGTTGCAGTCGGGCTACCTCTACCACTACGCCTTGGTCATGATCTTGGGCGTGTTCGTGCTGATGACGTGGTTCGTCTGGCTCAAATAAGGAGAATAAGAAATGGGTTTATTGAGCCTCGCCATCTGGACGCCAATTTTGTTTGGTGTCATCTTGCTCGCCTTTGGGCGTGACGAACATGCGAAGGTGGTGCGTTGGATTGCCTTGATCGGCGCGCTCCTCAGTTTTGCAGTCACGTTGCCGCTGTATAGCGGTTTCGATGCCAGCACCGCTGCTTTGCAATTTGTTGAAAATACCATGTGGATTGAGCGCTTCAATGTGTTCTATCACCTCGGTGTTGATGGCCTGTCGATGTGGTTTGTCTTGTTGACTGCCTTCATCAATGTGATCGTTGTGATCGCGGGTTGGGAAGTCATCACCGAGCGCGTGAACCAGTACATGGGCGCGTTCTTGATCTTGAGCGGCTTGATGATCGGTGTGTTTTGCGCAGCCGACGGCATGCTGTTTTATGTGTTCTTTGAAGCCACCTTGATTCCGATGTACTTGATCATCGGTGTCTGGGGTGGCCCCAACAAGATCTATGCAGCGTTCAAGTTCTTCTTGTACACCTTGCTGGGTTCGTTGTTGATGCTGATCGCCTTGATTTACCTCTATACCCAATCGGGTGGTAGCTTTGACTTAGCCACATGGCACAAACTGCCATTGCCCATGTCTGCACAAACCTTGCTGTTCTTTGCATTCTTTGCCGCGTTTGCCGTGAAAGTGCCGATGTGGCCTGTGCACACTTGGTTGCCAGACGTTCACGTGGAAGCGCCTACAGGTGGTTCAGCCGTGTTGGCCGCGATCATGTTGAAGCTGGGTGCGTATGGTTTCTTGCGTTTCTCCATGCCCATCGCTCCCGATGCCGCACACGAATACGCATGGCTCATGATCGCGCTGTCGCTCGTGGCGGTGGTCTACGTGGGTTTGGTGGCCATGGTGCAAGAAGACATGAAGAAACTGGTGGCTTATTCATCGGTGGCGCACATGGGTTTCGTGACCTTGGGTTTCTTCATCTTCAACGACATTGGGGTGTCCGGCGCGTTGGTGCAAATGATTGCGCACGGCTTTGTGTCGGCTGCGATGTTCTTGTCCATCGGCGTGTTGTATGACCGCATGCATTCTCGTGAAATCGCCAGCTACGGCGGCGTGGTCAACACCATGCCCAAGTTCGCTGCATTTGCTTTGTTGTTTGGTATGGCTAACTGTGGCTTGCCAGGGACGGCGGGTTTCGTGGGCGAGTGGATGGTCATTTTGGGTGCCATCAAATACAACTTCTGGGTTGGCTTTGCATCGGCGTCTGCCTTAATCTTTGGCGCTGCTTACACCTTGTGGATGATCAAGCGCGTTTATCTGGGCCCCGTGGCCAATGACCACGTCAAAGAATTGACCGACATCAACAGCCGTGAGTTTGTGATGTTGGCCTTGTTGGCAATCGCAGTGTTGGCCATGGGCTTGTACCCCAAGCCCTTCACTGACGTGATGGATGTGTCCGTGGCTGAGTTGCTCAAGCACGTAGCCCTGTCCAAATTGCCGCAATAAAAAGGGATTGAAAAATGTTTGAAAAACTGAGCATCGCTGCGGTTTATCCCGAAATGCTGTTGGCCGTCATGGCCATCGTGATTGCGATGGTGGACTTGTTCGTCAAGTGCCCGCGTCGCACCACCACTTATGCCTTGTCGCTCCTCACCATCGGTGTGGTGGCTTACTTGGAAGCTGTCACCGCCACACAAGGCCAAACGGTGTATAGCTTTGGCAACATGGTGGTCTCTGACGCCATGGGTAGCTGGCTCAAGTGCTTTGCAGCGTTGGCTGTGATGGTCACCTTGGTTTATGGCCGTCCTTATGCTGCTGAGCGCGACATGTTGCGCGGCGGCGAGCTGTTCACCTTAGGCCTCTTTGCTTTGTTGGGCATGTTCGTCATGATCTCGGGCAACAACTTCCTCGTGTTGTACCTCGGCCTGGAATTGCTGACTCTGTCTAGCTACGCCATGGTGGCCTTGCGCCGCGACAGCGCCGTGGCCAGCGAAGCTGCCATGAAGTATTTTGTGTTGGGCGCGATGGCCAGTGGCTTCTTGCTCTATGGCTTGTCCATGTTGTATGGCGCCACAGGTTCGCTTGACATCAGCACCGTGTTTAAGGCTGTGGCCTCGGGTCAAATCAAGCACCAAGTGTTGGTGTTGGGCTTGGTCTTTGTGGTGTGCGGTTTGGCATTCAAATTTGGTGTGGTGCCTTTCCATATGTGGATTCCAGACGTGTACCACGGCGCACCGACCGCCATCACCTTGATGATTGGTGGCGCACCGAAGTTGGCTGCTTTTGCCATGACCATCCGTTTGTTGGTGGAGGGCTTATTGCCCTTAGCCGTGGACTGGCAGCAAATGTTGATGGTTTTGGCCATCTCATCTTTGCTCATTGGTAACTTGGCCGCTGTGGCACAAACCAACCTCAAGCGCATGTTGGCTTTCTCCACCATTGCCCAAATGGGTTTTGTGTTGATCGGTTTACTCTCGGGCGTGGTCAACGGCAACACCGCTGCGGCTGCTAACGCTTATAGCTCGGCCATGTTCTACGTCATCACCTATGTGCTGACGACCTTGGCTACCTTCGGCATCATCTTGCTTTTGGCCCGTGAAGGTTTTGAGAGCGAAGAAATTTCTGACCTCGCTGGCTTGAACCAACGCAGCCCCTTGTACGCAGGTGTGATGGCGGCTTGTATGTTCTCGCTCGCTGGTGTACCCCCCCTGGTGGGCTTCTACGCCAAGCTGTCGGTGTTGCAAGCCTTGATCGCTTCGGGTCAAACCGGCGCGATTGTCTTGGCCGTTTTCGCGGTGATGATGTCGCTGATTGGCGCTTTCTACTATTTGCGTATCGTCAAGGTCATGTACTTTGATGCACCTATCACGGCGACCACCGTGTCGGCTGGCAACGATGTGCGCGTGGTGTTGACCATCAACGGTGCATTGATTTTGATCCTGGGCATCTTGCCCGGCGGCTTGATGGCTTTGTGTGCCAATGCCATCGTGCGTACCTTGGGTACCTAAGCATTTAATGCTCTAACAAAGCCAGCTCTCGAGCTGGCTTTTTTCATGATGACGATGAATAACATTTCTGATGACCACTTGGTGGAACACACGCTAGACCACGTCGAGTTACTCAAAGGTCACTTTTTGCATGCCTTTCGCGACACCGTGCGTTTGCCCAGTGGCGACACCGCCACGCGTGAGTTTGTGATTCACCCAGGCGCGGTGATGATTATCGCCATGCGTGACGATGGCCGCTTGGTGATGGAGCGCCAATACCGCTACCCCGTCCAACAAGTGATGATTGAATTTCCAGCTGGCAAGTTGGATCCGGGAGAAGACCGCTGGGTCTGCGCTCAGCGTGAGCTGCTGGAAGAAACAGGCTATCGCGCCGCAGAGTGGGCGCACGCGGGCGTGTTGCACCCCGTCATCAGCTACTCCACTGAGTTCATTGACATTTGGTTTGCACGCGGCCTGACCCAAGGCGAGCGTCAGTTGGACGACGGTGAATTTCTGGATGTGTTTGATGCCAGCATTGACGAGCTGCTCGCTTGGTCGCGCGACGGTCAGCTCACCGATGCCAAAACCTTGACGGGTTTGCTCTGGCTGCAAAACCACCTGAGTGGCGCATGGCCTCTGCAGTGGCAGCGCGCGTAGGCAGGCTGCGAGATAATTCAAGCCATGAAAGTTTTAGACCTGCAATGCGCACACCACCATGTGTTTGAAGGCTGGTTTGGTTCTGAAGACGATTACCAAAGCCAGCTCGCTCGTGGCTTGCTCACATGTCCGATGTGCGGCGATGCAAGCGTGACCAAAAAACTCAGCGCACCCCGTTTAAATCTAAATACCACGCGCGGCGAGCGTGATGTGGCAGCGCACAGTGTCAGCGTATCGAACGACGCTGATGCACAGGCGGTAGCGACGACAGTCAAACCGACGGCTCCCGCTGCACCAGTTGCATTATCCAGTCTGCAAGAGGTGGCCAACTTAGAGCCCGCACAACTCCAAGCCGCTTTGCTCAAGATGGTGCGTCATGTGGTGGCGAATACCGAAGACGTGGGCGATAGTTTTCCCGAGGAAGCCCGAAAAATGCACTACGGTGAAGCAAAGACGCGCAACATTCGTGGCCACGCCACACCCGAAGAAACCGAAGCCTTGATGGACGAGGGCATTGCCGTCATGCCTCTGCCGTTGCCCGACGTGCTCAAAGAACCGTTGCAGTAAACCGCTTCACGGCGGCCAGTGTTTGCGCCAAAGCATCGGGTGCATCACAGGGGATCACGATGCGCTCATCCATGCCGCGCAACCAGGTGAGTTGCCGTTTAGCCAACTGGCGCGTGGCGGCCACGCCTAGTGCGTGCAGCTGCGGCAGGATGCTCTCAGGCAATGCCTCTTCAGCTTGGGCCCGGTCAAGCAACTCCCACGCTTGGCGGTAGCCCACACAACGCATGCTGGGCAAATCAATGTGCAGGTCACCACGCGCACGAAGGGCTTGCACCTCAGCCAAGAATCCTCCTGCCAACATGAGGTCAAAGCGTTGTGCAATGCGTGCATGCAGCCATGCACGGTTTTCTGGCTCTAACGAAAGCAGGGGCATGTTGAGCCCAGGTTGGGTGGCGCGTGTGGCATCAGCTTGTGCAAACCATTGCGACAAAGCTTTGCCGCTGACACGCCACACCTCCAGCGCACGCGAGATGCGCTGGGCATCGTTAGGGGCCAAGCGTGCGGCGGTGATGGCGTCGACCTTGGCCAACTCGGCATGCATGGCAGGCCAGCCCAAGGCGAGTGCTTGTTGTTCAATCTCTGCGCGCAGCTCGGGTTGGGCGGTGGGTAAGTCGTCAATGCCATCGCGCAAGGCTTTGAGGTAAAGCATGGTGCCGCCCACCAACAGCGGCAGCTTGCCGCGTGCG
>CANFZT010000122.1 GCA_947451565.1 Comamonadaceae bacterium | reverse complement strand
GGGTTCCAGAAGCGAGTTTGGTGACCAAAGTGGACGCCGGCTTCCAGCATATCGCGCATAGTGAATGACATAGAGATACTCCAAAGGTTGGGTCTAAAATCCAGCCCATCATCACCGCAAGTTTTTAATCTTAAAAACTTTTGGCAACACCTTGATTGGACTGGTTTGCGAGTGATGTTTGTCCGAACTTGAGACAAAGCCTCAACCTCGGAAAAACCCAATGATTCTAGCACATCCATACATGCCCCTCACCCCCGCCCACCCGCCTTCAGCAAGGATTCCCGTATGAAGGTTGCCGTGATTGGTGCGGGCGTGATTGGCATCACCACCGCCTACGAATTAGCGACACTTGGCCACGAAGTCACAGTTTTTGAGCGCAATGGCGCCGCAGCCGAAGAATGCAGCTTCTCCAACACGGGTGTAGCCTCTGCGAGCTATGCGGCACCTTGGGCAAAGCCAGGCATGCTCAAACATGTACTGTCTCACTTGTGGCAACGCGATACACCGCTACGTATTTCAAACCCCAGCTTCGCCGAATGGCGCTGGTTATGGAAAATGCGCAAAGCCAGCAACAGCAATACCTTTGCGCGAAACCGCGAAAGCATGTTGCGTTTGGCCGAGTACAGCAGCCACCGGATGCGCACCCTCACCGACACTTTGAACTTGGTGCATGAACGCAGCCAAGGTTTCATGGTGCTGCTGCGCAGCGAGCGGGAAAGCAAATTGATGCAAGCGTCCTTGCAGGTGATGCGCGATGCTGGGCTAGGCTTTAAAACCCTGAGTGCTAAAGAAGCTAGAGACATCGAGCCTGCGCTCAGTCCAGAAACCACTTTAGCGCAAGCCATTTACTTCCCCGAAGACGAAGTGGGTAACTGCCGCCAATTTACCCTCTTACTCAAAGGCGAAGCCGAGGCTCTGGGCGTGAAATTTCGCTTCAACACGCCGATCGAACCCCTGACCGCCGCTCAACCGAAAATCATTCGCACCTCAGCCCAAGACTTGGGCGAAAAGTTTGATGCCATCGTCGTTTGCGCAGGCCTTGCGAGTGCGCGACTCGTTCGACCACTTGGCCTGCACATTCCTTTGGTGGCGATACACGGTTACGCCATCAGCGCCGCTGTGCGTGAACCCTTGGATGCCCCACGCAGCGGCGTGATCGACGAAAAATACAAAGTCGCCATCAGCCGTTTGGGTCAACGGGTGCGCGTCTCTGGAGGTTCTGAAATGGGTGGCAATGCCAACCGTCACGACGCAGCCAGCATCAAAACGCTTTACCGTGTGTTGGACGACTGGTTCCCCGGCGCCGCGCGCACACAAGACAGTGTGCAGGTTTGGAAAGGTTCACGCCCGATGCTGCCAGATGGTCCACCCATTCTGGGGGCCAGCGGCATCCCTGGCGTTTGGCTCAATTTAGGCCACGGCGCCAGTGGTTGGACCTTAGCTTGTGGCAGCGCCCGCGCAGTGGCAGACAGCATCAATGGCAAAAGCCCTGACATTGATTTGCAAGGTTTGGGTCTTGAACGCTTGCACCTTCAACGATGAAAACAGTCGCCCTCACGCAAACACTGAGCAGCCAAGCCAAATGGCCGCTGTACAGCGTGGCACAGACCCAAATCATTGAGCTTGGGGCACAAGCCGCGCTTCGTTCTCACACACTGATGCAACGCGCAGGTTTAGCCACTGCGCAACTGGCCTTGGCAATTGCCCCTCACGCACAGAAAATTTGGATTGCCTGCGGCCCCGGCAACAACGGCGGTGACGGCTTAGAAGCTGCCATTCATTTGCATGCCTGGGGCAAACACCCTATCGTCACTTGGTTGGGGGAAGAAGGTCACGCCCCAGCTGACGCGCAACATGCATGGCGTCGCGCGAAGCATGCAGGCGTTACCTTTGCAGAACACGCGCCTGAGCACTTTGACCTCGCCATTGACGCCCTACTCGGCATCGGCGCACAACGTGCGCCAGAAGGGTTAATGGCACAGTGGCTTCATGTGATGCAAAGCAACAGCGCGCCGTTGCTATGCCTCGACATCCCCACTGGGTTGGTGGCAGACACGGGTGAATGGCTGGGTCAACCGCTCTCACACAGCACGCTAGGACAGCCTCAACGCCATACCTTGAGCTTGCTTACACTCAAACTAGGATTATTCACAGCAGATGGTCAAGATGCCGCTGGGCAAGTTTGGTTTAACCACCTAGGCGTTGACGTAGGAACCATACCCACCGCTTGGCTGCAACAAAACCAGGCACCCCCTGCACCGAGGATTCAGAACAGCCACAAAGGTAGTTTTGGCGATGTAGCGGTAATGGGTGGCGCGCCAGGCATGTCTGGTGCGGCCGTGCTCGCGGCAGTCGCCGCTTTGCATGGCGGTGCTGGACGCGTCTTCGTGGGATTGCTAGATAGCGAAGCAAAGCACGCCATCACAGCCACGCACCCGTCCTTGATGGTGCGCTCACCTACGGCGCTTGATTTGCACACGGCCACGGTCGTGTGTGGCTGTGGCGGTGGCGATGCCATTCGCCCGCTCTTACCTAACGTGCTGTCGTCATCTCTGTGCTTGGTCTTAGATGCTGACGCTTTGAACGCCATTGCACGCGACACATCATTGCAAGAGCTGTTGAAAAAACGCAGCACGCGCCATAAGCCAACCATACTCACGCCTCATCCACTAGAGGCGGCCCGGCTTTTGAATTGCTCGGTGAAAGACATTCAGAAAAATCGCATCCATGCGGCCCAGCAACTTGCAAACACGTTTCAATCCGTTGTAGTCCTCAAGGGCTCGGGCAGCATCGTTGCAAGCCCAAATCACGCCCCCATCATCAACGCGTCTGGCAATGCGCTGCTCGCGACAGCTGGCACTGGCGATGTACTGGCTGGACTGATAGGCGCGTATATCGCACGCAGCGAAGACCCCTTCTCAGGCACCTACCAAGCCGTGTATATGCATGGCCACATCGCGACCAAATGGCCAAACGATGCACCCGCACTCGATGCCGCATTGTTAGCGGCCTCGGTGCGTTGAGGCCATCGATAGTTTGCTTTACTTGCGCGAGCGTCGGCTCTTCGCGCTGGTTTTTTTGTCACCTGATTTACGAGGAGCGCCAGCAGCGGATTTAGGTTCGCCCCGTCCTGCCTTGCCACTCATTTTGGTGAATGCTTTTTTCACTGCCGTTTTGAAGTTTTGCATGGACGATCCATTGGCTTCCTTCGCACCGCGAGGTAACAACTCATCCGCTTCACGCACCAAGCGGAAGTCAATTTTGCGACCATCCAAATCAACACGACTGACTTGAATACGCACCCGCGAGCCAATGCCATAGCGAATGCCCGTACGTTCGCCACGGAGCTCTTGGCGCATTTCGTCAAAGCGGAAGTATTCGCCGCCTAACTCCGTGATGTGCACCAAGCCTTCGACATACATGGCATCCAAGGTCACGAACAAACCAAAGCCAGTTGCCGCCGTCACCACACCACCATATTCCTCACCTAAATGCTCACGCATGTACTTGCACTTGAGCCAAGCCTCCACATCACGACTTGCCTCGTCGGCACGACGCTCGTTGGCACTGCAATGCAAGCCTGCCGCCTCCCAAGCTTGCTGATCGGGCGTAGGTTTGGACTTTTCCACCAGCTTGTTTTGCGGCTCACGCACACGCAAAGCCAAACGACGTGCCAATTTGGCGTGCGCCTCACCCGGCGTAGGCAGCGCAGGCAATTGGTATTTGCGTTTGAGCAAAATCGCTTTAATGACGCGATGCACCAGCAAATCGGGATAACGACGAATGGGGCTGGTGAAGTGGGTATAAGCCTCAAACGCCAAACCAAAGTGACCGTTGTTCTCGGGGGTATATACCGCCTGCTGCATCGATCGCAGCAACATCGAATGAATTTGCTGCGCGTCGGGACGCTCTTTGGTCGCTTCTGCGATCGCTTGAAACTCAGCAGGTCGAGGGTTGTCGCTCACGCTCATACCGACACCTGTGGTTTTGAGGTAGCCACGCAGCAAATCAATCTTTTCAGGCGTTGGGCCTTCATGGACACGGAATAAGCCAGGGTGCTTACTTTGCAAGATGAAATCAGCGCTGCACACGTTGGCGGCCAGCATGGCCTCTTCAATCAATTTGTGGGCATCATTGCGAACACGCGGCACGATTTTTTCGATGCGACCACTTTCGTCGCACACGATTTGCGTCTCGGTGGTTTCAAAATCCACAGCACCACGAACGCGACGGGCTTTGTTTAAGGCACCGTACACATCGTGCAAATTCAACAAATCGTCAATGCGCTCTTTACGCTTGGCGGCTTCTGGGCCCCGCGTGTTTGACAAAATTGCGGCCACTTCGGTATACGTAAAGCGCGCGTGGCTAAACATCACTGCAGGGTAAAACTGATAAGCCTCGACATCGCCCGAGGCGCTGATGAGCATGTCACACACCATGCACAAACGTTCAACATCAGGATTCAACGAACACAAACCATTCGAGAGCTTCTCGGGCAGCATTGGAATCACGCGACGTGGGAAGTACACACTGGTGGCTCGGTCATACGCGTCTATATCAATCGCGCTGCCAGTTTCCACGTAGTTGCTCACATCGGCAATGGCCACCAACAAACGCCAGCCTTTGCCTTTACCTACTTTAGCCGGTTCACAATACACAGCATCGTCAAAGTCACGCGCGTCTTCACCGTCAATCGTGACCAGCGGCACATCCGTCAAGTCAACACGCCCTTTTTTATCTTGCGCTCTGACCTTGTCTGGCAAACCACGCGCCATGCCCAAGCAAGCATCAGAAAATTCATGGGGTACGCCATATTTACGCACGGCGATTTCGATTTCCATGCCAGGATCATCCACCTCACCCAACACTTCTTTTACGCGTCCGACGGGCTGACCGTAAAGGCTCGGTGGTTCGGTCAATTCGACCACCACCACCTGACCCGTCGTCGCGTTGGCAGTAGCGCCTTTGTTGATCAAGACATCTTGACCATACCGTTTGTCTTCAGGGGCAACTAACCAAACGCCGCTCTCTTGCAGTAAACGACCAATGATGGGCTGCTGAGAGCGTTCCAAAATTTCAACCACACGCCCCTCAGGACGGCCCTTGCGGTCAAAACGCACCACGCGCGCTTTGACGCGATCACGGTGCAACACCGCGCGCATTTCGTTAGGGGGCAAAAAGATGTCTGGTGACCCATCATCACGTTGCACAAAACCATGTCCATCACGGTGACCCGATACGGTGCCGACAAACTCTTCCAGTAACCCACTGGTATGTACGGAATTCTTGATACAATGCCTCTCTTTCCTGAAATGCCCAGGTGGCGGAATTGGTAGACGCACTAGTTTCAGGTACTAGCGAGTAACATCGTGGGGGTTCGAGTCCCTTCCTGGGCACCAATATAAGTTAAATGAAAGCCACCTTTGAGGTGGCTTTTGTTTTTTGTGAATTTAAATCGGCAATGCGACAAGATCGTGACCATCTGTCGCCACCACTTTGGCGCGGGTGAACTCCCCCACTTTGAGCACTTTGCTGAGTTTCTCAGGCGGCAACAATTTCACCACACCATCAATCTCAGGGGCATCGGCATAGCTACGGCCCACGCCACCTTTACGTCCGCCCGCGGGCGCTGAGTCGACCAAGACTTGGATGGTCGAGCCAATGCGGCGCTTGAGCTTGGCAATAGATACTTCTTCGGCCACTTCCATGAAACGCGCCTGACGTGCCTCACGCACCTCTTGCGGCAGCATGCCTGGAATGTCGTTCGCAGCAGCACCGTCCACGGGGCTGTATGCAAAGCAACCCGCACGGTCAATCTCGGCTTCACGCACGAAGTTGAGCAAATGCTCAAACTCTTCTTCGGTCTCACCAGGAAAGCCTGCAATGAAGGTGCTGCGAATCACAATTTGCGGGCAAAGCTCGCGCCAGCGTGCAATGCGCTCCAGGTTTTTCTCGCCGCTGGCTGGGCGCTTCATGCGTTTCAACACATCGGGGTGGCTGTGCTGAAACGGCACATCCAAATACGGCAACACATGGCCCGTGGCCATCAAAGGAATGATGTCATCCACACTTGGGTATGGATACACGTAGTGCAGACGGACCCAAGCACCATAAGTTTGAGCCAGTTTGGCCAAGGCCTGCGACAGCTCTAAGGTACGGGTTTTGATGGGTTGGCCGTCAAAGAAACCTGTGACGTACTTCACGTCCACACCATAAGCCGACGTGTCTTGGCTAATCACCAACAGCTCTTTCACGCCGCCTTCAAACAAAGCGCGTGCTTCTTTGAGCACATCGCCAATCGGGCGACTCACCAAATCGCCACGCATGGACGGGATGATGCAAAACGTGCAACGGTGGTTGCAACCTTCGCTGATTTTCAAATACGCATAGTGCTTGGGTGTGAGCTTGACGCCCGCTTCACCAAAGCTGTTGGGCACCAAGTCAATGAACGGGTCATGCGGCTTAGGCAAATGGGCATGCACCGCATCCATCACTTCTTGCGTCGCGTGTGGACCTGTCACAGCCAACACACTGGGGTGCATTTGCATCACCAAGTTAGAGCCGCCTTCGGCCTGTCGAGCGCCTAAGCACCCAGTCACGATGACTTTGCCGTTTTCGGCCAAGGCTTCGCCAATCGTGTCTAGGCTTTCTTTGACAGCATCATCAATGAAGCCACAGGTGTTGACGATGACCAAGTCAGCGCCAGCAAAAGTTTTAGACGTTTGATAGCCCTCGGCGCTGAGTT
>CANFZT010000121.1 GCA_947451565.1 Comamonadaceae bacterium | reverse complement strand
GATTGGCCATTGCCCGTCAACTGTTGTTAGAGCCTTTCGGTTTGGACGAAACCGACTTGGCCAAAACACTGGCCGAAATCAAAGCGCACAAGGTTGATGAAGCTGATTTGTACTTTCAATACACCCGTGCCGAAGGCTGGAGTTTGGAGGAGGGCATTGTCAAAACCGGTTCCTTCAGCATCGACCAAGGCGTAGGCGTGCGTGCCGTGAGCGGCGAAAAAACCGCCTTTGCGTATTCCGACGATATTTCCAAAGCCTCTTTGATGGACGCGGCGCGCACCGTGCGCACCATTGGGGCCGCGGCCAAAGGTGGCCGGGTCAAAGTGCCCACGCGCAAAGTGGCATCTAGCCGTTCTTTGTATGGTGGCTTGGACCCGATTTCTTCGCTCAACAGCACTGAAAAAGTTGAACTATTGGGTCGCGTTGAACAAATGGCTCGCGCCAAAGACCCCCGCATCATTCAAGTCATGGCCGGTTTGGCCAGCGAGTACGACGTGGTGATGGTGGTGCGCGCTGACGGCACCTTGGCGGCCGATGTGCGCCCTCTCGTGCGCCTGAGCGTGGCCGTGATTGCTGAACAAAACGGCCGTCGTGAAGTGGGCTCAGCCGGTGGCGGTGGCCGCTTTGGCTTGGACCATTTCGACGACGCGCTGGCGCAAAGCTATGTAGACGAAGCTGTGCAACTCGCACTCACCAACCTCGATGCACGCCCAGCGCCTGCGGGCGAGATGAGTGTGGTGTTGGGCCCAGGTTGGCCTGGTATCTTGTTGCACGAAGCGATTGGCCACGGTCTGGAGGGCGATTTCAACCGCAAAGGTTCAAGTGCATTCAGTGGCCGAATTGGCCAACGCGTGGCCGCCAAAGGCGTAACCGTGTTGGATGACGGCACCATTCCAGACCGCCGTGGTTCACTGAACGTGGACGACGAAGGCAACCCTAGCCAACGCAATGTGCTGATTGAAGACGGCATCTTGAAGGGCTACATTCAAGACAGCATGAATGCCCGCTTGATGGGCGTGAAGCCCACGGGCAATGGGCGTCGTGAGAGCTACGCCCATGTACCGATGCCGCGCATGACCAATACCTACATGTTGGGTGGCGACAAATCGCCAGAAGAAATCGTTTCGAGCCTGAAAAAAGGTCTCTACGCGGTGAACTTTGGCGGCGGGCAAGTGGACATCACCTCTGGCAAGTTTGTGTTTTCAACCTCCCAAGCGTTTTGGGTGGAGAACGGCAAGATTCAATACCCCGTCAAAGGCGCGACCTTGGTGGGCAACGGCCCTGATGCCCTGACCCGTGTCAGCTTGATTGGCAATGACATGAAGCTCGACCCAGGCGTGGGCACTTGCGGCAAAGAAGGCCAAAGCGTGCCAGTGGGCGTGGGACAACCGACCTTGCGCATTGATGGTTTGACTGTGGGTGGAACAGCCTGAAGGCTGTGAGCAAAACCTCGTAAACCCTAGCGACTTGTCAGCAAACTGCCAGAATCTCTGTGCTACATTTCAATCCATGAGTTCAGCCCGTTTTTATTTTGCTTACTTTTTTATCTCACGCCCCCACGGCGGTCGAGAGATCTGAACGTAGCCCAAACGCTCTGAACTCCCCAACCAACCGCCGGACCCCCGGCGGTTTTTTTTTGCCAAATTCCTCAATCACTTTTTTTCAAACTTCAGGACGAGATCATGAAAACGAACACCAGTTATCCAAGCCACGTTGAAAACACCAGTCAAACCGACGATCAACGTATTAAGGACATCACCGTGCTACCTCCTCCCGAACATTTGATTCGCTTCTTTCCCATTCAGGGCACGCCCGTGGAGAAGCTGATTACCCACACACGCAAAACCATTCACAACATCATGCACGGCACAGACGACCGCTTGCTTGTGGTGATTGGCCCATGCTCCATCCACGACCCCGCTGCCGCAATTGACTACGCGCGTCGCTTGCAACCGCTGCGCGAAAAGTACGCCGACACCTTGGAAATCGTGATGCGTGTGTACTTCGAAAAACCACGTACCACAGTGGGCTGGAAGGGCTTGATCAACGACCCCTACTTGGATGAGAGCTACCGCATCGACGAAGGCTTGCGCATTGCACGCCAGTTGCTGATTGAAATCAACCGCCTCGGCCTGCCCGCTGGCAGCGAGTTCTTGGATGCCATCAGCCCGCAATACATTGGCGACCTGATTTCGTGGGGTGCGATTGGCGCGCGCACGACCGAGAGCCAAGTGCACCGCGAATTGGCCTCAGGTATTTCGGCGCCCATCGGTTTCAAGAACGGCACTGATGGCAACATCAAAATTGCCACCGACGCGATCCAAGCCGCTGCGGGTGCGCACCACTTCTTGTCGGTGCACAAAAACGGCCAAGTGGCGATTGTGCAAACCAAGGGCAACAAAGACTGTCACGTCATCTTGCGCGGCGGAAAAACCCCCAACTACGACGCAGCCAGCGTGACAGCGGCGTGTGAAGAATTGGCCAAAGCCAAGCTGCCAGCGACGTTGATGGTGGATTGCAGCCATGCCAACAGCAGCAAGCAGCACGAGCGTCAGTTGGTGGTGGCCAAAGACATTGCTGAACAAATCAACGGGGGTTCACACCAAGTGTTTGGCGTGATGATTGAGAGCCACATTCACGGTGGTGCGCAGAAGTTCACACCCGGCAAAGATGATGTGTCTAAGCTGGAATACGGCAAGAGCATCACGGATGCGTGTTTGGACTGGGATGACTCAGTAGCTTCGTTGGACGTGTTATCTAACGCCGTGGCGGCGCGTCGTAAGCGTTCTTAATTGACGCTGACTTCGCTTCGAAAGCAGATGCGCCGAGAGCGCGGTGTCTGACTTGGCTTAACGTCCCTTCGGGCCGTGATGGCGCCAAATCAGACACCGCGCTCTCAGCTTTTTGCTGGCCGCTCTGTGTGCGTGCGACAGAAGGTTGGACGAAAGTGCTTACTTAGCCAAAGCCGCCAACAGCTTCGCGTGAATCCCACCAAAGCCCCCGTTGCTCATACACAGCACATGGTCACCCGCTTGTGCGGCACCCACGACTTGCGCAATCACTTCATCCACAGAACCAGTCACCGAAGCCCGCGCACCCATAGGTGACAAAGCTTCCACCGCATTCCAGTCCAACCCGCCTGAGTGGCAAAACGCCAAGTCAGCGTCTTCCAAACTCCAAGGCAGTTGCGACTTCATCGTGCCCAGTTTCATGGTGTTACTGCGTGGCTCAAACACCGCCAAGATGCGTGCGTTCGGACCCACTTTGCGGCGCAAGCCATCGACGGTGGTGCGAATGGCCGTGGGGTGGTGGGCAAAGTCGTCGTACACCGTGATGTTGCCGCCCGCTCGCGCGACGGTACCGCGCACTTCCATGCGGCGGCGTACATTTTGAAATTCAGTCAGGGAAGCTGCGGCTTGTGCAGGTGACACCCCCAAATGCTCGGCCGCCGCGATGGCCGCCAAGGCATTGAGCTGGTTGTGTACGCCTGTGATGTCCCATTGCACGCGACCCACTTCATTGTCTTGGTGTAGCACCGCAAAGTTGTCGGGTTCACCTTGCACAGACCAGCCATCAGGGCCGCTGAGGCCTGTGGTGTTGGCGCGCACACCAAATTTGGCCACGCCGCTCCAGCAGCCTTGGTCGAGCACGCGTTGCAAGCTGTCTTCATCGGCGTTGACCACCACACGACCGCTGCTGGGCACGGTGCGCACCAAGTGGTGAAACTGGCGCTCGATGGCGGCGAGGTTGTCGAAGATGTCGGCGTGGTCGAATTCGAGGTTGTTCAGGATGGCTGTGCGCGGGTGGTAGTGCACAAACTTGCTGCGCTTGTCGAAGAAGGCGGTGTCGTATTCGTCGGCTTCAATGACGAAGGGTGTGCGCTTGTGAGCGGCCACATCCGCAGGACTGCTGAGCCGACCTAAGCGTGCCGATACGCCAAAGTTCATGGGGACGCCACCCACCAAAAAGCCGGGCTCCAAGCCTGCCGCTTGAAGAATCCAGGCCAGCATGGATGTGGTGGTGGTTTTGCCGTGGGTACCGGCGACGGCCAAGACGTGGCGGGGCTGGCTGGGGTGGTGCAGCACATGCTCGGCCAGCCATTGGGGGCCGCTGGTGTAAGTGGCGCCGCTTTCCAAAATGGCTTCCATCAAAGGAAATTTGGGCGAACCGTCGGCCAAACGGGCGCGCGACACCACATTGCCAATCACGTACACATCGGGGTTAAGGCGCATTTGGTCGGCGTCAAAGCCTTCGATCAACTCAATGCCGAGGCTGCGCAGTTGGTCGCTCATGGGGGGGTAGACGCCCGCATCACAACCTGTCACCTTATGGCCCGCTTCACGCGCCAACGCAGCCAGTCCACCCATGAACGTGCCGCAAATTCCCAAAATATGTATGTGCATTGGCCCATTTTAGGAGGGTGTATCAGGAAAACTCGAGCGGGTCGGTCGTGGCGGCCCCACAATCACGCCTTATGAATACGGTTTCAGAAGAAATTGCCGCCACAGCGGCACGCATGGTGGTGGAGGAAGGTTTGGAGTACGGCCCCGCCAAACGCCGCGCGGTCAAGCAATTGGGGCTGAATGCCCGTGCGCAATTGCCTAACAACGAACAAGTTGAGGATGCGGTGCGTGAATATTTGGCGCTGTTTTGCGCCGATACCCAGCCTGCCGAGCTAGCTGCTTTGCGTGAGCTCGCCATCGTTTGGATGGAGCGCATGGCGACTTTCCGACCTCATTTGGGCGGGGCCGTGTGGCGCGGTACTGCTACCGGTTTGTCTGACATTTATCTACAGTTGTTTTGTGATGACTCTAAATCAGCAGAAATTAGCCTCATTGACCACAATGTGCGCTACGAAGTCAGCGCGGTTCAAGGCTTTCAGGGCGAGGCTGTCGATGCGCTCAGCATTTTGAGCAGCTGTCCAGGCTTGACGCAAAAAGTTCTAGTTCACTTGATGATTTACGACCTAGACGATTTGCGTGGTGCCCTCAAGCCGGATGCCAAAGGTCGCTCTCAGCGGGGTGATTTGTCAGCGTTACGCAGCATGATGAAGGATGTTGAATGAACTTTAGTCCAACCAAACGAGCCGTGATGTATGCTGGCGTGGCTGCTCTGGCTGCCGTGGCCGGTGCGGGCATTGCTTGGCGCCGTCATACCCCCCACGCGCTGGCGGCCGATGCTACGCAGGCACTTTGGTCCTCTGAGTTCTCGTTGCCATCCGGCGAGCCTTTGGTCATGTCTAATTTGCAAGGGCGTCCCTTGGTGATCAACTTTTGGGCCACCTGGTGCCCGCCGTGTGTTGAAGAAATGCCGTTAATTGATGCTTTCTTTCGTCAAAACAAACAAAATGGATGGCAGGTTGTGGGATTGGCAATTGACCAGCCCAGCCGTGTGAGGCAATTTTTAAGTCAATTTCCCGTGACTTACACCATAGGTTTGGCAGGTCTGAATGGCACAGAATTGGGAAAAATGCTGGGAAATGAGCAGAGTAGCCTACCCTTTACCGTTGTTATAGATGCGCAAGGCTTGGTCAAGCAGCGCAAACTGGGCAAACTGACACCGGAAGATATCAAAAACTGGACCATCTAATCCCCTTGGGCGTGTTGTTGGCTTGCAAATTGGTGTAAATTAAGACCTTATTTACAACAAATAGGATGTAGTTATGGATTTGCGAAAACTCAAGACGTTGATTGACCTGGTCTCCGACTCCAATGTGTCTGAACTCGAAATCACCGAGGCAGAAGGCACGGTCCGTATCGTCAAGAGTGCACCTGCCCCAGTGGCCATGGTGACGCAAATGGCTGCTCCTGTCGCGGTTGCTGCGCCTGTCGCGGCGGCCCCCGCCGCAGCTGCTCCGGTCCCTGTGGTGGAAGATGTGCCTGCTGGCCACACCGTGAAGTCACCCATGGTCGGTACGTTCTACCGTTCTTCCAGTCCTGGCGCCAAAGCATTTGCCGAAGTGGGGCAGCAAGTCAAAGAAGGCGACACCATTTGTATTATTGAAGCCATGAAGATCTTGAATGAGATCGAGGCAGACAAGTCCGGCACCATCACCAAGATCTTGGCTGAGAACGGCCAGGCTGTGGAATACGGCGCACCCCTGTTCATCATTGAATAACGGGCGGGCTTCCCATGTTTAAAAAAATCCTGATCGCCAACCGTGGCGAAATCGCGCTGCGCATTCAACGCGCCTGTCGCGAGTTGGGTGTCAAAGCGGTGATGGTGTATTCCGAAGCCGACCGCGACGCCAAGTACGTCAAATTGGCTGACGAAGCCGTGTGTATTGGCCCAGCCGCCTCCACGCTGAGCTACCTCAACATGCCCGCCATCATTGCGGCAGCTGAAGTGACAGACGCAGAAGCCATTCACCCCGGCTACGGTTTCTTGAGCGAAAACGCCAATTTTGCTGAACGTGTTGAAAAAAGCGGCTTCCAATTCATTGGCCCGACGGCTGAATCTATCCGCATCATGGGCGACAAGGTCTCGGCCAAGCAAGCCATGATCAAAGCAGGGGTGCCGTGCGTGCCCGGTTCGGAAGGTGAATTGCCGGACGACCCTGCGATGGTGCGCCGGATTGCAAAATCAGTGGGCTACCCCGTCATCATCAAAGCCGCAGGCGGCGGCGGCGGGCGTGGCATGCGGGTGGTGCACACCGAAGCTGCGTTGATAAACGCGGTGCAAATGACCAAGGCCGAGGCTGGTGCCGCGTTCAACAACCCTGCGGTTTACATGGAAAAGTTTCTGCAAAACCCGCGCCACGTTGAAATCCAAATTTTGACGGACAAGCACAAAAACGCTGTGTATTTGGGTGACCGCGATTGCTC
>CANFZT010000120.1 GCA_947451565.1 Comamonadaceae bacterium | reverse complement strand
TGAGCGAAGAAGAAGCGACGCGCATTGGCGTCGTGATTGGCTCTGGCATTGGCGGCTTGCCGCTGATTGAAAGCATGCATGACGAAATGTTGGCCAAAGGCCCACGTCGCATTTCGCCATTCTTTGTGCCAGCCTCCATCATCAACATGATTTCTGGTCATGTGTCCATGCGTTACGGCTTTAAGGGCCCTAACTTGGCCGTGGTCACAGCCTGCACCACAGGCTTGCATAGCATCGGCGAAGCCGGTCGTCACATTGAGTACGGCGATGCCGACGTGATGATTGCTGGCGGTTCTGAGGGCTGCATGTCGGCCTTGGGCGTGGGCGGCTTTGCCTCCATGCGCGCACTGTCAACCCGCAACGATGATCCTGCCACTGCTTCGCGTCCTTGGGACCGCGACCGCGACGGCTTCGTCTTGGGCGAAGGCGCTGGTGTTTTGGTGCTCGAAGAGTACGAACACGCCAAAAAGCGCGGCGCAAAAATTTATGCAGAGCTGGGTGGCTACGGCTTGAGCGCTGACGCTGGCCACATGACAGCGCCCAACATGGACGGCCCACGCCGTGCCATGCTCAGCGCACTGCGCAATGCTGGCGTGAATGCCGACCAAGTGGACTACTTGAACGCACACGGCACCTCCACCCCTCTTGGCGATATCAACGAAACCAACGCCATCAAAGCGGCTTTGGGCGATCACGCCAAGAAGACAGTGGTGAATTCCACCAAGTCAATGACCGGCCACTTATTGGGCGGCGCTGGCGGCATTGAGAGTGTGTTCACGGTTTTGGCTATCCACAACCAAAAGAGCCCTCCCACCATCAACATCTTCAACCAAGACTCTGAGTGCGATTTGGACTACTGCGCCAACACCGCACGCGACATGAAGATTGATGTCGCTCTGAAAAACAACTTCGGATTTGGCGGCACCAACGGCGCGTTAGTTTTTAAACGCGTCTAAGGCTTTCGTCATGCACAGCGCCCCATCGGTTTCGTATCCGGTGGGGCGTTGTGCATTTCAGCGTGGCTGTTGGCTGGGCTTGTTGTTGTGTGCATTGGTGGTCTTGGGTATTTGGTCGTACCAAAAACCGTTCAATGTTGCGATGGCTTGTAGTGGTTTGTGTACGGTAACGGCAGCTGTGCTGGGTTGGGCATCGTTGCATCGCATCGGTACTTTGAGTTGGAATGGCCAAGTCTGGTGTCTGCATGGCAGAGGTGACGCATGGGAAGACGAGCTAGGCATGTTGCAAGTCGTTTTGGATGTGCAGGAGGCCTTGCTTTTGCGTTGGCAGCCCGCATCTGACACACTTCACGCTCAACCTGTTTGGTTATGGCTGGGTGTTGAGCAGTCACCGGCTTGTTGGCAAGACTTACGTCGCGCTGTGTATCAGCGCTCTGAAATGTATTGAAGGAAGAAACAACATGGCACGTCCATACGCATTGCACCGTTCTATCTTTGTAGGTTTGTTGTCCGCCTCGCTGTGGGCCACGGGCCTGAGCGTAGCGCTGGTATCTCCAGCTGCCGCACAAAGCATGCGTGGACTGCCTGACTTCACCGAATTGGTGGAGCAGGTGGGGCCGTCCGTGGTGAACATCCGCACGTTGGAGAAAGCAGCTTCGCGCGAGGTGCAAGGTGGCGAGCCAGATGCGGAGATGCAAGAGTTCTTCCGTCGTTTTTTTGGCGTCCCCATGCCAACGCCTAACACGCCTAACGGTCCTCGTCAGCAACGCCCCAACCGTGGCCAGCCTGAAGAGGCGCAGCCCAAAGGTGTGGGCTCTGGATTCATCTTGTCGGCAGACGGCTTTGTGATGACCAATGCCCACGTTGTGCAAGGTGCTGACCAAGTGCTGGTCACCTTGCCTGATAAACGCGAGTTCAAAGCCCGTATCGTGGGGCTTGATAAGCGCACAGATGTGGCGGTTGTGAAGATTGAAGCCACAGGCCTGCCTGCTGTGAAGATTGGCGATGTGAGCCGCCTCAAGGTGGGTGAGTGGGTGATGGCCATTGGCTCACCCTTTGGTTTGGAAAATACGGTGACTGCGGGCATCGTCAGTGCCAAGCAACGTGACACGGGCGATTACTTGTCTTTCATTCAAACCGATGTGGCGATCAACCCTGGTAACTCTGGTGGGCCGCTCATTAATATGCGCGGTGAGGTGGTGGGTATCAACAGCCAAATCTATTCGCGCTCGGGTGGTTTCATGGGCATCTCGTTCGCGATTCCAATAGACGAAGCCGTGCGTGTGAGCGAACAGCTGCGTTCGACGGGCAAAGTGCAACGCGGTCGCTTGGGTGTGCAGATTGACCAGGTGAACAAAGAAGTCGCTGAGTCACTGGGCTTATCCAAAACGCAAGGGGCTTTGGTGCGTGGTGTGGAGCAGGGGTCGCCTGCTGAAAAGGCGGGGTTGGAGCCTGGTGACATTATTTTGAAGTTCGAAGGTAAAACCATCGAAAAATCTAGCGACCTGCCACGTATGGTGGGCAACACCAAGCCCGGTACGCGCAGCACCATTCAAGTGTGGCGTCGTGGCAGCGTGAAGGACATGCACATCAGCGTCGGCGAGTTCGAGGCTGATAAACCCTTGAAGAAAGCCACGGCAGAGGAAAAGCCCCAAACCGCCAGCACAGCCAAAGTTTTGGGTTTGACAGTCAGCGAACTCACTGATGTGCAGAAAAAAGAACTCAAACTACGTGGTGGTGTGCGTGTGGATGCCGTGGCTGAGCCTGCGGCTCGAGCCGGTATCCAAGAAGGTGATGTGATTTTGGCTTTGGCCAACATCGAAACACCCAATGTGCAGACGCTAGAGGCGTTGACAGCCAAGCTGGACCGTAGCAAACCCGTGAGTCTGTTGATTCGACGCGGCGAGTGGGCGCAGTACACCGTCATTCGACCTGTACGGTAAATCCCTAGGCTGAGGTCGGGAATGCAGGGGATTCGAAAAATATTTCCAGGGTCTCAAAAATACTTTTTAAGTTGGTGCTTGCTAACTTAAATAAAGTGTTCAAGCCCTTTTTGTATAGAATTGGGGGGCTGAATGCGTTTTTGCGATATATCGCAAGCTCAAAACTCCACGATACGGGATTAGGTAACAGACTCCACAGGTGATCCACAGATCACCCACAAGTTGTTCCAAAACCCCTTTGTCAAAATGTTAATAAGTTGTGGATAAATTCATGTTGCGAACCCGCAACGATGCCTCGGTCGTACCTAGACCGCTGTGCAATTCGGGGTTTTTGCCTACAATGAACTCCCAACTTATGCAGTTGCCATTGCTTGTTGGTTCTGGGCGCGTCAGCACATGACGCGCCCTTTTTTCATGCGTATGTCCCTTTGAATTCAATCACTTAAGTGCCCCCGTTGATGAACAACATCAGAAATTTTTCAATCATTGCCCACATCGATCACGGCAAATCTACGTTGGCAGATCGTTTGATTCAGCGTTGCGGAGGACTTGAAGAGCGTGACATGCAAGCGCAAGTTCTTGACTCGATGGACATCGAAAAAGAGCGTGGGATAACTATCAAAGCGCAGACCGCCGCGTTGCAATACAAAGCGAAAGACGGTCAGGTTTACAACCTGAATTTGATCGACACGCCAGGTCACGTTGACTTCTCTTATGAGGTGTCGCGTTCGCTCTCTGCATGCGAAGGTGCGTTGTTGGTTGTGGATGCCTCGCAAGGTGTGGAAGCGCAAACCGTTGCCAACTGTTACACCGCACTCGATCTGGGTGTTGAAGTGCTCCCAGTCCTCAACAAAATGGATTTGCCCAACGCGGATCCAGAGAACGCCAAAGCAGAAATTGAAGACGTCATTGGCATTGATGCCACGGACGCCATTCCATGCTCAGCCAAAACAGGTTTGGGCATCGACGAAATCTTAGAGGCGGTAGTCGCCAAAATTCCGCCACCTCAAGGCAACAAAGACGCACCGCTGCGAGCCATGATCATCGACAGCTGGTTTGACAGCTATGTCGGGGTGGTGATGTTGGTGCGTGTGGTCGATGGCCGCTTGGGCAAAGGCGAGCGCTTCAAGATGATGGCCACCAACGCCGTCTACAACGCCGACAACCTGGGTGTGTTCACCCCTGCCAACGAGCCACGTCAATCGCTGGAAGCGGGTCAAGTGGGCTACATCATTGCCGGCATCAAAGAGCTGCAAGCCGCCAAGGTGGGTGACACCATCACCTTGGAAAAGAAGCTACCCAATAACTTAGGCCCTGCTGAACAAGCCTTGCCTGGTTTTAAAGAAATTCAGCCTCAGGTGTTCGCGGGCTTGTATCCCACCGAAGCCAACCAATACGACGGCCTGCGCGACGCGTTGGAAAAGCTCAAGCTCAACGATGCCTCGTTGCAATACGAGCCCGAAGTGTCACAAGCGCTGGGTTTTGGTTTCCGCTGCGGCTTCCTAGGCCTCTTGCACATGGAAATCGTGCAAGAGCGCTTGGAACGCGAGTTTGACCAAGACCTGATCACCACCGCACCTAGCGTGGTCTATCAAGTGGTCATGCCTGGCGACGAGGTGGTGATGGTTGAAAACCCATCCAAGATGCCCGACCAAGGCAAGCTGCACGAAATTCGTGAACCCATCGTTACTGTGCACCTTTATATGCCGCAAGACTATGTGGGCGCCGTCATGACCTTGGCCAACCAAAAGCGTGGCGTGCAAATGAACATGGCGTACCACGGTCGCCAAGTGATGCTCACGTACGAGATGCCTTTGGGCGAAATCGTGCTCGACTTCTTTGACAAACTCAAATCCGTCTCACGCGGCTACGCCTCGATGGACTATGAGTTCAAAGAGTACCGCGCCTCCGACGTGGTGAAGGTCGACATCTTGCTCAACGGCGAGAAGGTCGATGCCTTGTCCATCATCGTGCACCGCACGCAGGCCACGTACCGTGGTCGTGCTGTGGTGGCGAAAATGCGTGAAATTATCAGCCGTCAAATGTTTGATGTAGCCATTCAAGCCGCCATCGGTGCCAACATCATTGCGCGCGAAACCATCAAAGCATTGCGCAAGAACGTGCTGGCAAAATGCTACGGTGGCGACATCAGCCGCAAACGCAAGCTGCTGGAGAAGCAAAAAGCAGGTAAGAAACGCATGAAGCAAATTGGCTCGGTGGAAGTTCCGCAAGAGGCCTTCTTGGCCATTTTGCAAGTGGAGGATTAATGGCTACGTTGACCGCATTCGTGCTGGCCGCCTTTGTAGGCTACGCTGGTTTTTGGTATGTGGGCATGATCGAAGGCAACTTTGCCTTGCTCATGTTCATGGCCACTGTCGTCACCGGTATCTACTGGCTGGCCGAGCAGTTTTATTTCTTGCCCCAGCGCAAAGCTGCGGCTGAAGCGCTGCAAGCTCAAGCAGACAAACGTACCGCTGAGTTGCATGCCCAAGGCATTACTCAGACCGACGTGAATGTGACCGAGGCCAAAGAGCGTCTGTACATGCAGCCTTGGTGGCTGGATTGGACAGCGGGCTTGTTTCCCGTTATCGCCGTGGTGTTTGTGCTGCGCTCCTTTTTGTTTGAGCCCTTCAAAATTCCATCTGGTTCGATGATCCCCACCTTGCTCGTGGGTGACCTGATCTTGGTGAACAAGTTTCACTACGGCGTGCGCTTGCCCGTGATCAACACCAAGATCACTGAAGGCAACGCTGTGCAGCGCGGTGACGTCATGGTGTTTCGCTACCCACCCAAGCCCAGCCTCGATTACATCAAGCGCGTCATTGGCGTGCCCGGTGACGAAGTGGCTTACCTCAACAAGCAACTCACCATCAATGGCCAACCTGTCAGCAAAGAAGTCCGTGCCGATTTCTTTGAAGAAGACAGCATGCGCTACATCTCGCAGTTTGAAGAAAAGCTGCCTTTGGGTAGCAAGCCTTCGGAGATGACAGGCCTGCGCTCGCACAACTTGTTGAATGACAAAGACCGCCCCTCTTTCGTGCCGGGCGCGGATGACTTTGCCTTCAAAGAAAACTGCCACTACACCGTCGAAGGTGTGACCTGCAAAGTACCCGCTGGCCACTATTTCATGATGGGTGACAACCGCGACAACTCACTCGACTCGCGCTACTGGGGCTTTGTGCCAGAGAAAAACATTGTGGGCAAAGCCTTCTTTGTTTGGATGAACTTTGGCAGCCTCTCGCGCATTGGCGCATTTCAATGACCTCACGCGCACGCACAGCCCGCCCAAGCCTGTCTCAACAACAAATCCTTGAGACGCTTCAAGCGCGCTTGGAGTACACGTTTCAAAACCCTGCGCTCCTTGCGCAGGCTTTGACGCACCGCAGCTTCAGCTCCGACCACTACGAGCGCTTGGAGTTTTTGGGCGACTCGGTGCTCAACTTAGCTGTGGCCAACATGCTCTACAAGCAGCTCGGCACTTTGCCTGAAGGCGATCTGTCTCGCGTGCGCGCCAACTTGGTCAAGCAAGACACCTTGCACCACTTGGCGGTTGAACTGGGCTTGTCTGGCATTTTGCGTTTGGGCGAGGGCGAGATGAACTCAGGCGGCCAAAAGCGCCCCTCCATCTTGGCCGATGCCCTAGAAGCTGTGCTGGGTGCGGTGTACCTTGATGCTGGCTACCAAGTGGCAGACGCCTTGGTGCAACGCATTTTTGCCAAGGTCGAAATCAACCCCGACATGCAAGCCGTGGGCAAAGATGCCAAAACCGAATTGCAAGAATGGCTGCAAGCACGCAAGTTCAAACTGCCCATCTACCGTGTGGTGGGCACCTTGGGTGCAGCGCACAAACAAACGTTTGATGTGGAATGTGAAGTTCCAGAACTGGCCCGCTGCGAGCGTGGCATTGGCGGCTCGCGCCGCGCAGGAGAGCAAGCCGCCGCAGCAGCCATGCTCCAAGTGATTAAAGAGAATCTATGAACCCCCACGCACATCACTT
>CANFZT010000119.1 GCA_947451565.1 Comamonadaceae bacterium | reverse complement strand
CGAGGTCGGCACTGGCTTGGGCAGGTAACACGATAGAGCCACGCTTGCTGGTGACGTGCACCAAGGTGCCTTCGTCAAAACCCAAACGTGCCATGTCGTCGGGGTGCAGTTGCACCACAGGTTCGGGAACATGGCCAAACAGTTTGCCGACCAAGCCTGTGCGTGTCATGCCATGCCACTGGTCACGCAAACGGCCTGTGTTGAGCGAAAACGGGAAACGTGATTCACGCACTTCGGCGGTAGGCACATAGGGCAGTGCTGCAAATTTAGCATGCCCATTTGCCGTGGCAAATACGCCGTCTTCATACAAACGCGCTTGGCCATGCGTGGCACCTTCGCGCATGGGCCATTGCTCAGGGCTTTGGTCTAAATGGGGGTAGCTCAAGCCGGTGATGTCGAGGTCACGGCCACGGGTAGATTCGCGGTGCTCCATCCAAATTTCTTCGGGTGAGGCGTAGGCCATGTGCAGGCCGTTTTTGTTTGTGGCCACGCCGGGTTCTTGTGCCAAATGTGTGGCCAGATCCACCACGATTTGCCAATCGTGTCGTGCATGGCCCGGTGCGGGGATAGCGGCATGCACCCGGGTGATGCGGCGCTCGCTGTTGGTGACCGTGCCTTCTTTTTCACCCCAGGTGGTAGCGGGCAGCAGCAGGTCGGCGAAGTCGCACGTTTCGGCGGTGGCGAAGGCTTCTTGCACCACCACAAACTCGGCGCGTTCGAGGGCACGGCGCACTGTGCTTTGGTTGGGCATGGATTGCGCGGGGTTGGTACACGCAATCCACAGCGCTTTGATTTCGCCATCGGCCGCGGCTTCAAACATTTCTACGGCGGTCTTACCGGGTTTGGAGGGCACATCGTCAATACCCCACAAGGTCGCGACTTCGGCACGGTGTTCAGGTGTGGACATGTCGCGGTGTGCGCTGATGAGGTTGGCCAAACCGCCCACTTCGCGGCCCCCCATGGCGTTGGGTTGGCCCGTGAGCGAGAAGGGGCCTGCGCCGAGTTTGCCAATGTGGGCGGTCGCCAAATGCAGGTTGATGAGCGAGGCGTTTTTGGCGGTGCCGCTGCTCGATTGGTTCAAACCTTGGCAATACAAACTGAGTGTGGCTTTGGAGGTGGCAAACCAACGCGTGGCTTGCAGCAGTTGTTCGGGCGTGATGCCGCACACCTCGTGCACATGCGCTGGCGTGTAGTCGGTCACCAACGTTTGCAGTGCGTCAAAGCCGTCGGTGTGCGCAGCAATGTAGGCGTGGTCCACCCAGCCCTCGGCCAACATGACGTGCAACATGCCATGAAACAGCGCGACATCGGTGCCCGGTTGCAATGGCAAATGCAGATCGGCACTGCTGGCCGTGTCAGTGCGGCGCGGGTCGGCCACGATGATTTTGAGGTCGGGGTTTTTCGCGCGTGCGTCTTCGATGCGTCTGAACAAAATGGGGTGCGCATACGCCGCGTTGCTGCCCGCGATGAATAAGCAGTCGGCATGCATCACATCGTCGTAGCACGCGGGCGGCGCATCGGCACCGAGGGTGAGCTTGTAGCCAGCCACGGCGCTGCTCATGCACAGGCGCGAGTTGGTGTCGATGTTGTTCGTGCCCAGCAAGCCTTTGACCAACTTGTTGAACACGTAATAGTCTTCGGTCAGCAACTGGCCTGACACATAAAAACCAATGGCCTCGGCGCCATGCGCACGCACGATGCTGGCCAAGGTGTGGCTGGCCATTTGCATGGCGCTGTCCCAGGCCACAGGTTGCAAGTTGCCACCACGCACCAAGCGGCGCATGGGTTGCAGCAAACGTGTTTGCGCAGCCATCGCGGGGCTGGCGGTGATGTGCAGCGTGGAACCTTTGCTGCACAAACGACCCAAGTTGGCCGGGTGTGCAGGGTCGCCGCGTACACCGGTGATATGACCCCCGTTCGATGAAATGATGACACCGCAGCCCACACCACAGTAGGGACAGGTCGAACGCGTTTCTTTCATGGCAGCGGCTCTGTGTGACGCGTTTAAGCGGCACTGGTGTCGTCAACGGCGAGTGTGTTCAACTCTTGCAAGTCAAGCGCCACCTCGCCGTTTTCTACACGCACAGTAAAGCGGGTGGTGCAGCCTTCATCAGGTGCGTGGGCGCAGCCGTCGACCAGCCCAATGTGCCAGTTGTGCAACGGGCACACCACGGTTTCACCAAACACCAAGCCTTGGCTCAGGGGCCCACGCTTGTGTGGGCATTGGTCCAGTAGCGCAAACACTTTGTCTTCGGCGTTGCGAAACACCGCCACTTCGACGCCCTTGGCGCGCTGCACGCGGCGTGCGCCCAGCACGGGGATGTCGTCAACTTTGCAAATGACTTTCCATTCGGTCATGGTGTGTGTCCTTAAACGATGAGGGCTTCAAATTGGCGCGTGTCGACTTGCGCTTTGTCGAACTCAAACCATGGGTCGGGTTCGGCGTCAAGCGCAAATTGCAAACGTGCCCACAAGGCTTTGCGGCCTGCTTCGTCGTCCAAGATTTTTTTCTTCACGTAGTCCATGCCCACTCGGTTCACGTAGTGCACGGTGCGCTCGAGGTACCAGCCTTCTTCGCGGTAGAGCTGCATGAAAGCGCCGGTGTACTCCATCACTTCTTCGGAGGTTTTGACCTTCACAAAGAACTCAGCCACTTCGGTTTTGATGCCACCGTTGCCGGCGATGTACATCTCCCAGCCGCTGTCCACACCGATGATGCCCACGTCTTTGATGCCCGCTTCGGCGCAGTTGCGTGGGCACCCCGACACGGCAAACTTCACCTTGTGCGGGGCATACATGCGCCACATGGCTTTCTCGAGGTCTTTGCCCATTTGCGTGCTGTCTTGGGTACCCATGCGGCACCACTCGCTGCCCACGCAGGTTTTGACGGTACGCAAAGCTTTGGCGTAGGCGTGACCGCTGGGCATGCCAATGTCTTTCCACACATTGACGAGGTCTTCTTTTTTCACGCCCAGCAAGTCAATGCGCTGACCGCCCGTGACTTTGACGGTGGGGATGTTGTACTTGTCGACCACATCGGCAATGCGGCGCAATTCGTCGGCCGTGGTCTCACCGCCCCACATGCGCGGGATGACGCTGTAGGTGCCGTCTTTTTGAATGTTGGCATGGCTGCGCTCGTTGATGAGGCGGCTTTGCGGATCGTCCACCGCTTCTTTGGGCCAGCTGCTGAGGCGGTAGTAGTTGATGGCAGGACGGCAGGTGGCACAACCCGTGGCCTTGAGTAGACCGGCTGCATCTGGTTTTTTCCAATTCAAGAACTCGAATACGGCATCGTTGGTCAAGAGCTTGTGGTCACGAATGGCATCACGCACTTCTTGGTGGCTGTGGTCAGTGCAACTGCAGATGGCTTTTTTCTTCGGTGTGGCCGAGTAGTCGCCGCCTGCGGTGAACATCAAAATTTGTTCGACCAAACCTGTGCAAGAACCACATGACGCGCTGGCCTTGGTGTGCTTGCGCACCTCGTCCAAGGTGAACAAACCTTTGTCTTGGATGGCTTTGCAAATTGCACCTTTTTTGACACCGTTACAGCCGCACACCTCGGCATCGTCGGGCATGCTGGCGGCTTTGCTGTGGCCTTCGTGGCCCACGTCGCCAATGTTGGATTCGCCAAACATCAGCTTCTCGCGGATGTCGGCCACGCTGCGTCCATCACGCAGCAGCTTGAAGTACCAACTGCCGTCCACGGTGTCGCCGTACAAACAGGCACCCACCAATTGGTCGTTACGGATGACGAGCTTTTTATACACGCCCTCGTGTGGGTCGCTGAGCACAATCTCTTCGGTACTGCCGTCGTCACTGCCCATGAAGTCGCCCGCACTGAACAAGTCAATGCCGGTGACTTTGAGTTTGGTCGATGTGAGCGAGCCGGTGTAGCGGCCAATACCGAACTCGGCCAAATGGTTGGCCAACACTTTGCCTTGTTCAAACAAGGGTGCCACCAAACCATAGGCAATGCCTCGGTGGGCTGCGCATTCGCCCACGGCGTAAATGCGTGGGTCGGTCACGGTTTGCAGCGTGTCGCTGACCACAATGCCGCGTTCGCAATGCAAGTGCATTTTTTCGGCCAAGGCTGTGTTGGGGCGAATGCCTACGGCCATCACCACTAACTCGGCGGGTACATGGGAGCCGTCTTTGAACAGCACCGATGCCACGCGGCCATTTTTGTCGGCGAGCAACTCTTGCGTGTGCGCCCCCATGCGGAACTGCATGCCGCGCGCTTGGAGCGAGCGTTGCAACAAGCCGCCTGCCACTTTGTCGAGTTGGCGCTCCATCAACCATTCACCCACATGCACCACGGTCACAGTCATGCCGCGTTTCATCAAACCGTTGGCGGCTTCAAGGCCGAGCAAACCACCGCCAATCACCACGGCGTGTTTGTACTTTGTCGCCGCATCAATCATGGCCTGTGTGTCAGCAATGTCGCGGTAGGCCAACACGCCCTCCAGCTCGCGGCCCGGCACGGGCAGCATGAAGGGGTTGGAGCCGGTGGCCAAAATCAAGCGGTCATACGGCGCGCTTTGGATTTCGCCTGCGGCATTGGTGGCATGCACCACGCGTTTGACACGGTCCACCTCGGTCACCGTCCAGCTGGTGTGCAGGGTGATGTGGTTGTCGCTGTACCAGTTGCGCGGGTTGAGGATGATCTCGTCCAGCGTTTGTTCACCCGCCAGCACGGGCGACAACAAAATGCGGTTGTAGTTAGGGTGGGGCTCAGAGCCGAAGACGGTGATGTCGTAAAGGTCCGGCGTGAGCTTGATAAGTTCTTCCAAGGTGCGCACACCGGCCATGCCGTTGCCTACCATCACGAGTTTGAGTTTGTTCGTCATGCGAGTCTCCTCAGTGTTTCTCGACGTGCGCTTGGCGCGTGTACAAAAAGTCAATCACAGCTTTTCGGTAATGCAGGTAAGCAGGATCGTCGGCCAGCGTCACGCGTGAGCGGGGACGCGGCAAGTCCACATGCAGCACGTCGCCAATGGTGGCGGCGGGGCCGTTGGTCATCATCACAATCTTGTCGGACAGCAACACGGCTTCGTCCACATCGTGCGTGACCATGACCACGGTGCTTTGGGTGTTGGCCACGATGGCTAACAACTCGTCTTGCAGCTTGGCGCGGGTCAGGGCATCCAACGCACCAAAGGGCTCGTCCATCAACAAGACTTGCGGCTCCATCGCCAGCGCACGGGCAATGCCCACGCGTTGTTTCATGCCGCCTGAGATTTCGCCCGGACGCTTTTGTGCCGCATGACTCAGGCCCACCATGTCGAGGGCGGCATGGGTGCGGGCGGTGAGTTGTGCTTTGTCTTCTTTGGGCTTGCCATCCACCAGACCGCTTTGACCGAAGACGCGCTCCACGCCGAGGTAGACGTTTTCAAAGCAAGTGAGCCAAGGCAGTAACGAGTGGTTTTGAAACACCACTGCACGCTCGGGGCCGGGGCCAGCGATTTCGCGGTTGGCACAAATCAAGGTGCCCTCAGAAGGCATGGTCAAGCCCGCAATGAGGTTGAGTAAGGTGGACTTGCCGCAACCCGAGTGACCGATGAGGGTGACGAATTCGCCTTTGCCCACGGTCAGGTCGATGTCGCGCAGCGCTGGAAAATCGCCCTTGGCTGTTTTGAAGGTTTGGGCGACGCCTTGAATTTGCAAATACTTGGTGGTCAGTGATGCGGTCATGACTGCACCTCCTCAAAGGTGAATGCGGTGGCGAGTTTGATGAGGGCATACTCCAACACCAAGCCCACGATGCCAATCACGAAGATGGCGATGATGATGTTTTTCACGTTCAGGTTGTTCCACTCGTCCCACACCCAAAAGCCAATGCCCACGCCGCCTGTCAGCATCTCGGCTGCGACGATCACCAACCAAGCGGTGCCGACGGCCAAGCGCACGCCCGTCAACATATAGGGCAACACCGCAGGGAACAAAATTTTGCTCACGATCTTCCACTCGGAGAGGTTCAGTACGCGAGCCACGTTCATGTAGTCCTGCGGCACACGCTGCACGCCTACGGCGGTGTTGATGACCATGGGCCAGATGGAGCAAATGAAGATGGTCCAAATCGCCGCAGGGTTGGCGCCTTTGAATACCAACAAACCGATGGGCAACCACGCCAGTGGCGAGACAGGGCGCAACAAGCTGATGAGCGGGTTGAACATACGCGACAAAAACTCGAAGCGCCCAATCAAGAACCCCAAAGGAATGCCCACCAACGCGGCCAAGCCAAAGCCCAGCGCCACGCGCTTAAGAGAACTCCACACGTTCCAGCCTACGCCTTGGTCGTTGGGGCCGTTGCTGTAGAACGGATTGCTGAACACATCCACGGCTTGCCAGAAGGTATCGGTTGGGTTGGGAAAGTTGTTGGTGCTGGTGATGGACACCAGCGACCAAATGCCCACCAGCAGTGCCAAGCCCATGAAGGGCGGCACCACGCGTGACAACAGGTGTTTGAAATACATGAGAGGTGTCCTTGTGCGAGCGTGTTCGTGGGTGCTTTAAGCGTGAACTTTGAAGCTGTCCGCGTACTTCTTCGGGTCTTTGCCGTCCCACACCACGCCGTCCATGAATTTGCTGCTGCGCATGTCGCTCTTGGGAACAGGGGTGTGGCTAGCCGCCGCCGCTTGTTTGAAGATGTCGATCTGGTTGATCTCTTTGGCCACCTTTAAGTAGTCAGGGTGGTCTTTGAGCAAGCCCCAACGCTTGTGCTGAGTCAGGAACCACATGCCGTCAGATAGGTAAGGGAAGTTGGCCGTGCCGTCATTGAAAAATTTCATGTGGTTGGGGTCGTCCCAGGTTTTGCCCAAACCGTTTTGGTAGCGGCCCAAGATGCGTTGGTTGATCACGTCCACGCTGGTGTTGACATAGGCTTTGTCGGCGATGGTTTCAGCCATCTTCATTTTGTTTT
>CANFZT010000118.1 GCA_947451565.1 Comamonadaceae bacterium | reverse complement strand
TTACCGCAAGTCAAAAACATCATTGCCGTGGCCTCGGGCAAAGGCGGCGTGGGCAAAAGCACCACCGCCGCCAACTTGGCTTTGGCTTTGGCCGCCGAGGGCGCCAGTGTGGGTTTGCTCGACGCCGACATTTACGGCCCCAGCCAGCCCATGATGATGGGCATCGAAGGTCGCCCCGAGAGCAGCGATGGCCAAACCATGGACCCGCTGGAGAACTATGGCGTGCAAGTCATGTCCATTGGCTTTTTGGTGGACCAAGACGAAGCCATGATCTGGCGCGGCCCCATGGCCACCCAAGCCTTGGAGCAGTTGCTGCGCCAAACCAATTGGAAGTCGTTGGATTATTTGATTGTGGATATGCCACCGGGCACAGGCGACATCCAACTCACCTTGAGTCAGCGCGTGCCCATGACGGGCGCCGTCATCGTCACCACGCCGCAAGACATTGCATTGCTCGACGCCAAAAAGGGCATCAAGATGTTTGAAAAGGTGGGCGTGCCCATCCTCGGTTTGGTGGAGAACATGGCGGTGCACGTCTGCACCAACTGCGGCCATATCGAGCATATTTTTGGCGCGGACGGCGGCAAAAAATTGGCGGCCAAAGACGGCATGGACTACCTTGGCGCACTGCCACTGAACATGCAAATTCGCTTGCAAGCCGACAGTGGCAAACCCACCGTGGTGGCCGACCCCGACGGCGAAGTGGCAGGCATTTACAAGGCGGTGGCCCGCCAAGTGGCGGTGAAGATTGCGGCCAAGGCCAAGGACTTTTCCAGTAAATTCCCAAGCATCAAGATTTCTAAAGAAACTTGATTCACCCGATGTCGCAACGTCCCAGCCTTCAAGTCGCCGTGGTCATGCGCCGCGAGCGTGTGCCGGGCGCCATGAGCCGTTGGCAGCCTTGGCGCTGGGTGCTGCACGATGTGACGGGCCATGATGTGTTGCCGCACGCCGAGCACTTTGGCACCGCGCCGCGCTGTTTGCGACAAACCGATGACGAGCAAATTTGGCTGCACCCCGGCTTCACCGTCGAGTTGTTTCGTGACGATGCCGAGGGCTACTACCTCAACGCCACGTCGCCAGCGCCGTGCTGGTTTGTGCTGTGGCGCGTGGAAGAAGAACCCAGCCTCAGTGACGAAGTGATGGCCGTGCCCGCCATGGTGAGCCTGAGTTACCACGATGCAGGACGTTGGCTAGATGCCCAAGAAAACGTAGACCAAGTGCCTGCCCCTCCCGACGTGGTGGCTTGGATGACTGAGTTCATGGACGAACACATGGTGGTCGAAGCCAAACGTCGCAAGCGCCCCGACAGCTTTCGCCCTTTGCAAGACCGTTTTGGCAACCCTGCGTCGGTGAGCACCGACAAAATAAGAGGTGGCGGGCCCAACCAAGGGGGCGGCCATGGCGCATGACGACAGCCCAGGCGGTTTTCTAAGCCGCTGGTCGCGCCGCAAAGCGGATGTGCGTGCAGGGCGCCCTGCGGATGAACCGCAGCAGCCTGTGCCAACTGCACCTGCACAGCGCCAAACGACGCTCGCAGCAAACGCTGGTGCTGCGGTGGGCGCAGCCCCTGTGGCGCATGCGGTAGATGCGACAGCCCCAGCCGAGGCCGCAGTAAAACACCCTCACGCGCCAGCGGCCCAGCCCGCGCCCACGCTGGCCGATGCGCAGCAGCTCACCCCTGAGTCTGACTTCACACATTTCATGGCACGCGGCGTGCCCCCCGACGTGAAAAACGCCGCCATGAAAAAACTGTTCACCGACCCCCACTTCAATGTGATGGACCGCATGGACATTTACATCGACGATTACAGCCAGCCTGATCCCTTGCCCATGGCCATGCTGCGTCAAATGACCAGCGCCAAGACCTTGAACTTGTTTGACGATGAGCCAGAAACAGCTGCTGACACAGCGACTGAAACAACGGCTGAAATAAGCGCGGGTGACACACCCGCAGTAGAAGAAACCAAAGTCGTGGCACAGTCCGTCCCTGCCGAAAACAATTCCAACCCCGAGCCCACCACGCATGACCACGCTGATTTGCGACTGCAACCAGACCCAACCGCTAGACCCGAAGGCGCTGAGCCAAAGCCTGTCTGAGCCACTCACGCTGCATACCGCGTTGTGCCGCCGCGAGGCGAACGCATTTGTGCAAGCCGTGCAAGGTACAGACGATGTGGTGGTGGCCTGCACCCAAGAACAACGCCTGTTTGGCGACTTGGCCGTGGAAGCGCAAGCCAAAACCTCGGTCATCAAGTTCGTCAACATCCGCGAGACCGGCGGCTGGAGCCGTGACGCCAAAAATGCCTCGCCCAAAATCGCCGCGCTCTTAGCCGCTGCCCATTTGCCCGAGCCCGAGCCTGTGCCGACCGTCACATTCAAGAGTGCAGGGCGCTTGCTCATCTTGGGTCAGATGGACCAAGCCGAACAAGCCGCTGCACTGTTGGCCGACGCCCTGAATGTGACGATCTTCACCCAAGGTGCGGGCGAGGCTGGCGGCGCACAAAGCCGCCGCTACCCTGTGCTGGGCGGTCAAGTGCTGCGCGTGGACGGCTGGCTGGGTGCGTTCAAGCTGACTTGGCAAAACAACAACCCCATTGACCTTGACCTGTGCACCCGCTGCAATGCCTGCGTGGCCGCTTGCCCCGAGCAAGCGATTGGTTTGGATTACCAAATTGACCTGAACAAATGCAGTTCGCACCGCGATTGCGTGACGGCGTGTGGCGCCGTGGGCGCGATCAACTTCCAGCGCCAAGCGCAAGAAGAAACCGCCGAGTTCGACCTTGTGCTCGATTTGCGTGATGCCACCGCCTTCAACCGCCATGCTTTGCCGCAAGGTTATTTCCGTGGTGCAAGCGCCGCCAACTTGCTGCGCTTGCGCGAGCTGGTGGGCGAGTTTGAAAAACCTAAGTTTTTTGACTACAAACAAAAGCTGTGCGCCCACAGCCGCAACGAACAAGTGGGCTGCAACGCCTGCGTGGACATTTGCTCTGCCGAAGCGGTCAGCTCGGACAAGTCGCGCCAACAAATCAAGGTCAACCCCAACCTGTGCGTGGGCTGCGGTGCTTGCACCACGGTGTGCCCGACAGGCGCACTGACCTATGCCTACCCACGTGCCAGCGAGCAGGGCGTCAAGCTCAAGACCTTGCTGAGCACCTATCAAAAGGCAGGCGGCAAAGACGCGGTCATCTTGTTGCACAGCCAAGACGCGGGCCAAGCCTTGGTGAACGAGTTGGGCCGCGCCGCACAACTCAACGTCGCGCAAGGTGTGCCCGCGCATGTGATTCCTGTGTCGTTGTGGCACACCGCGAGCCTTGGCTTGGATGTGTGGCTCACGGCCTTGGCCTATGGTGCGGCCCAAGTCTTGGTGCTCCACACCGCCGAAGAAGCCCCGCAATACGCCGACGGTTTGCAAGCGCAAATGGCCCAAGCGCAGGCCATGCTTGAAGGCTTGGGTTATGCCAAAGCTGCACAGATGCCTGTGCAACTGGTTCACGCCACGCAAGCCCTAGAACTCGATGCTGAGTTGCAACGCCTCACCACAGGCAAGCAGCGTTTGGCCACCACGGTGCCTGCTGCCACGTTTGCGGTGATGGCTGACAAGCGCAGTACCTTGAGTATGGTGATGGACCACTTGCTCGAACATGCACCGGTCTTGAAAACCGCCACCGCTCCCGAAGCCTTGGCCTTGCCCAAAGACGGCTCGCCCTTTGGTTCGGTGGAGGTCAATAAAGACAGCTGTACCTTGTGCATGAGTTGCGTCAGCGCCTGCCCCGCCAACGCGCTGCAAGACAACCAACAAGCGCCTCAACTGCGGTTCTTTGAAAAAAACTGCGTGCAGTGCGGTTTGTGCGTCAGCACTTGCCCTGAAAAAGCGCTCAACCTTGTGCCGCGCTTGTTGCTCACCCCGCAACGCAAAGAAGTGCGGGTGCTCAACGAAACCCAGCCTTACGGTTGCGTGCGATGTGGCAAACCCTTTGGCACGCTCAAAGGCATCGAAGCCATGATTGGCAAACTCGGGGGGCATTCGATGTTCCAAGGTGCGGCCTTGGAGCGTCTGAAAATGTGTGGCGATTGCCGCGTGATTGACATTTACTCTGCTGGCGACGAGCAAAAAATCGTCTAACTATTTCTATGACCGACCTTCACTTGTCCTCTGCCCTTGACGAAGAAACCGCACGCGCCGAGCTTTATGGTTTGATTTCTGAACTGTTTTACGCCCCGGCCCGCCCCGAGCTGTTGGCCCAGTTGCGCGTGGCCGCCACGGATGCGCCTACCTCCGGTGGCTTTTTAGAAGAACCTTGGCGTCAGCTGGTGGGCTTGGCTCGCGAGATGGATGATCAGAGCATTCAAAACGAACACCACGCCTTGTTTGGCGGCGTAGGTAAGCCCGAGGTGTATGTGTATGCCTCGCATTTTTTAACGGGTTTCTTGAACGAAAAGCCCTTGGCTCAATTGCGTAGCGATTTGGCGGCGCTGGGCTTGGGCCGCGATGACACCACCATGTCTGAAACCGAAGACCATGTGTCTTATGTGTTCGAGGTCATGCGCTTTTTGGTCGCGGGCGACGATGTGGCTGTGTCCAACCTGACCCAACAAGCCCAATTTTTTGCTGCCCATGTGCAAACTTGGCTACCCGCGTTTTGCGATGCGCTGCAAGCCACGCCCCGCGCGCGCTTTTATGCGGCATTGGCCGAGCTGACACGCGCATTTGTGAGTGTTGAAGCTCAGGGTTTTGACATGCTGGCTTGATCGCTGGTGATGTTTTGTTTCTTTTTTGATAGGCGCTTTTGACGCTTAGGTGACAACAGGTCTATTCAAAGTGGCATCAACCTAAAAATTTTGAGGGTTACTGACGTAAGTACGTACAGGACAAACCCACATCATTGGTACATTATGCAAAGTCGTGCATACCCACGACATCATGAGGAGCTAAGAATGCAAAAAGATCAAACCAAAGACCTAGCGACACCGTCGCGCCGTGGTTTTTTTATGGGTGCCGCCGCTACAGGTGCTGCTGCCGTTGCTGTGACAGCCATGCCTGGCCTCAACACCCCCTCCGCTGAATTGAACAAACTCCCTCCCGCGCCTGAGAATGGCGGCGGTTACAGCTTGAGCGAACACGTCAAGCGTTATTACCAGACCACCCGTGTCTGAAGGAGCTGCACATGTTGTTAACTCGTAAAACTGATTCGACTGCCAAGACCTCTGGTAGCTCTGCTTTCGTTGGTCGCTTGCAACGCGGCTTGTCACAAGCTTTGCCAACCCTTGATCGACGTGGTTTTTTGCGCCGCTCGGGTCTAGGCATTGGCGTGGGCTTGGCGGCCACACAACTGAGCTTGGTCAAAAAAGCCAATGCGTCTGGCTCGATGTCGAGCGAAGGCGCTGGCAAGATTGAAGTCAAGCGCACCATCTGTACCCACTGCTCGGTGGGTTGTGCTGTAGATGCCGTGGTGGAAAACGGCGTGTGGGTGCGCCAAGAGCCTGTGTTTGATTCCCCTATTAACCTCGGTGCGCATTGCGCCAAAGGTGCGGCCTTGCGTGAACACGGCCACGGCGAGTTTCGCTTGCGTTACCCCATGAAGCTGGTCAACGGCAAATACGAGCGCATTAGCTGGGATACCGCCCTTGACGAAATCAGCGCCAAGCTGCTGGAGCTGCGCAAAACTGCTGGCCCCGACAGCGTGTACTGGATTGGCTCTTCGAAGCACAACAACGAACAAGCGTATTTGTTGCGCAAATTTGTGAGCTACTTCGGCAGCAACAACTGCGACCACCAAGCCCGTATTTGCCACTCCACCACCGTGGCCGGTGTGGCCAACACCTGGGGTTATGGCGCGATGACCAACTCGTACAACGACATGCAAAACAGCAAGGTCGCTTTGTACATTGGCTCTAACGCAGCAGAAGCCCACCCTGTGTCGATGTTGCACATGCTGCACGCCAAGGAAAACGGCTGCAAGATGATCGTGGTCGACCCACGTTTTACTCGCACCGCAGCCAAGGCTGACGAGTACGTGCGCATTCGCTCAGGCTCAGACATCGCTTTCTTGTTTGGCCTCTTGCACATCATCTTCAAGAACGGCTGGGAAGACAAAAAATACATCAACGACCGTGTGTTCGGCATGGACAAGGTCAAAGAAGAAGTCATGGCCAAGTGGACGCCAGACAAAGTGGAAGAGGTCTGCGGCGTGACACCCGAGCAGTTGCTCAAAGTCGCCACCATGCTGCACGAGAACAACCCCGGCACCATCGTGTGGTGTATGGGCCAAACCCAGCACACCATCGGTAACGCCATCGTGCGCGCCTCTTGCATCTTGCAGTTGGCTTTGGGCAACATCGGCAAGTCCGGTGGCGGCACCAACATCTTCCGTGGCCATGACAACGTGCAAGGCGCGACTGACGTTGGCCCGAACCCAGACTCGTTGCCCGGTTACTACGGCATCGTGGAAGGTGCATGGAAACACTTCGCCAAAGCATGGGGTGTGGAATTCGATTGGCTCAAGGGCCGTTTCGCTTCGCCCGCGATGATGACCAAGCCTGGCATCACTGTGTCGCGTTGGATTGACGGTGTGTTGGAAAAGAACGAACTCATCGACCAAGACAGCAATCTCAAAGGCGTGTTCTATTGGGGCCATGCCCCCAACTCACAAACCCGTGGTTTGGAGATGAAACGCGCCATGGACAAGCTGGACTTGTTGGTGGTGGTTGATCCTTATCCCTCTGCCACCGCCGCGATGGCCGCGATGCCCGGCAAGCCGGAAGACCTCAACCCCAACCGTGCGGTGTACCTGTTGCCCGCAGCCACGCAGTTTGAAACCAGTGGCTCATGCACAGCCTCGAACCGCTCTTTGCAATGGCGTGAGAAGGTGATTGAGCCTTTATGGGAAAGCCGCTCTGACCACATGATCATGTATCAGTTCGCGCAAAAATTGGGCTTTGGTCCAGAGCTGGTCAAGAACTACAAACTGCAAAAAGTCAAAGGCATGGACGAGCCCATGATCGAAGACATCTTGCGCGAGATCAACAAGTCGGTTTGGACCATTGGCTATACCGGTCAAAGCCCAGAACGCTTGAAAGCGCACATGCGCAACATGCACTTGTTTGACGTCAAGACCCTCAAGTCCAAAGGCGGCAAAGACAAAGAAACCGGTTACGA
>CANFZT010000117.1 GCA_947451565.1 Comamonadaceae bacterium | reverse complement strand
CGGTGTTGAAGCCCAGCCCACGCGTCATCATTTGCGTGCCTTGCGGCTCCACCCATGGCGAGCGTCGCGCGATTCGCGAATCTGCTTTGGGCGCTGGCGCCTCAGAGGTGTACCTCATTGAAGAACCCATGGCAGCAGCCATCGGCGCAGGTTTGCCTGTGTCGGAAGCGTCTGGTTCGATGGTGGTCGACATCGGTGGTGGTACCACCGAAGTGGGCGTCATCTCATTGGGCGGCATGGTCTACAAAGGCAGTGTGCGCGTGGGCGGCGACAAGTTTGACGAAGCCATCATCAACTACATCCGTCGCAACTACGGCATGTTGATTGGCGAGCCAACCGCTGAAGCCATCAAGAAACAAATCGGTTCTGCCTTCCCAGGCTCTGAAGTGAAGGAAATGGAAGTCAAGGGTCGCAACTTGTCGGAAGGCGTGCCACGTTCTTTCACCATTTCGTCGAACGAAATTTTGGAAGCTTTGACAGACCCACTGAACAACATCGTCTCCGCCGTGAAAAATGCCTTGGAGCAAACGCCTCCGGAACTGGGCGCTGACATTGCCGAGCGCGGCATGATGCTCACCGGTGGTGGCGCGTTGTTGCGTGACTTGGACCGTTTGTTGGCCGAAGAAACGGGCCTGCCCGTGTTGGTGGCCGAAGACCCGCTGACTTGTGTGGTGCGCGGTTGCGGTTTGGCCCTTGAGCGTATGGAGCGTTTGGGCTCCATCTTCACGAGCGAATAAGTCAGTGCCACTAGGCACCTTAGACAGCTCTACGCCAGCCTTCTTCAAACAAGGCCCTTCGGCTGTTTCCAAATTACTTTTCTTCAGCGCCTTGTCGGTGCTGTTGATGGTGGCTGACGTCCGGTTTGGCGTCACGCAACCTTTGCGTGCCACTTTGTCTGTGGTGCTGTATCCGGTGCAGTGGCTTGCCATGCGCCCACAGGCGCTGGCCGAATTCTCGACAGAGTATTTTGAAGCCCGCGAGGTGGCGCAAGCTTCCGAGCGTGAGGTACGCCAGCAACTGTTGGTGCAAGCCCGGCGTTCCGGTCAAGTCGAGCAGCTGGCGCTGGAAAACAAACAGCTGCGTGAACTGTTGGAACTGAGCAAGCGTCTAGAAACCAAAGGCCAAGCGGCTGAGGTGTTGTACGACGCTGCCGACCCTTACACGCGCAAACTCATCATCGACAAAGGCATGACCCATGGCATCAAAGCCAGCTCGCCTGTGATGGACGAGCATGGCATCCTGGGCCAAGTCACGCATGTGTTGCCACTGGTCAGCGAAGTCACCTTGGTCACCGACCGCGAGCACTCCATTCCTGTGCTCAACACCCGAACGGGCGCGCGTGGTGTGGCCTATGGCGAATCAGGCGGCGCACCATTGTTAGAGCTGCGTTTTATGGCGACCAACGCTGACATTGAGGTGGGCGATATGTTGTCCACCAGCGGTGTGGATGGCATTTATCCTGCTGGTGTGTTGGTGGGCAAAGTAACCAAGGTTGAGCGCCGTGCTGAAACCGCCTTTGCGCGAATTTTGTGTGAACCCATGGGGCGCGTGCAGGGCGCACGTCATGTGATGGTGTTGGACCCCTTGAGTGACCAATTGCCGCCCCGTCCACAAATTGAAAAACAAGTACCCGTCGCTGTTCAAAAGGGAGGTCGCCGATGATCATGCCCCGTGGCCAGCAGGTGTTGTTGCCAGCGAACCCCATGTTCATTTTGTTCACCTTGCTGATGGCCTTGTTTGCCAACATGGTGGTCAATATCAGTTTCGTTGGCAACGCTGCATGGATGCCAGACTTCTTGGCTTTGGTCTTGGTGTTTTGGTGCGTGCACCAACCGCGTTTGGTGGGCATTGGTGTGGCATTCTTTTTTGGGATCGCCACCGATGTTCACCAATCGGCCTTACTGGGGCAGCATGCGTTGACCTACACCGCATTGGGCTTTATGGCTATCTTGATGCACCGTCGATTGCTATGGTTCACCGTGCCTTCGCAGGCCATGCAAGTGTTGCCCATGTTTGCTGTGGCGCATGCTTTGGAGTTGTTGGTGCGTTTGATGTCTGGCGCTTTGTTTCCAGGCTGGCCCATCTTTTTGGCACCTTTGCTCGAGGCCTTGTTGTGGCCGGTGGTTAGCGTGTTTTTGTTGGCGCCGCAGCGTCGCGCACCTAACCCTGACGCGAACCGACCGCTATGAGGGTGATTCGCGACATCGAGTCCGACCTGCGACGTTTCAGGTCGCGCATGGTGGTCGTGACGGGCGCGATTTTGGTGTTGTTTGGCCTGTTGTCCATTCGTCTGTTTTATTTACAGGTGGTGCGCTACGACGAACTCAATGCACAAGCGGAGAACAACCGCACGGCCATCGTGCCCATCGTGCCCAACCGGGGCGTCATCATGGACCGCAACGGCATTGTGCTGGCCACCAATTATTCGGCTTACACACTCGAAATTACGGCATCCAAAGTGGTGGTGCCGCTTGAAGAAGTGATTGAGCAGTTGTCCAGCGTGATTGACATTCAAGCCCGTGACAAACGCCGCTTTAAAAAGCAGCTGGGCGAATCTAAGAGCTTTGAGTCCGTGCCCATTCGTAACCGGCTCACCGACGAAGAAGTAGCACGCTTTGCGGCACAACGCTATCGTTTTCCGGGGGTAGAAATTCGCGCTCGCTTATTTCGTAGCTACCCATACAACCAACTAGCCAGCCACGTCATTGGTTACATCGGCCGCATCAACCAAGCGGAAAAAGGCAAGATTGAAGAATCAGAAGATGCTGGTAATTACCGAGGTACTGACTACATCGGTAAGCTCGGCATTGAGCAAAGCTATGAGACGCAACTGCACGGCACCACGGGTGTTCAAGAGATGGAAACTTCGGCAGGCGGGCGTGCTGTGCGTCGCCTCAACAGCAGCCAAGCTATTCCCGGCAACAGTGTGGTGCTGTCCATCGACATTAAGTTGCAAAAGCTGATCGAGGACTTGTACGGCAAACGACGCGGCGCTTTGGTGGCGCTGGACCCTAAGACGGGCGAGGTGTTGGCGTTTGTGAGCAAACCTACCTTTGACCCCAACTTGTTTGTAGACGGCATCGACTCTGAAAATTGGCAGGCGCTGAACGAGTCGATGGACAAACCGTTGCTGAACCGCGCGCTGCGTGGCACGTATCCGCCCGGTTCGACCTATAAACCGTTCATGGCCTTGGCCGCTTTGCAAACGGGCAAACGGGCAGAGAAGACCCTGATTTCTGATCCTGGCTTCTTCATGTTTGGTAACCACCGTTTCCGTGACGACAAAGAAGGCGGGCACGGCTCTGTGGATATGTACAAATCCATCGTCGAATCGTGTGATACCTACTATTACACCCTTGCGCGTGACATGGGCGTGGACCTGATGCATGACCAAATGAAGCCTTTGGGTTTTGGCCAAATCACAGGCATTGATATTTTGGGTGAGTCGCGCGGGGTCTTGCCATCGACCGAGTGGAAGCGCAACACCTACAAAAAACCAGAGCAGCAACGTTGGTACTCTGGCGAAACTATTTCCTTAGGCATTGGACAGGGCTACAACAGTTTCACCATGCTGCAAATTGCCCATGCCATGGGCACAGTAGCCAACAACGGGTTGAAGATGAAGCCACACTTAGTGCGCGAAGTGGTGGATGTCGAAACCAAAGTCTCGACCGCGGTGGCTAAAGAACCGGTGGGGCAACTGCCTTTGTTGGCCGAGAACTTGGACGTCATCAAGCGGGGGATGGTGGGTGTGAACATTGAAGGCACATCGGCCACGAGTTTTATTGGGGCACAGTACGTGAGCGCAGGCAAGACGGGCACGGCACAGGTGTTCACGGTGAAGCAAAACGAAAAGTACAACGCAGCGGCCATTGATGAGCGCATGCGCGACCACGCGTTGTTCGTGGCTTTTGCGCCAGCCGACGATCCTAAAGTGGCCTTGGCCATGGTGGTAGAAAACGCAGGTTTTGGTGCGCAAAATGCCGCACCGATTGCACGCCGTGTGTTTGACTTTGTCATCATGGGGCAGTACCCCTCGCAAGAAGACATTGATGCCGTGCAAAAAGGCCAAGCCACACGTCCGATTGGCAAGCCACGTCCCGTGGCCAGCGTGCCTTGGCCACCTAAGGCTGCGGAGTTGGCGGTGGAAGAGCCGGTCGTGGCTGCCTCTGCGGCTGAGAAAGCGGCCTCTGCTGCCGCGAGGGCCGCTTCAGCGGCAGTCAAAACGGCAACAGCGGCCAGTGCAGCAGCCCTTGCTCAAAAGCCAGCGGCCAGCGGCGCACGCTAACGAACGCCCGAGCGCGTTAGCGCAAAAATGCGTCGTAGCTGGTTTTGCAAATCAGCGCACTCACCACCACGATGAACATGCCGCGTACAAAGCCAGCGCCATGCTGCAAGGCCAAGCGCGTGCCTAGCAAACTGCCCGCCACATTGGCCATGGCCATCGGCAGGGCCAAGTGCCACCACACATGGCCTTTCAGGGTGAATAACACCAGCGCCGCAATGTTGCTAGAGAGGTTCAACAACTTGGCCGCAACCGACGCGTTGAGAAAGTCATAGCCTAGCCAGCGGACTAATAAAAACACAAAGAAGCTACCCGTGCCTGGGCCAAAGAAACCGTCGTAAAAACCAATCGTCAACCCAATGGTTGACGTGGCGAGCAACTCGGCGCGACCGGTGAAGCGAGGCGCATGACGGCGGCCCATGTCTTTTCGCATCAAGGTGTAGATGAGTACAGCGAACAACACCAGCGGTAACAAGCGGCGTAAAAACTCGGGCGACACCAAGGTGACCAGCCAAGCCCCTGCGAAGGCCGCCAACATGGTGACGGCGGCCGCAGGCAACAACCCAGACCATCGCACATCGACGCGACGGCTGTATTGCCAAGTGGCAAATGCCGTGCCCCAGACGGAGGCGCTTTTGTTGGTGCCAAACAAGGTGGCGGGTGCTGTGGCGGGATAAGCGGCAAACAGGGCGGGCAGCAAAATCAGGCCACCACCACCTACGATTGAATCCACAAAGCCAGCTAACGCGGACGCAAACGTGGTGAAGAAAAGTTCCATGCCGAGATTGTGGTCGCAAATGCCAGCGTCCCACAAAGCAAAAGGCACCGGGGGTAACCGGTGCCTTCTCTAAGTGACGCTTCCTTGGGAAGTGCCTGTTGTGTTTGTCTCCTCAGACCCTCGTATGAACAGCGCTTGCGCTGTTTCGAGTGATGCAACTGTACGCGGCACGGCGCTCATTTTTGCCTAGGAGTTTCCCTTGGGGGCTAACCCAATGCGCGTCAAATTCAAGCTTGCACAGCCTCATGGGCCAGCCATTGCGCGGCCTTCTCGGCCATCATCAGCGTCGGGCTGTTGGTGTTGCCGCTGGTGATGGTGGGCATGACGCTGGCATCCACCACACGCAAGCCGCGCACCACACCGCCGCGTCCGTCACGCACACGCAACTCGGGGTCCACCACGGCCATGGGGTCGTCGATGCGGCCCATGCGTGCGGTGCCCACCGGATGGAAGATGGTGGTGGCAATGTCGCCGGCCAAGCGGGCCAAGTCCTCGTCGGTTTGGTATTGCACGCCGGGCTTGTATTCCACGGGTTTGTATTTGGCCAGCGCGGGTTGCGCGGCGATGCGGCGCGTCACGCGCAAAGAATCGGCAGCCACTTGGCGGTCGGCTTCGGTGCTCAGGTAGTTGGGGGCAATCTTGGGCGCGTCGTTGAAGTTCGCGCTGGTGATGTTGACTGTGCCTCGGCTGGTGGGGTTGAGGTTGCACACGCTGGCCGTGAAGGCGGGGAAGTTGTGCAGGGGCTCGCCAAACGCATCGAGGCTGAGGGGCTGTACGTGGTATTCGATGTTGGGGTAAGGCTGGTCAGGGCTGCTGCGGGTGAAGGCGCCGAGCTGTGACGGTGCCATGCTCATGGGGCCGCTGCGCTTGAAGGCGTATTCCAAACCAATCTTGGCTTTGCCCCACCAACTGTTGGCCAAGGTGTTGAGTGTCTCTACGCCTTGCACTTTGAAGACTGAGCGGATTTGCAAATGGTCTTGCAGGTTGGCACCCACGCCAGGCAGATCGATGACCGGTTGAATGCCGTGTTGCTTCAGCAAGTCCGCTGGACCAAGACCTGAGAGCTGCAAAATTTGCGGCGTACCAATGGCGCCTGCACTCAACACCACCGATTGTTTGGCGGTCACCGTGACATAGCCGTGGCCTGTCCACACCTCAACGCCGGTACAGCGTTGCGAGCCGTTGGCCTCGGTGTGCATGAGCAGCTTGGCCACTTGCGCGGAGGACCACAGTTCAAAGTTGGGACGCGCATAGCAGGTGGGGCGAATGAAGGCCTTGGCGGTGTTCCAACGCCAACCGCTTTTTTGGTTGACTTCAAAATAGCCCACGCCTTCGTTGCTGCCACGGTTGAAGTCGTCGGTGGCGGGAATGCCGGCTTGCACAGCAGCTTGTGCGAAGGCATCGAGCACATCCCAGCGCAAGCGTTGCTTCTCGACACGCCATTCGCCACCTGCAATGTGGTGGCGCAAGGTTTCGCCATACACCGTGGTGTCGGCCAGCAGCACATCGCTCTTATGGCCTTTTGCGCCGTGCGATGCATTGGCACCTGCGTGATGGTCTTCGTGGAGTTTGAAATAAGGCAGGGCGTTGTCCCAACGCCAGCGGGCGTCGCCGGTGATGTCTGCCCACTGGTCGTAGTCACGCGCTTGGCCGCGCATGTAAATCATGCCGTTGATGCTGGAGCAACCGCCCAACACTTTGCCGCGTGGGTAGCGCAAGCTGCGGCCGTTCAGGCCTGCATCAGGGGCGGTGTTGTAGAGCCAGTCGGTGCGGGGGTTACCAATGCAGTGCAAGTAACCGACAGGGATATGAATCCAGTGGTAATCGTCTTTGCGGCCTGCTTCAATGAGCAACACACGTTTGCTGGCGTTAGCGCTCAGGCGGTTGGCGAGCAAGCAGCCGGCTGTGCCTGCGCCAACGATGATGTAGTCAAACTGGGTGTCGCTCATGCAGATGTCTCAACTCTTTGTTGTTGTGTGCAGGGATGGTAGCTGCTTGTGCTGGTTGTCCGTTTGCCGTCGCAGTTGTCAGAGAAGGGGCGGACTGGGCAGTGTGTTTTGCTCCTCGTCTGCTGCGCATCCGAATGTCGCTGCAACACACCGCCCAGCCCGCCCCTTCTCTGACAACATGGGCCTCGCTGCTATGCAGCATTG
>CANFZT010000116.1 GCA_947451565.1 Comamonadaceae bacterium | reverse complement strand
CTCGATGTGAATGAGCCAGAAAACTTGGCCAAGACCATTGCCGACTTGAAGCTGAAATACGTGGTCATCACCAGCGTGGACCGTGACGATTTGCGCGACGGCGGTAGCCAACACTTTGTGGATTGCATTCGCCGCACGCGCGAGCTGTCACCCGAAACACAAATCGAAATCTTGGTGCCCGACTTCCGCGGCCGCGATGACCGCGCTTTGGAAATTCTCAAAGCCGCACCACCAGATGTGATGAACCACAACATGGAAACCGTGCCACGCCTGTACAAAGAAGCGCGACCCGGTAGCGACTACGCCTTCAGCTTGAACTTACTCAAGAAGTTCAAAGCCTTGTTCCCCAACGTACCTACCAAGAGCGGCTTGATGGTCGGCTTGGGTGAAACCGACGAAGAAATTTTGCAAGTGATGCAAGACATGCGCGACCACAACATCGACATGCTCACCATTGGCCAATACTTGGCCCCAAGCACCAGCCACATCCCAGTGCGCCGCTATGTGCACCCAGACACTTTTAAGATGTTTGAAGAGAAGGCCTACGAGATGGGGTTCAGCCATGCGGCCATCGGCGCGATGGTGCGCTCAAGCTATCACGCCGACCAACAAGCCCACGCAGCCTCTGAAGCTGCGAAAGCTTAAAGTCCCATCAACTCGGCTGGCTCATCGCTAGCCAACACATCTTGCGCCCACGCCTCTAGGCGTGAGGCATCTGCACGAATCACCTCTTGCTTCACCGCCAAGATTTGCGTGGGGTGCATCGAAAAACTACGCAAACCCAAACCCAGCAGCAGACGCGTGAGCGTGGGGTCTCCCGCCATCTCGCCGCAGACGCTCACACCCTTGCCTTGCCTTCGGCATTCAGCAATCACATCCGACACCAAGCGCAGCACGGCAGGGTGCAAGGGGTCATACAAGTGCGCAACCGATTCGTCCGCGCGGTCAATCGCCAACGTGTATTGAATCAAGTCATTGGTGCCAATCGATAAAAAGTCGAAATAGCGCAAGAACATTTGAACGCTCAAGGCAGCAGCGGGCACTTCAATCATGGCGCCAATTTTGACGGGGCCAAAGACCATGCCCAACCCATCTAACTGTTGACGTGCCTGCGCTAGCAACGCCAGCGTCATTTTGATTTCCCGGGCGTGCGCCAGCATGGGAATGAGCAAATGAACCTGGCCATAGGCTGCCGCACGCAAGATCGCACGGAGTTGTGTCAAGAACATCGCAGGATCCGCCAAGCTCCAACGAATGGCGCGCAGACCCAACGCAGGGTTCAAATGCGCATCTTCTTTCATGGCTCGGTCTAGGGGCTTATCGGCCCCCACGTCCACAGTACGAATGGTGACAGGCAAGCCTTTCATACCCTCCACGGCGCGGCGATAGGCTTGAAATTGCTCCTCCTCGTCAGGCAGCGCACCTTCGCGCCCCATGAACAAAAATTCGCTGCGAAACAAACCCACGCCGACCGCCCCAACGCCCAAAGCGGCAGGGGAATCCTCAGGCATTTCAATGTTGGCCAACAAGTCCACGCGCTGACCATCCAGCGTCACCGCTGGCGTGTGTCGCAAACGTGAAAGTCGCTCGCGCTCCAACTCGGCTTGGCGCTGCTTAAAGCCATACTCTGCCAAGATGATGGGCGAAGGGTTGACGATGACCACACCCGCATCACCATCAATGATGATCCAGTCATCTTGGCGCACCAATTGGCTGGCGGTACGTGCACCCACAACCGCTGGGATATCCAAACTGCGGGCCACGATGGCCGTGTGCGATGTTTTGCCACCCACATCTGTCACAAAACCAGCAAACACACTTTGCTTAAATTGCAACATGTCAGCGGGCGAAAGGTCGTGTGCCACCAGCACCAAAGGCACATCCATGTCGTCGTCCAGCTGCAAGTCTTGTTGGCGTGACGAACTGTTGCGCTTGGCGGCGATCTGGGGCATCACATGAGGTATCCCTTTCATGTGGCGCAGCATGCGCTCGACCACCTGTTCAAGATCACCTTTGCGTTCACGTAAATACGCATCGTCCATCTCATCGAACTGACGCGCCACCACATCGAGTTGCGAAGTCAACGCCCATTCAGCGTTGTAAAGACGATCTTTCACCCACTGAGCAACGCCATCCGCCAACATGGTGTCGTCCAACAACATCAGATGCACCTCAAGGATCGCCGCCAACTCTGGGGGCGACTCTTTGGGCAGGTTGTCATGCAGTTGCTGCAACTCGGCCATCACCGCCTGACGCGAATGCGAAAGACGCGCGAGTTCAGCGTCGACTTGTGTGGCTTCAATGAAATAGTGAGCGACATCCACGCGACTGGAGGCCACCAACACGGCACGCCCAATGGCAATACCTCGCGCGACTGCAAGACCGTGAATTGAAAACGTCATAGCACGACCTTACTCGCCTTCGCCAAACTTATCGGCGATCAAGGCCAACAGCCCTTCCATGGCTTCTTGCTCTTGAGCACCCTCGGTTTCCAGCTCGACATCGCTGCCAATGCCAGCGGCCAACATCATGACGCCCATGATGCTTTTCGCATTGACCCGGCGCTCGCCTTTGCTGATCCACACCTCACAAGGAAAACTACCGGCGAGTTTGGTCAGTTTGGCCGATGCACGCGCGTGCAAGCCCAATTTATTGCTGATGGTGATTGTGGTTTTGATCATGGATTCGACGGTTTTGATTTTGAGGGGCAGTGATCGCAACTTGCATCACGCCTTGCGTTCCGCCGGTCAAGGCGCGCGCTACCAGGGCATCCAGTGGCTCGTGGCGATAGCACACGCTTCTAAAGAGCATAGGCAAGTTCACGCCTGCAATCAGTTTTGCGTTACTACCAGCCACCAACTTCTGGGCAACATTGGCTGGCGTGGCACCGAAAATATCGGTGAGCACCAATAAGCCGCTGTCCAACGAAGCGCCTGCGGCGTCCAAGGCTTGAGCCAATGTGTCTTCCGGTTGCACGTTGGGCAAGACGTCTAGCGCGATGACATCGGCCGAACACTCGGCGTACACATGCATGGCACAGTCACGCAAGGCACTGGCCAATGGCGCATGGGCAATGATAAGAATACGGTTGTTCATAAATGGGAGAAGCGTTAACGGATTATCAGCTGTCTGATTTGTGTTTCAAAAAATATCCATAAGACGCCAAGCAGCACCCTAAAAATACAGCCATTGCCGATTGAAATGCCTGCGGCTCTTGCCAACCGTAGGCTTTGAAACTGTCAATCATCAAGCCCATGCCCCACTGGACGACAAACACGCCCATGAACAGCACCAAGTTATAGGCCGACAAAGCACGCCCCGCTAATGCGGCTGGGAAAGCCATGCCGACGGCAGGCTGCGCCAAGGAGACGAATGAGCTGGTGATACAAAACAGCGTCCAATGCAAAGCGCCTGCATCGGCGCCCGCCAACACGATATAAATCTGCACACAAAAATTCAATGGGACGCCATACGTCATTAACTTGTTGGCATTGAGCCCCCGTGCATAGAGTGCAGGCGTGACCAAGCCCCAAAGCCAAAAAGTAACCAGCATGCACACGTTGATCCAAAACAAACCGGTGGCGGCTTCCAGCGATGAATAACCCGCGACCTTGATCATCCAAGGCCCGGCCCATAACGTTTGCATGGCGATCAAGCCACCGTAATTGAAGAAGCCCATGGGCGTCAGACTGCGAAAGTAGGGATGGATCCAGACTTGCTTGTAACTCGCCAAGATGCCCGCAGGTTTGGGCGTTGCGGATGATTCATTAGCGGGCGTTGCAACCCGCCATGGCGGAACTTGCCATGCCATCAACGCCATAGAAAGCACGATCAACAGTGCCAATCCGACGAATATCCAACGCCAACCGATCACCGGTAACAACCATTGCACAGGCAATGTGGAGGACAGCATGCCGAGAGCGCCCGTCATGAGCATCCAAGCATTGGCACGTTGTTGTTTTTCCAAGACTAACCAGCGGCGATACCCAGTCAACGGTGCCATCAAACAAGCGCTGACTCCAACCCCCATTAACACACGCGCCAACAATAGCCCAACAAAGTCAGTTGCCCATGCGAAGGCCAAACATCCCAAAACTGCGACACCTAAAAAGCTGAGCACCACTTTCTTTGGGCCGTGCTGGTCAAGCCAGTGACCCATGGGCAGTTGCGTCAGAGAAAAGCCCAAGAAGTATCCGCCCGCTAAAAGCCCAAGATCACGCGCTTGTAGACTGAACTCTAGACTCAAGGTAGGTGAGAGCGTCGCCGTGATGGCACGCAGCAAGGTTGACAAAAAATAAGCCGAGGCAAACGCCACGAACACCCACACAGCCCTTCGGGGAGGCAACACATCATGACTCATGGCAACTTGATTCCTGAAAAATAAGTTTCTGCGGCGTCTGGCAAGTTCTTTTCTGTGGCTTTGCCATACACAGCCGCTTGATAAATCTTGTTTCCGTCGGCAAACCATGCCCACTGCGCTTGGTCCGTAGGCGTCACAACGTGTGCGCGTACAGGTAAGGTTTGCAGCTTTGCATCTTTGAGCGGCCAAGCCACAGGCAAAGCCTGGTTGGGTTCTGCATCGAGTGCGGCCAAACTGGCCAATCGCCATGCAGCCATTGCCTCATCCATGGCCAAGCCCGACGGCACGACCATGACGCCGACAGTGAACTGCATGTTGCTGGCTTCGCATCCATGCAAAGACAGATTTGTACCCATGTCTTGGCTTGCGACACGCAGGGCGACGGTTCGTGTGGCATGGTCAGGCTTGCACGGTAGAAGCACTGTCACACCTGTGGTGTCGACATTGACTTGCCGCCAATTGAGCGCAGGCGTGCAACCGCCCAGCGCTGCCGCGAAGGCAAGCCAAGAGATCAAACGCGTCGCATGCTGTGTCATGGCCTGCATTATCTAAGTTCCTACGTGTTCATCGGTGACGGCGAGACCCTGCCATTGGGTTACTGTCACCTGCCAGACAGGCACGCGATTAACAAATGGAAACGGGGCACGATTCAATGATTCGTACCCCGCTAAGCGTGCCCTTGATCTTGAGAATTCAAGGGCTAGGCCGTTTACTTGGCTCTGAAGTCGTCATGGCATGACTTACAAGCACCAGCTGTCGCTGAGAAAGCGGCTTTAAATGCATCTTCCTTGCCCGTCTTAGCCGCAGCTGCTAACTTAACGGATTCGGCTTGAAACTTCTCTGCAGCCTCTTTGAATTTGGCGTTTTGTTTCCAAATTTCTGGCTTGGCCTTCGTTTCACCAACGTCTGTACCTTCACCAAAAGCAGCCCATGGTAATTTAGACATATTGACAACGATCTCTGCATTTTCCGCCGCAGACTTGGCATCGAACGCCACCTTGCCCTGCGCCATCGCGCCCATACGCCCAAAATGTGCCGCAGTGACCGTGAGCGCCGCTTTGCGATATTTGATGGCATCTTCTGGTTTAGCAAACTGCGCCGATGCAGAAAAGCTGATGAACGTCGCGCTGATGGCGATCAAGGTCAGGATGGTTTTTTTCATAGCTTGTGGCTCCTTTAAGATTGAAAATATGCTTTTTTGATGATCGAAGTTTACGGACTTTCCGTCACATTGTCTTTTGGCTCTTTTTTTGGTTCACACATGCCCTATCGCTCATCTTTGCAACGCATTCGCATTTGGGACCTACCCACACGCATTTTTCACATTTTGTTAGCGCTCTCTGTTGCAGGGTTGGTGATCACAGGTGAAGTGGGCGGCAATGCCATGCAACTCCACTTTTTGCTTGGCTACGGCGTATTGACTTTGGTTTTATTCCGTTTAGTTTGGGGCTGGGTTGGCGGTCACTGGTCAAGGTTCGTGCAATTTGTGCCGACACCATCGATGTTGTTGTCGTACGTGCAGTCCATGCGCAAAAAGCGAACGCTGAACACGGTTGGCCATAACCCCTTAGGTGCGTTGTCTGTGCTCGCCATGCTCGTCGTTTTGCTCTTTCAAGTGCTGAGTGGCTTGACGAGTGATGATGAGATTTCTAATGCGGGCCCTTGGACATCATTGGTGCCGTCGGATTGGGTCGCCATCGCGACGGAGTATCACAGCGAGATAGGCAAAGTTTTGCTCATCGCTTTGGTCGCGCTGCATGTGGGAACGGTGCTTTATTACAAGCGCATCAAACAGGATGACTTGATTACCCCCATGCTGACGGGCGACAAAATGCTGCCGTCGGACACGCAAGATTCTCGCGACACACTGACCTCACGACTTTTCGCGCTCAGTATTTTGATTGGCTGCGCCTATCTGGTCTATCGCTTGGTGAATTTGAGTTAATTTTTAAACATAAAAAACCGCGCTCATCAGCGCGGCTTTTTTTGCAACTGCAAATTAAGCTTTGGCTTGGGCAAGCAAAGTTTCTGCATCGCTGATTTCAAATTTACCTGGACCTTCGACGTTGAGGCTCACAACCTTGCCATCTTTCACGAGCATCGAGTAGCGGTTGCTACGCAGGCCCATGCCACGCGCGGTGAGATCCAACGTCAAGCCAGTGGCTTGCGCGAAATCTGCACTGCCATCGGCCAACATGCGCACTTTGCCATCTGTGTGCTGGTCACGCGCCCAAGCGCCCATCACAAACGCATCATTCACACTCACGCACCAAATCTCATCCACGCCTGCGGCTTTGAACTGTTCAAACTTCTCAACGTAACCCGGGACGTGTTTGGCAGAGCATGTGGGGGTGAATGCACCCGGCAAGGCAAACAAGGCGATAGTTTTGCCTGCGGTGGCTTTGGCCACGTCTACAGCGTTCGGGCCAATGCTGCAACCTTCCCCTTCGACCTCTGAGTACTCCATCAGGGTGGTGTGTGGCAAGGTATCTCCAACTTTGATCATGGTGTCTCCAAATAATTGACGTGTAAAAACAAAAACGACCCACATTGTGGGTCGTTTTCTTTAGCCTTGCAGAGCCGAAGCCCTTTGGTATTTAAACCGCAGCAGCTTTCTCGACCAAACGGGTTACCACCCAGTTTTTGGTTTTCGAAATTGGCTTGCTTTCAGTGATCTCGATCATGTCGCCCAGGTGGTATGCACCTGTTTCGTCATGCGCGTGATACTTCGAGGACTTCGCCACGATTTTGCCGTAGAGGGCGTGCTTCACACGACGCTCCACGAGCACTGTCACTGTCTTAGCGCGCTTGTCGCTAACCACCTTGCCAATCAAGGTGCGTTTGAGGGATTTCTTAGCGTCCGTCATGTTCATCCTTTACTTGGCGG
>CANFZT010000115.1 GCA_947451565.1 Comamonadaceae bacterium | reverse complement strand
CTTGCTGATGCCGATTTGGAGCCGCATGGGTGCGACCAAGCCAGTGCCTGACCGCGTTACTTTCACGCCTCACTGAGATTCACGGAGTACATGACCATGAAAAAAATCATTCTCAGCTTGGCATTGGCCCTTGGTGTGGTTGCTGGCGCGCAAGCGTCTGGCGGTGACACCATTGCATGGGACAAAGCGCCGAATAAAACCAATGACCTAGGTGCCTTGCAAAACGGCGCCAAGATTTTTGTGAACCACTGCTTGAACTGTCACTCAGCCGCATTCATGCGCTACAACCGATTGAAAGACATCGGTTTGACAGAGCAGCAGATCAAAGACAACTTGTTGTTCACGACTGAAAAAGTTGGTGACACCATGAAAGCCAATATTGACCCTAAGCAGGCCAAAGAGTGGTTTGGTGCAACACCACCTGATTTGACTGTGATCGCACGCTCACGCGCGGGCCATGGCGGTACGGGTGCAGATTACCTCTATACCTACATGCGTACCTTTTACCGTGACGAAACCAAAGCTACGGGTTGGAACAACTTGGTGTTCCCTAACGTCGGCATGCCTCATGTGCTGTGGGAATTGCAAGGTGTGCGTCGCCCAATCTATGACACGCATGAAGAGCATGGTCATGAAATCCAAGCCTTCAAAGGTTGGGAACAAGTGACACCTGGCAAGATGACGGCCTTGGAGTACGACCAAGCCATGGGTGACCTCGTCGGTTACCTGCAATGGATGGCCGAACCTGCTCAAAACACACGCGTGCGCATTGGCGTTTGGGTGTTGTTGTTCTTGGTTGGTTTTATGTTCATTGCATGGCGTTTGAATGCTTCCTTCTGGAAAGACATCAAGTAATTGCGCAAATTCGGCAACAGGCTTGACGCCTGTTGTCACCTCACGGAGTGACAGGCTAGCCTGCCACTCTTTTTGATTTTTAGGAGCCGCCCATCATGATGGTGCTTTACTCGGGAACTACGTGTCCCTACTCACATCGTTGCCGTTTTGTCTTGTTCGAAAAAGGCATGGACTTTGAAATTCGCGATGTTGACCTTTACAACAAGCCCGAAGACATCAATGTGATGAACCCGTACGGTCAAGTGCCAATCTTGGTCGAGCGCGATCTCATCTTGTATGAATCCAACATCATCAACGAGTACATCGACGAGCGTTTCCCACATCCACAGTTGATGCCCGGCGACCCCGTTGAGCGCGCACGCGTGCGTTTGTTCTTGTTGAACTTCGAAAAAGAATTGTTCACACACGTGTCAACGTTGGAGTCCCGCGCTGCCAAAGCCAACGACAAAGCTTTGGAAAAAGCACGCGCGCACATCCGTGACCGTTTGACACAATTGGCTCCCGTGTTCTTGAAGAACAAGTACATGCTGGGCGAGAACTTCTCCATGCTCGACGTGGCGATTGCCCCGTTGTTGTGGCGTTTGGATCACTATGGCATCGACTTGTCCAAGAACGCTGCACCTTTGCTCAAGTACGCCGAGCGCATCTTCTCGCGCCCAGCCTACATCGAGGCATTGACGCCTTCTGAAAAGGTCATGCGCAAATAATTCGTATGTTGAACGCTCCAGACGCATCTTCAACCCGTCCGTATCTGCTGCGTGCTTTGCACGAGTGGTGCACGGACAGTGGGTTCACGCCTTATGTGGCGGTCTTGGTTGACGAGACAGTGCAAGTGCCCATGGAGTACGTCAAGAACGGTGAGATTGTGTTGAACGTGGGCTATGACGCCACGGCAGGCATGACACTGGGCAATGAGTTCATTGAATTCAAAGCTCGCTTCGGCGGTGTGCCGCGTGAAATCATCATTCCCATCAATCGCGTGATGGCGATTTATGCGCGTGAAAATGGGCAAGGCATGTCGTTTCCAATGGGTGTTGCATCTGCGGCGGCGCCAGTATTTAAAAAGGCAACGCCTGCTCGTCCTGTATTGAGTGCGGTGGAAACACCGCACGACGGCGCTTCGGGTGATGAACCGCCCACGCCAACATCACCTTCTGGTCGTCCAACACTTACGCGTGTGAAATAACACGAAAAATCAGGTTACAATACCGCCTGCGCCGCTTTAGCTCAGTTGGTAGAGCACCCGCCTTGTAAGCGGTAGGTCGTCAGTTCGATTCCGACAAGCGGCACCAAAATGAAACCCGTTACGCCTTTGGCGTAGCGGGTTTTTCTTTTAGTTGTGCGATTTAACTTTGACGCGAATGGTGTTGACCTTCCAGCCTTTGCTGCGCAAGTGGGCACACAAGGCTGGTAGCGTTTGACGCAACTTGGCTGCCACAGCGCTGTTGGGCACTAACAAACACCAAGCATCATCTTCTACCCCGCCAGATTGAACCAGTGGGCGCAGCGAAGCGGGGAGCAACGGAGCGATCGCTTTGAGTCTGTTTTGAGTGTCCTGAGCCATCGCGCAGAGATGGGCCAAAGAAGTTGCAGAACCGACCACTTGCGCCAATGTCTGCGATTTACCGCGCACACTGACCTTTGATTTGGGCGGTGTGTTGTATCCCAGCGCACGGTATGCGGCAAGTGTGTCGGGATGAGGCGTTGAACGGCTGGCCATTGTGCAATTATGGTCTCGCTGACGGTTAAAATCCTGAGCTTCTATTAAGCCTTTCACAAAGGATTTTGCGATCCTTGTTTTTACAGAAGACAAGAGACTCGCAGTGCTCGCATGGCTCTCAATTTTTTGACTCACATTTTTGGTAGCCGCAATGAGCGACTACTTAAACAATATCGCAAAACTGTCGCGCAGATCAATGAACTGGAGTCTTCGCTGGAGAAGCTTAGCGATGATGCATTGCGCGCAAAAACGGACGAATTCAAGTCACGCGTTGCCAACGGAGAAGCTTTAGACGACTTGTTGCCTGAAGCCTATGCAGTGGTGCGTGAGGCTTCCAAACGTGTCATGAAAATGCGCCACTTCGATGTTCAGATGTTGGGTGGCATCGCCTTGCACCAAGGCAAGATTTCTGAAATGCGTACCGGTGAAGGTAAAACCCTCACTGCTACTTTGCCTGTTTATCTGAATGCGCTCACTGGAAACGGTGTGCATGTGGTGACGGTGAACGATTACTTGGCCAGCCGAGACGCTCAGTGGATGTCACGCTTGTACAACTGGCTGGGCTTGTCTGTGGGCATCAACTTGCCACAGATGGCGCGCGAAGAAAAGCAAGCCGCCTACCGTGCCGACATCACCTATGGTACGAACAACGAATACGGCTTTGACTACCTGCGCGACAACATGGTCTACGAAGCCGCAGACCGCGTGCAACGCAAACTCAACTACGCCATCGTGGACGAGGTCGACTCCATCTTGATTGACGAGGCACGTACGCCGCTTATCATCAGTGGACAAGCCGAAGATCACACAGCCCAGTACGTGGCCATCAATCGCATCGTGCCATTGCTCACACTTCAAGTCGGTGAAGAAGATCCGCACACGGGGCTTGGCGTTGTCACACCCGGCGATTTCACCGTGGATGAAAAATCACACCAAGTGTTCATGACCGAACAAGGTCACGAAAACGCCGAGCGCATCTTGACCGCCAATGGCTTGCTGCCAGAAGGGGCATCGTTATACGACCCCGCCAACATCAGCTTGATGCACCACTTGTACGCCGCTTTGCGTGCGAACCACCTGTACCACCGCGACCAACACTATGTGGTCCAAAACGGTGAGATCACCATCGTGGATGAGTTCACCGGACGTTTGATGTCTGGTCGCCGTTGGAGCGATGGCTTGCACCAAGCGGTGGAAGCCAAAGAGGGTGTTGAAATTCAAGCCGAGAATCAAACACTCGCATCCATCACGTTCCAAAACTATTTCCGCTTGTACAACAAGCTTGGCGGTATGACGGGTACGGCCGACACGGAAGCCTACGAGTTTCAAGAAATTTATGGTTTAGAAACGGTGGTGATTCCACCTAACCGCATCAGCAAGCGTGATGACCAGTTGGACCGTGTTTACAAAACCACAGCTGAAAAATACAAAGCCGCGATTGATGACATTCGCGAATGCTACGAGCGCGGTCAACCCGTGTTGGTGGGCACCACCTCGATTGAAAACTCAGAGCTGATTGCCGACATGTTGGAGAAGGCCAAGTTGCCCCACCAGGTGCTCAACGCCAAACAGCACGCCAGCGAAGCGACCATCATTGCGCAAGCAGGTCGGGCCAAGATGATCACCATCGCCACCAACATGGCCGGTCGCGGCACTGACATTGTGTTGGGTGGTAACGTTGAAAAAGCGATTTCTGAAGTCGAGGCCGATGAGTCACTCGACGCAGAGCAAAAACAAAAACAAATTGACGCCTTGCGCGTGCAGTGGACCAAGGACCACGACGATGTGAAGGCCCTGGGTGGCCTGCGCATCATCGCGACTGAGCGCCACGAGTCTCGACGCATCGACAACCAACTGCGTGGTCGTTCTGGCCGACAAGGTGACCCAGGCTCTTCACGTTTTTACTTGAGTTTAGATGACTCGCTCATGCGCATTTTCGCGGGCGAGCGTGTCAAAGCCATCATGGATCGTTTGAAAATGCCAGAGGGCGAAGCCATTGAAGCTGGCATCGTCACACGCAGCATCGAAAGCGCACAGCGCAAAGTCGAGGCGCGTAACTTTGACATTCGTAAACAGCTGTTGGAGTACGACGATGTGTCCAACGACCAACGCCGTGTGATTTACCAACAACGCAACGACATCTTGGACGCCGTCGATTTGACCGCTCAAATTGCCAACTTGCGTGAGGGTAGCTTTACCGACTTGGTGCGCCAGTACGTGCCCCAAGAGTCGGTCGAAGAGCAATGGGACATTGCTGGTTTGCAACGTGCGTTGCTGCAAGAGTGGCTCATTGAGTTGCCATTGCAAGAGACCGTGCAACAAGCGTCGGCTATCACTGACGAAGAAATTCTTGAGCAGGTTGTTGAAGCGGCGCATGCGGCATTCCAAGCCAAGCTTGACCGCGTGGGTATTGAACAGTTCACCCCGTTTATGCGCGTGGTTTTGCTGCAAAACATCGATAGCCATTGGCGTGAACATTTGGCCGCGTTGGACTATTTGCGTCAAGGCATCCACTTGCGCGGTTACGCTCAAAAGCAGCCTAAGCAAGAGTACAAGCGTGAAGCGTTCGAGTTGTTTGGTCAGTTGCTCGACTTGGTGAAGAACGAAGTTACCCGCGTGTTGATGACGGTCAAGATTGAGTCCAACGAGCAAATTGAACAAGCCGCGAATGAGTTAGAAGACCGCGCAGAGAATTTGCACAACGTGACCTACACCGCGCCTGATGAGTCTGGCCAAGCCGTCACAACGGCCGATGAAGCAACCTTTGCCGCGCAAATGCCACCTGTCGGTCGCAACGAACCCTGTCCATGCGGTAGCGGTAAAAAATTCAAGTTCTGCCACGGTAAGTTGGCTTAAACACATGTCAGTTCATCTCACCCCTCCCAATCCTGCTGATTTGCACGCTATTGCAGGCGTGCGCATCGGTGTTACCCAAGCGGGTATTCGTAAAGCTGATCGCAAAGATTTGACCGTTGTCTTAATTGACGAAGGCGCATCGGTCAGTGGCGTGTTCACGCAAAACCGTTTTTGCGCAGCGCCTGTGCAAGTGTGCCGCGAGCATTTGGATTCAGGCCAAGGCATTCGTGCCATGGTGGTCAACACGGGTAATGCCAACGCGGGCACAGGAGAAGAAGGCTTGAAGCGCGCGCGCGAAACCTGCGTGGCCTTGGCCGAAGCCTTGCAAATCTCGCCGAACCAAGTGTTGCCATTCTCTACCGGCGTCATCATGGAGCCGCTGCCACACGAGCGCATCATCGCAGGCATGCCCGCTGCTATCGCTGCGGCAGGCCATGCAGGTAGCGCCCAGCAATGGGCCGATGCTGCTGAAGGCATCATGACGACCGATACGGTGCCCAAAGCCGCGAGTGTGCAAGTGCAAATCGGCGGCTCAGCTGTCAGTGTGACTGGCATCAGCAAAGGCGCTGGCATGATTCGCCCCAACATGGCCACCATGTTGGGCTACGTCGCCACCGATGCGTGTGTGGCACCTGTGTTGATGAAAGAATTGTCTTTGACCTTGGCTGAAGGCTCATTCAACCGCATCACCGTAGATGGCGACACCTCGACCAACGATTCATTCGTGGTCATTGCGACCAACAAAGCGCCACATGCGCCCATCACCAGTTTGCAAAGTGCAGAAGGTCAAGTCTTGTTGCAAGCCATGTTGCAAGTGGCGCGTCAACTCGCACAAGCCATCGTGCGGGATGGTGAGGGGGCGACCAAGTTCATCACCATCCGTGTGGAAGGCGGTCACACCAGCGCGGAGTGTCGCCAAGTGGCTTATGCCATTGCACATTCGCCTTTGGTGAAAACGGCCTTCTTCGCCAGCGACCCCAACTTGGGCCGCATCTTGGCGGCGGTGGGTTATGCAGGCATCACTGACCTCGACCAAACTGGCATTGATTTGTATTTGGACGATGTGCATGTGGCTATTCAAGGTGGCCGACATCCTGAGTACCGCGAAGAAGAGGGTCAACGCGTGATGAAACAGTCCGAAATTACTGTGCGCGTGGTCTTGGGCCGTGGCACAGCCAGCGACACCGTGTGGACCTGTGATCTGAGCCACGACTATGTCAGCATAAACGCCGACTACCGCAGCTGATGACTGACGCACTTCACCCCCTTGAACGCTTGGTGCAACGCGCTGAGGCTTTGATGGCGCGCATCGAGCAAGTGCTGCCGCAACCTATGGTCGAGCCAGATTGGTCGGCCAGTGTGGCCTTTCGTTACCGCAAGCGCAACACCGGTCGTGGCGGCTTAGAGCCTGTGCGCCATGTGGCCAAGCTGGGCTTGGCTGACTTGCAAGAGATCGACGGCCAAAAAGAAAAAATTCAGCGCAATACCGAGCAGTTTGTGAAGGGCTTGCCCGCCAACAACGTATTGCTTACTGGCGCGCGTGGCACGGGTAAGTCGTCGCTTATCAAAGCCTGCTTGAATGAGTACGGCCCACAAGGTTTGCGTTTGATAGAAGTCGACAAAGACGACTTGACTGATTTGCCCGACATCATTGAGTTGGTGTCAGAGCGCCCCGAGAAGTTCATGATTTTTTGTGATGACTTGAGCTTTGAAGATGGTGAGCCTGGCTACAAAGCGCTCAAATCCATCTTAGATGGCTCGATTGCAGCGGCCACGCCCAATGTGCTGATTTACGCCACCAGCAACCGACGCCATT
>CANFZT010000114.1 GCA_947451565.1 Comamonadaceae bacterium | reverse complement strand
GTTTGGCAAACACGGTTTGGTAACGGCGCTCGTCCTCGGCTTTGTCTTTTGCGGTTTCGTGTTGCGCGTCAGCGGTGTTTTGGTGGCGCTCAATGTAGGGCGGCAGCGGCATGTGGCCGTGCGCTTGCATGAGGGTGTGCGGCTCGTCGCTGAACTTGAAGCGAAACAGTTGACCGTCTTCGTTGGGCCAGCGGCCCAAGAGCGTGGCCGTGAAGCCACCTTGTTCAGGCCCACCGTTCATCAGCAGCTCGGTCCCCACAGGCGGTTTTTTGCTCACCTTCATGTGGGCCACCACTTCGTGGTTGGTCAGCACGCGCTCGACCAACAGCTCCAGCTTGCCACCTGTGGGCTTCTCGCCAAACAAACGGGCTTTCACCACTTGGGTGTCGTTGAACACTAGCAAGTCGCCAGCTTTCAGCAATGAGGGCAGGTCTTTGAAGGTGCGATTGGCAAACTCAGCATGGCGGCCATCGAGCAGGCGCGAGGCGCTGCGTTCAGAGGCGGGGTGCTGGGCAATCAGGGACTCAGGCAGTTCGAAATCGAAATCGCTGAGCGTGTAAATGTGTGACATACGCTTGAGGGCCGGACGGGCCCGTTCCAAGTAAAAACAACCGTGATTTTCGCACGGTTGTTTGTTTCTCAAGCGCTGGGATGAAAAGACTTAAAACTTGTAGCCAAGTCCAATCGCGAAGCCTGAGAGCTTTGCACCAACAGAATCCTTGTCGTGATAAATCATGTAATCAAGGTTCGCAGACATCTTGTTGTCAAAGGTGTAGCTCAAACCCAACCCTGCGGAGGGCGTGGAGCCACTGCTACTACTACTTTTTCCTTGGTATGTGGATGAAGCGCTGGCATTCGCGTAGCCGATTCGGAAAAAACCTTCCAAGTTTGGAGTCAGCATGGTTTTGGGCTTTACGTACAAGCCATATATGGCGTCGACCTTCAGTGTTGCACCAGGCACGGCAGTACTACCAACGACTATGCTGGCATTGGCATTACCTAGGCCTGATGTAAACAGTCCTTCAACGCTGAGATTGGGATTGACTTCGTACCCAAAAATCCCTCGAACAGCAGTTGGTGACGCATCCACTGAGGCGTTGTAACCGAGGACGCTGCCTTGCTTTTCATAGCTCATTGATACATAGCCAATTTCAGCGTAAGTCTGCGCTTGCACTGAGATTGCTACCATCGCCATAGTCAAGGAAAGTGCTAAACGTTTCATATTTAAATCCATTTCAAATTAAAATAATTACTTTATATTAATTAGTGTTTGTGTGAATTAGGCATAAGCAAGGATATTTGTTGAGTGCCACTTCCACTCAACCAGTCCTTCGGTCAATGCGTGCGTGCCTTACGGAAGGAGCAGGGGTTAACACAAGTGGCGTTCAGCGAAAAGTGCGGCTTTTATCAGTTCTACCTCAGCCGCATCGAAAACGGGCAGGCCAATCCGACGCTGAATGCAATGGAAGTGATTGCCATAGGTCTTGGAATGACGGTGTTTGAGTTGTTTGAGCAGGTGCGACAAGTCTCTGAGTCAGCCAAAAATTAGCGTCAGCGGGCGGGCACAATCCAAGCCATGCCAGCCCCCAAGCCATCCGCCAAGCCCATAGCTAAACCGGACACCAAACCCCTCTCCGCGCCGCAAAAAGCGTTGCGCAAGCTCGGGCTGGATCGCGATATTGATTTGGCCTTGCACTTGCCGCTGCGCTACGAAGACGAAACGCGCATCGTGCGGCTGGCCGATACGCGCGAGGGCGACATGGCGCAGATTGAGGCGACGGTGGTGTCGTGCGAGATTGCGTATAAACCGCGCCGCCAATTGCTGGTGGTGGTGGACGATGGGTCTGACACTTGCACCTTGCGTTTTTTTAGTTTTTATCCGTCGCAGCAAAAGGCCTTGGCGGTGGGCAACCGTCTGCGCTTGCGCGGCGAGGTGAAGGGCGGGTTCATGGGGCGCACCATGATGCACCCGAGCTTTCACATGGCGGGTGGCGAGCTGCCCAATGCGCTCACACCGGTGTACCCCACCTCGGCCGGGTTGCCGCAGGTGTATTTGCGCAAGGCGGTGCACAGCGGGTTGGTACATGCGGCGCGACAGGGTGCGTTTGTGGAGACGATTCCGCCCGAACACATGCCACGCTCGGCCATGGGTGCTGGCGCCAAGGCATGGGGCTTGGCGCAGTCGTTGCACTTTTTGCACCATCCCACGCCCGATGTGTCGCTGGCCCAGTTGGAAGACCGCACGCACCCGGCCTGGCAAAGGCTGAAGGCCGAGGAGTTGCTGGCTCAGCAGCTGTCGCAATTGCAGTCCAAGCGCGCGCGGGAAGAGTTGCGTGCGCCTGCCTTGGTGTTGAAAAAAGGCGGCTTGCACGAGCAGTTGTTGGGTGTGCTGCCGTTTGGTTTGACAGGCGCACAGCGCCGCGTGGGCGAAGAAATTGCGTTGGATTTGATGCGACAAGTGCCTATGCACCGTTTGCTGCAAGGCGATGTGGGCTCGGGCAAAACCGTGGTGGCGGCACTGGCCGCCGCCGTGGCGATGGATGGCGGTTGGCAATGCGCGCTGATGGCCCCCACTGAAATTTTGGCGGAGCAGCACTTTCGCAAGCTGATTGGCTGGTTAGAGCCGTTGCTCACACCGCTGGGCAAGCGTGTGGCGTGGCTCACGGGCAGTCAAAAGAAAAAAGAACGCACCGAGATGTTGGGCTTGATTGCCAGCGGCGAAGCCGCGTTGGTGGTGGGCACGCATGCGGTCATTCAAGAGCAGGTGCAGTTCAAAAACTTGGCGCTCGCCATCATTGACGAGCAGCACCGCTTTGGCGTGGCGCAGCGTTTGGCGTTGCGCGAGAAGATGCTCACGCACGACGGTAGCCCAGAGCAAGAGCCACACATGCTGATGATGAGCGCCACGCCCATCCCTCGCACCTTGGCCATGAGCTATTACGCGGACCTCGATGTGTCGACCTTGGATGAGTTGCCGCCAGGTCGAACGCCCGTGGTGACCAAATTGGTGTCGGAGTCGCGGCGCGATGAACTGATCGAGCGCATTCGCCACCAGCTCGACGAAGGCCGCCAGGTGTACTGGGTGTGTCCGTTGATTGAAGAAAGCGAAGCGCTGGATTTGACCAACGCCACCGAAACCCACGCCTTGCTGACCGAGGCACTCAACCCGCCGGGCGTGAAGCCCGTATTGGTGGGCTTGCTGCATTCGCGCATGCCGCCTGCAGATAAAAAAGCGGTGATGGCTCAGTTTGAAAGCGGCGCGATGGGGGTGCTGGTCAGCACCACGGTGATTGAGGTGGGCGTGGATGTGCCCAATGCGTCACTGATGGTGATTGAGCATGCCGAACGTTTTGGTTTGAGCCAGTTGCATCAGCTGCGTGGGCGCGTGGGGCGCGGTGCAGCCGCATCTGCGTGCGTACTGATGTACGCCACGGGCGAGAGTGGCCGCGTGAGCGAGACCGCCCGTGAGCGGCTGCGGGCGATGGTGGAAACCTCAGACGGGTTTGAAATTGCAAGACGTGATTTAGAAATTCGTGGCCCGGGCGAGTTCTTGGGCGCACGCCAATCGGGCGCTGCGCTGCTGCGGTTTGCGGACTTGGCCGAAGACGGCGAACTGCTGCAGTGGGCCCGTGAATTGGCACCGTTGATGTTGGACAAATACCCAGAACTGGCCGAGCGGCATGTGAGTCGCTGGTTGGGTGGAAAATCGGATTTCTTGAAGGCTTAAATCAATGACCCTCACCGAACTCAAATACATCGTGGCCGTGGCTCGCGAAAAACACTTTGGCCGCGCGGCCGAGGCCTGCTTTGTGTCGCAACCTACGCTGTCCGTGGCCATCAAAAAGCTCGAAGAGGAGTTGGATGTGAAGCTGTTTGAGCGCAGCGCCAACGAAGTGGCTGTCACGTCTTTGGGGGAAGAAATTATTCGCCAAGCGCAAAGCGTGCTGGAGCAAGCCGCCAACATCAAAGAAATTGCTAAGCGTGGCAAAGACCCCTTGGCAGGCCCCTTGAAGCTAGGGGTGATCTACACGATTGGCCCGTACTTGTTGCCTAGCCTGGTGCGCCAAGCGATTGCCAAAACCCCGCAAATGCCGCTGATGTTGCAAGAAAACTTCACGGTGAAGTTGCTCGAAATGTTGCGCACGGGCGAGATCGATTGCGCCATCATGGCAGACCCTTTTCCAGACACGGGCCTAGCCACCGCGCCCTTGTACGACGAACCTTTCATGGCGGCCGTGCCCAGCAACCATCCACTGGCGGCCTTGAAGCAAGTGACTGCGGATGCGTTGAAAAATGAAACCATGTTGTTGCTGGGTAATGGCCATTGCTTCCGTGACCATGTGCTGGAGGTCTGCCCTGAGTTTGCGCGCTTCTCCAGCAATGCCGAGGGCATTCAAAAGAGCTTTGAAGGCTCGTCGCTGGAAACCATCAAGCACATGGTGGCGGCAGGGATGGGTGTGACGCTGGTGCCGCGTTTGAGCGTGCCTAAAGAAGCGCTGGACACACAGGCCAAGCGCAAGAAAAGCGAAGAAACGTATGTGCGCTATTTGCCCATCACCGACGACAAAGGTGGCGAGCCGCCCACGCGTCGTGTGGTGTTGGCGTGGCGTCGCAGCTTCACGCGCTACGAGGCGATTGCCGCGTTGCGAAACGCCATCTATGCCTGTGAGTTGCCAGGCGTGACCCGTCTGTCGTGAAGGTGTGTTGATGCGTGAACGTTTGGCGCTTTATTTAGATTTGATTCGTTGGAACCGCCCTGCGGGCTGGCTGCTGTTGTTATGGCCTTCGCTTGCCGCCTTATGGGTGGCCGCAGATGGCTGGCCCGGCTGGCATTTGCTGGTGGTGTTTGTGTTGGGCACGGTCCTCATGCGCAGCGCGGGTTGCTGCATCAACGACGTGGCCGACCGTGACTTTGACCGCCACGTCAAACGCACGGCAGAGCGTCCTGTGACGCGGGGCGCTGTGTCGGTGCGTGAGGCGTTGCTGGTGGGTGCGGTGCTGGCTCTGGCGGCGTTTGGCTTGGTGTTGACCACCAACCCTGCCACCATCGTGTGGTCGTTTGCGGGTTTGTTGGTGACGCTGATCTATCCCTATGCCAAGCGCCATGTGTCGATGCCCCAAGCGGTGTTGGGGGTTGCGTTTAGTTTTGGCATTCCTTTGGCGTTTGTGGCTGTGGGCAGTGCAAACCTTGCCTGGCAAGACATCCATTTGCAAGTTTTGAGCGATGCAGTGCCGGTGCAGGCCTGGAGCTTAATGTTGTTCAATTTTTTTTGGGTGCTGGCCTATGACACCGAGTACGCCATGGTGGACCGGGATGACGATTTGCGAATTGGTATGAAGACCTCGGCCATCACGCTGGGTCGTTATGACGTGACGGCGATCATGGCGTTTTATGCGCTTTATTTATGCGGTTGGTACGGGTTGCTGGCACAGAAAAAACTAGGGGGGGCTTGGACGTTTGCCCTGTGTTTGGCTGGGTTGCAAGCAGTGTGGCACTTTTTGCTCATCATGGATCGCTCGCGAGAGGGTTGCTTTCAAGCGTTTCGCTTGAACCATTGGTTGGGTGCGACCGTGTTTGTGGGTCTTGTTATGGGCTACGCCTTACGCTGATAGCGCGCACCATGCGGCCATGAAAAAAGCGCTTGGGCGAATGCCGCAAGCGCTTTTTGTTTGAAGCTTTTAAGCGTTTGGCTTAGTGAGCTTTGGCCTTTTTAGACTTCTTCTTTTTCAATTTCTTTTTCTTGGCCTTCTTGGCTTTTTTTGCTGTCGCTGCTGAGTCGGTGTTGGTCACCGCAGGTGCTACGGCTGGCTCAGGTTGAGCCATGGGGGCGGCAGGTGCTGCAGGCGCTTGCGCCACAGAGGTCAGTGGCAAGCCCAATGCGGCTGCCGATAAAAGAGAAATGAGAAGTTTGTTCATGGGATCGAATGTTTTAAAAATCAACGTGAATATTGTCGCACCACTGTGTGTGGCAAAGCTTACGCGCCGAATTCGTCACCGAGTTCGTGCGCACGTTTTTGCGCAGCTTTCAGTGCGGTTTCAAACAATTCCCCCATATGGGCGTTTTGCATTGAGGTGAGGGCGGCGTAGGTGGTGCCACCTTTGGATGTCACGCGCTCGCGCAACACAGACGGTGGTTCGCTCGCTGTTTTGGCCAGTTGAGATGCGCCTTCAAACGTCCCAATGGCCAACTGTGTGGCTTGCTCGGCTGTTAGGCCCATCTTCACGCCAGCCGCAACCATGGCTTCTATAAAGAAAAACACATAAGCGGGGCCTGAGCCTGAAATAGCGGTCACGGCATCCAGCAGGGGCTCGTCTTTTACCCACAGCAGAGCGCCTGTCGTGGCAACCACTTGCTCAATCCATACCTTGTCTGCCGGGGTCACGGCTGCGCGGGCGAACAGCCCAGTCTGGCCTAAGCCGACAAGTGCAGGGGTATTGGGCATGGCACGTACCACGCGCTCGGTGCCAAGCCATTGGGCAATGCTGTCACTGCGAATGCCGGCGGCTACGCTCAAGTGCAGGGCATTGGCGCAGAAATCGCCAGTTTGCTGAGCGACTTCTTTGAAGGTTTGAGGCTTGACGGCCCAAATCACAAGGCCAGCCGCGCTCAGGGTGGCATCGGCTGCGGCCAAGACGCGCACGCCAAACTGGGTCTGTAGGCGCTGGCGCGCTTCTTCAAAAGGCTCAACCACCAAGATGTGAGTGGCGGGTGTTCCTTGCTGAATCAGGCCGCCAATCATGGCGCTGGCCATGTTGCCGCCGCCAATGAATGCAAGGGTTTGAGAGGTATGAAAGGGTGTAGGCATAGAAGAATTGTCGGTCAATCCAGAAAGATTCATAAAAATAGTTTGACGCGGCCCGAAAAGTTATGGCATAATTTGCGGCTCCGCTAAAAAAGCGGGGTTTATCTGCCCCAAGTTGAAGCGTTGCGAGTGGTTCGCGATGTGGATGACGGGCCCAAGACTGATCGGTTCGGTGCTTGACGCAAGTTAAGTAAAGACTGATGCAAGTTGGGAAATATTGAAATGATCCAAACTGAATCTCGGTTAGATGTCGCTGACAACACCGGCGCTAAGTCTGTTCTGTGCATTAAGGTGCTCGGCGGTTCTAAGCGTCGCTATGCAAGCGTGGGTGACATCATCAAGGTGAGCATTAAAGAAGCCGCTCCGCGTGGCCGCGTCAAAAAAGGCGAGGTGTATAGCGCTGTTGTGGTCCGTACTGCCAAAGGCATCCGCCGCGGCGACGGTTCGCTCGTTAAATTCGATGGCAACGCT
>CANFZT010000113.1 GCA_947451565.1 Comamonadaceae bacterium | reverse complement strand
TTCATCGTGTTCGGCTCGTTGTCTGACAAGATTGGCCGCAAGCCCATCATCATGTTGGGCTGCTTGTTGGCTGTGTTGACTTACTTCCCTGTGTTCGAAGCACTGACCAAGGCCGCTAACCCCGACTTGTACGCTGCGCAACAAAAGAACAAAGTGGTGGTGACGGCCGATGCTGCCGAGTGTTCATTCCAGTTCAACCCAACAGGTACTGTGAAGTTCACCAGCTCATGTGACATTGCCAAGCAAGTGTTGGCCTCTAGCTCTGTGAGCTATGAAAACGCTGTGGGCACGGCAGGTACACCTGCCACCATCAAGATTGGTGACGTGGAAATCGCCAGCTACAGCTCAAAGGGCTTGCCTGCCGATGAAGCCAAGACCAAGGCTGCGGAGTTCCGCAAGGCCGTCGCTGACGCTTTGAAAGAAGCCGGCTACCCAACCAAAGCTGATCCTGCGAAAGTGGACCAAGTCAAGATCACCATCATTCTCACTTACTTGGTGATTTTGGTGACCATGGTTTACGGTCCTATCGCGGCGATGTTGGTGGAAATGTTCCCCACACGTATCCGTTACACCTCGATGTCTCTGCCTTATCACATCGGTAACGGCTGGTTCGGCGGCTTGCTGCCCACCACTGCCTTCGCGATCGTGGCGCAGACCGGCAACATGTACAACGGCTTGTGGTATCCGATCATCATTGCCGGTATGACGTTCGTCATCGGCATGATCTTTGTGAAAGAAACCAAAGACGTCGATATCTACGCTGACGACTGATGTGTCAGTCACTCGGGGTGACCCGAGTGCTACATTCGAGCCCTCCCGTGTGGAGGGCTTTTTACTGATTTCGGAGATTCGATATGTTGAAAATTTTTGTGGGGTTCGTCATCTTCGCCGCACTGGCGATGTTCGTCATTTTCAAAGGTGGCAGCAGTTTAGACATGGGCGGAGAAAAGCATGGGGATGAAGCCATTCATGCCCCCGCTGAAGCTGCTTCGGGCGCTGCCTCGGGGGCCTCTGCAGACGCTTCTGCTGCCAAGTAATTTCTTGACTTCGCTTGTCAAAACGCCACGGCTGGTCCGTGGCGTTTTGCTTGGTGTGCTGGGATTGAATGCTTAAGGTTGGCAATGTCCCGACGGCGAGATGGGCCTGTGCGAATCCCTAGAATATTGGCCACACTTCTAAAGGCCCCGCCATGACAGGCACCATTCGTATCCGTGGCGCACGCCAGCACAACCTCAAAAACTTAGACCTCGACATTCGCACCGGCGAACTCACCGTGGTCACCGGCCCCAGCGGTTCGGGCAAATCGAGTTTGGTGTTCGACACTTTGTACGCAGAAGGCCAGCGTCGCTATGTGGAGACCTTCAGCGCTTACGCCCGTCAGTTCCTAGACCGCATGGACCGTCCTGCCGTCGATAACGTGGAAGGCGTACCTCCCGCGATTGCGATTGACCAAACCAACCCCGTGCGCAGCTCACGTTCCACTGTGGGCACGATGACCGAGCTGAACGACCATTTGAAGTTGCTCATCGCACGCGCCGGTCATTTGTTTGACCGCCAAACCGCGCAGCCCGTGCAACACGACACACCGCAAACCATTTATGCCGAATTGCAACGTCGTTGTTCGGCTCAAGCACAAGACCCGCGTCTCATCATGACTTTTCCCGTGGAGTTGCCCGCCAACACCACGGCGGCTGAGGTGGAGCAGTGGCTGAGTGCCAGCGGCTTCACCCGTATCCATGCCGAGCGCGAAGTGGCCACACCCACAGGCCCGCGCAAATCGCTAGATGTGGTAGCTGACCGTTTTAAGCTCGGCAACACCGAACAAGCTCGTGTGGTGGAGGCGATTGAGTTGGCCATCAAACGGGGTGGTGGTCGACTGAATGTGTATTGGTCATTAGATGCCGAAGCCACGCCTGAACTCTGGCGCTTCTCCACCGGCCTGCATTGCCCCGACAGCGATCTGCGTTATGGCGACCCCATCCCCTCAATGTTCTCGTTCAACTCGGCGGTGGGGGCCTGTGAGACCTGCCGTGGCTTTGGTCGCGTGATTGGGGTGGACTATGGACTGGTCATCCCGAACGAAAAACTCACCCTGCGTGCGGGCGCGATCAAAACCATCCAAACCCCGGCATGGAAAGAAACCCAAGACGACCTGATGCGTCACGCCGAAGCCGAGGGCATTCCGCGCGACACGCCTTGGTACAAGCTGAGCCAAGAGCACAAAGACTGGGTCATTCACGGCTCGCCCTTGTGGAAGGGCAAATGGAACCACCAGTGGTATGGCGTCAAACGCTTCTTTGAATACTTAGAAAGCAAGTCTTACAAGATGCACATCCGCGTGCTGTTGTCCAAGTACCGCAGCTACACCCCCTGCGGCACCTGCGCGGGCGCACGTTTGAAAACAGACAGCTTGCTGTGGCGCATTGGTACCCAAGCCCACGCGGACGCAGTGCTGCCACCTGCCAAACGCTTCATGCCCCAAGGCGTGCAATGGACGCGTGCCCAACTCGAAGCCATGCCCGGCCTATGCCTGCATGACTTGATGTGCTTGCCCATCGATAAACTGCACCAGTTTTTCAACGCCACACAGGTGGATGTGGCGGGCGCTGATGCGCAAGCCCTGCATTTGCTGATGGACGAGATTCGCACACGCCTGAAATACCTCAGCGATGTCGGCATTGGCTACCTCACCCTCGACCGACAAAGCCGCACCCTCAGTGGCGGCGAGGTGCAGCGCATCAACCTCACCACGGCGCTCGGCACCTCGTTGGTCAACACCTTGTTTGTGTTGGATGAGCCCAGCATTGGCTTGCACCCGCGCGACATGAACCGCATCAACGAAGCCATGCTGCGCTTGCGCAACGCAGGCAACACGCTGGTGGTGGTGGAGCACGACCCTGCCGTGATGATGTGCGCCGACCGCATCATCGACATGGGCCCCGGCCCCGGTGTGAAGGGCGGACAGATTGTGTTTGATGGCACCACCGAGGCCTTGAAGTCCGCCGACACCTTGACGGGGGCTTACTTGGGTGCACGCAAAACCATTGGCCTCGGTCTCAAGCGTTTGGTGACCGACAACACGCCACGCTTGATTCTCGAAGGTGCACGCGAGCACAACCTGCAAAACCTGAGCATCGAGTTTCCCCTGCAACGCTTGGTGTGCATCACTGGCGTCAGTGGCTCGGGCAAGTCCACCCTCATTCAAGACGTGCTCACGCCCGCCCTGCTGCGCCACTATGGCCGCGCCACCGAAACACCCGGCGCACACGACCGTTTGTTGGGTGCCGACTACTTGAGCGATGTGGTGTTTGTTGACCAGTCGCCCATTGGCAAAACCGCGCGCTCCAACCCTGCCAGCTACGTGGGTGCGTGGGACGCCGTGCGTGAAATTTTTGCAGTTGCGCCCCTGTCCAAACAACGCGGCTACACCGCCTCCAAATTTAGCTTCAACAGCGGCGATGGCCGCTGCCCCACCTGTGGCGGTTCCGGTTTTGAACACGTCGAAATGCAGTTTCTGAGCGACGTGTATTTGCGCTGCCAAGATTGCAACGGACAACGTTATCGCTCAGAAATCCTAGAAGTCCGCATCGAGCGCCAAATTCGTGGCGTGGCTGCGGGGGTGACGGCGCAGCGACATTCTGAGCGCAGCGAAGAGGAGCAAGACGTTGCCCCCGCAGCCACGACACGAATCACCCTCAACGTGGCCGATGTGTTGGACCTCACCGTCGGCGAAGCGCTAGAGATTTTTGCCAACGACCGCGAAGTCGTGCGCACCCTGCAACCCATCGTCGACGTCGGCTTGGACTATGTGAAGCTCGGCCAACCCGTGCCCACCCTCAGCGGCGGCGAAGCGCAACGCTTGAAACTCGCAGGCTTCCTCGCCGAAGCCGCCAAAGCCAAAACATCCAGTCGCCAAACGCTTGCCAAAAAAGGCGTGCTGTTCTTATTTGACGAGCCCACCACCGGCCTGCACTTTGACGACATCGCCAAACTCATGCGTGCCATGCGCCGCTTGCTGGAAGACGGCAACTCGCTCATCGTCATCGAACACAACCTTGACGTCATCCGTGCCAGTGATTGGCTCATTGACCTCGGCCCCGAAGGCGGTGACGCCGGTGGCTTGTTGGTGGCTGAAGGTACGCCCGAAGAGGTGCGTTTGCACCCCACCTCGCACACGGGCAAAGCCCTGCGCGACTACGCCGCGTCCATGGGCGTGGTGTACGAGATTGATGGCGAAAAAGCCTCTGCGGGCCTGCTCGCAGCCGAGGGTGCCGCACGATTTGCCAAGGCAGCGCGTGGGGTGTCTGTGGCCGATGGGGCCATTCAAATCATCAACGCCAAAGAGCACAACCTCAAAAGCTTGAGTGTCAACATTCCGCGCGGCAAGTTCAACGTCATCACCGGTGTGTCGGGCTCGGGTAAGTCCACGCTCGCGTTTGACATCTTGTTCAACGAAGGCCAGCGTCGTTATTTGGAAAGCCTCAACGCCTACGCCCGCAGCATCGTGCAGCCTGCTGGTCGTCCCGAGGTCGATGCGGTGTATGGCATTCCGCCCACCGTGGCGATTGAGCAGCGCTTGAGCCGTGGTGGTCGCAAATCCACCGTGGGCACCACCACCGAGGTGTGGCACTTTTTGCGTTTGTTGTATGTCAAGCTCGGCACCCAGCATTGCACGCACGACGGTGCAGCGGTGCAGCCGCAAACCGCAGAGCGCATTGCCGCCCAATTGATGCGTGAGTTCAAAGGCCAACACATTGGCCTGATGAGCCCACTGGTGATGAACCGCAAAGGTGTGTATACCGAGCTGGCCGATTGGGCGCGTCCGCGTGGCTACACGCACTTGCGTGTGGATGGCCACTTCTTGCCCACGAATGGTTTCCCGCGCTTGGACCGTTTCAAAGAGCACACCATCGAGTTGCCTGTCGCGAGTTTGGAAGTCTCTGCGCAAAACGAAGCTGCCTTGCGTCAAGCACTGACCACGGCGCTAGAGCATGGCAAAGGCGTGGTGCATGTGTTGAGCCAACTGGATGGCTTGCGCGAGGCGATGGAAGCCGGGGCTGATACCAACAGCATTGGCCGCTTAGATGTGTACTCCACCAAACGTGCGTGCCCGGTGTGTGACACCTCGTATGCCGAGCTAGACCCACGCTTGTTCTCGTACAACAGCAAACACGGCTGGTGCCCCGATTGCGTGGGCACAGGCGTGAAGCTCAACAAAGACCAACGCCAAGTGTTGGACGACTCGGTGCGTGATGACAAAGACAAAGGCCGCGAGCAAACCTTTGCCGAACCCGATGTGGACGACTTGACTGACACTGCTTGCCCCACCTGCGAAGGCACACGTTTGAACACCACAGCACGCGCCGTGAAGTTTGCGGGCGTGGGCATCACCGACATCGCACGTTTGAGCGTGACCGAGATTCGCAAGTGGGTGGAGAAGCTGGCCATGACGGGCCGCGACGCCGACATTGCGCGCGACCTGTTGCCAGAAATCAAGAGCCGTTTGGAGTTCTTAGAGCAAGTGGGCTTGAACTACCTCACCCTCGACCGTGGCGCACCCACCCTCAGCGGTGGCGAAGCGCAACGCATTCGCTTGGCCGCGCAACTGGGCAGCAATTTGCAAGGCGTTTGTTATGTGTTGGACGAGCCCACCATTGGCTTGCATGCGCGGGACAACCAAATTTTGTTGAACGCCTTGCACTTGCTGAGTGACAAGGGCAACACCTTGGTGGTGGTGGAGCACGACGAAGACACGATTCGACGTGCCGATCACATCATTGACATTGGGCCTAGTGCGGGTAAGCGCGGTGGGCGGCTGATGGGCGAAGGTTCGGTGAAGGACATCACGGACCAAGCCGACTCACAAACGGGCCGCTACTTGTTACACGCGATGCGGCATCCGTTGCAGGTGCGGCGCGCAGTGGCGGATGCAGAACTCAACTGGCTCTCACTCGAAGGCGCCTCACTGCACAACCTCAACGACGTGAGTGTGGACATTCCCCTCAAGCGTTTGGTGGCGGTGACGGGCGTGTCCGGTTCCGGCAAGTCCACGCTTGCACGCGATGTGTTGCTGCACAACGTGGCGGCTGCAGTGGCGCAGCGTTCGACGCAAGCAGGGCGCAAACTCGACGACGAAGGCAAACATCCAGCGTGGGTGGGCTGCACGGGCTTGGACGGCTACCAAACCATCGACCGTGTGCTGGAAGTAGACCAAACCCCCATTGGCAAAACCCCACGCAGCTGCCCCGCCACCTACATTGGTTTTTGGGACACGATTCGCAAACTGTTTGCCGAAACGCTGGAAGCCAAAGCGCGTGGCTATGGCGCTGGGCGCTTCAGTTTCAACACGGGCGAGGGCCGCTGCCACACTTGCGAAGGCCAAGGCCTGCGCACGATTGAAATGAGCTTTTTGCCCGACGTGAAAGTGCCGTGCGAAACCTGCCGTGGCGCACGCTTCAACCCCGAGACCTTGGCGGTGAGCTGGCGCGGCAAAAGCATTGGTGATGTGTTGCAAATGGAAGTGGACGAGGCGGTGGACTTCTTCGCCACCATGCCCAACATTGCCCACCCCTTGCAACTGCTCAAAGACGTGGGCTTGGGCTACCTCACCTTGGGCCAGCCTTCACCCACCCTCAGTGGTGGCGAAGCGCAACGCATCAAGCTGGTGACCGAGCTGAGCAAAGTGCGCGACGACGTGACGCGACGCGGCAACAAAGCACCGCACACCTTGTATGTGCTGGACGAGCCCACCGTGGGCCTGCACATGGCCGACGTGGACAAGCTCATTCGTGTGCTGCACCGTTTGGTGGATGGCGGTCACAGCGTGGTGGTGATTGAGCACGACCTCGATGTGATCGCTGAAGCTGACTGGATCATTGACCTCGGGCCTGAGGGCGGTGATGGCGGCGGCCTGATCGTGGCGGCGGATACGCCTGAGGCGGTGGTCAAGCTGGGGACGCACACGGGGGTGGCGTTGGGGCCTGTGTTGGCACGGGTGTAACGATGCCAACTTTAAAAAATCTGCTGACGCATCGCAGCTTCGTGCGCTTCATGGGCGCACGTTTTCTGGTGGTCACGGCCAATCAAATGTTGATGGTCGCGGTGGCTTGGCATATGTATGACCTCACGGGAAGCGCTTGGGATTTGGGCTTGGTGGGCCTGTTTCAGTTTGTTCCTGCGCTGGTGTTGACCTTGCCTGCTGGACACGTCGCTGACCGTGTGCACCGTGGTCGTTTGTTCGCCGCGTGTGTGGCGATTCAGGCCAGTGTGTCGATGTTATTGGTGTGGGCCACGATGGGTGAGTTTGTCAGTCGTGACTTGATCTTGACGCTGTCCATTGTGCTGGGCGGTACCCGTGCTTTTCAAATGCCAGCGCAACAAGCCCTCACGCCGATGCTGGTGCCTTCGAGCGTTTTGCAGCGTGCGATTGCCTTGAGTTCCAGTGCATT
>CANFZT010000112.1 GCA_947451565.1 Comamonadaceae bacterium | reverse complement strand
TCTTTTTTACTTCATGAGCGTTTGTTAGCTAATTAAAGCTAAGTTCCTAAAGAACTTGGCAATCACCATCAAACGCCCACGCTTATCGGCTGTATGTTTTTAATGAACCACTCAACTACTTGAGCCACCTCGCCGCGATCAGCGAAGCCTTGCAGTATACATCGGATTTTGAAGATTTCGAAGAAATTTTAAAAATCTTTTTCTACCACTTCCACTAATCACGTCTCGGGTAAACCCTCAACAGTTCTCATCAGCGGAGCCTGTCAGTATAGCACTACTTTTCGGACTGGCGCAACTCTTTTTGAAAAACTTTGCAAAAGCTTGCGCATGCCGTATCGGCACCGAGCATGCACACAAGACAACCTTCACCAACGCGCCCTTGATAATGCGGCATGTCTTTAATTACCCTACAGAACGCCCAACTCGCTTTTGGGCACGTCGCTCTACTTGATCACGCAGAGTTCTCCCTTGAAACCGCTGAACGCGTGGGCCTGATCGGCCGCAACGGCGCTGGCAAATCCTCTTTATTACGTATTCTGGGCGGCCTAGAAAAGCCTGACGATGGCGACTTGCGTGTCCAACAAGGTCTACGCGTCACCTATGTCGCCCAAGAGCCTCAACTAGACGACAACGCTTCTGTGTTTGAGTCTGTCAGTGCAGGCCTCGCCCGTGTCATCCATCTGATTGAACAGTATTCCGCTGGCGAGGGCGACCTCACGGCCATGCAAAACGAAATTGAACTCTTTGATGGATGGAACTGGGAGCAACGCGTACAAGAAACACTGCATCGCTTGCACCTAGATCCCGATGCGCGCATCAATGCATTGTCTGGCGGCACACTGAAACGAGTCGCACTTGCGCAAGCTTTGGTCACATCGCCCGATGTCCTATTACTAGACGAACCCACCAACCACTTAGACCTCGACAGCATTGAGTGGCTGGAACAACTCTTGATTGACTTCAAGGGCAGCATCATCACCATCACGCACGACCGCTCTTTCTTAGATAAGGTCGCCACGCGCATCGTCGAGCTAGACCGTGGCCATCTCCTGACCTACCCCGGTAACTTTTCGCAATACCAATTGCAAAAGGAAGAACAAGCCGCACAAGAAGCGGTCATCAATGCCAAAGCCGACAAACTGCTGGCCGGTGAAGAAGTGTGGATTCGCAAAGGCGTAGAAGCCCGCCGCACGCGCAGCCAAAGCCGCATTGCACGCCTAGAAGCGCTGCGCAAACAACGCGAAGCACGTCGCGATGCCGTTGGCCGCGTGAAGCTGGATGTCGCCAGCGGCGCCCCCACAGGCAAGATCGTGGCGGAGCTCACCGAGGTGGACAAAGCCTTTGGGGGTAAGGTCATCACCAAGAACTTCTCGGCCACTTTCTTGCGCGGCGACAAAGTGGGCTTGATCGGCCCCAACGGTGCGGGCAAGTCGACTTTGCTGAAAATGATCTTGGGCGAACTCGAAGCCGACAGCGGCAAAATCCGTCAAGGGGCCAACTTGCAAGTGGCGTACTTCGATCAAATGCGCAACGCACTCGACATGGACGCCTCGCTCGAAGACTTCATCAGTCCCGGCAGCGAGTGGATCGAAATCGGCACACAACGCAAGCACGTCAAGAGCTATCTAGATGACTTCTTGTTCTCCCCCGCGCGCGCCACATCACCCGTGCGCTCTTTGTCTGGCGGCGAGCGCAACCGTTTGCTGCTCGCACGCTTGTTTGCACGCCCGGCCAACGTCCTAGTGCTTGACGAACCCACCAACGACTTAGACATCGACACCTTGGAACTGCTGGAAGAGTTGCTACAAAACTACAACGGCACCGTGTTCATCGTCAGCCATGACCGCACCTTCCTCGACAACGTCGCCACCAGCACCTTGGTGTTTGAAGCCACCGACGACAACCCTGGTTTCTGGCGCGAATACGAGGGCGGCGTGCAAGATTGGCTCATCCAGTCAGAGCGCGCCCGCAGCCTCGCCCCTCAAACCAAACTTTCCGCGCCCGTCGTCGCCAAAGCAGCGGCAGCAGACGCACCAAAGCCTGCAGCGCCCGCTGTGAAAACCCGCAAGCTCAGCTACAAAGAGCAACGCGAGCTAGAAGCATTGCCGGCCCTCATTGCATCGCTCGAAGCGGAACAAAAAGAAACCCAATCGGCGCTCAGCGATAGCAGCCTGTACGCCAGCGACCCTGCCAAGATCGCTCAAATTCACAAGCGAGACACCGAAATTGAAGACGCACTGATGACAGCCCTTGAACGCTGGGAGCAACTATCCTCGCCTGCATGAGCAGCGCTGAACTCTTTGCCTTAATTGCCCTCGCCACCGTGGGCACCTTTACCCCCGGCCCCAACACCGCCTTGTCAGCCACGATCGCAGCCAACTTTGGCTTGCGACGTGCGTTGCCCTTTGTCTGCGCAGTCCCCGTCGGCTGGGGTATCTTGCTGGCGCTCAACGCCGCAGGGCTAGGCGTCATGGTGCTGGGCTTTCCGCCTCTGCGATGGGGCCTTTTGCTCGCAGGCGTCTTGTATCTGACCTGGCTGGCATGGAAGTTAGCCAACACGCAGCGCTTGAGCGAGGCAGAACAAGGTCCGGTTGTGGGCTTCAAACAAGGCGTCATGCTCCAGTTCATCAACATCAAAGCATGGTTCTTGGCCCTGTCTGTGGTGAGCGGCTGGGTCATTGGGCATGACAACACGCTAGAGCGCTTATCTGAAGCATTGCCCATCTTCATGTTTTTCGGTCTCACCAGCAACCTGACCTACGCCTGGATCGGCGCCAGCCTGCGCCACTGGCTGCGCGGCCCCAACGAAACAGCTCGGCGATTGCAATGGTTCAACCGAGGCATGGCCGTGGCACTGCTTGGCACCGTGGTGTGGATGGTGCAATCCGCGTTCAAACCCATTTGACCGTCACGCCAGACCCGATGGCGCGTCGCTCCTGTGACTGTTCTTCTGGCTTTTTATCCTCAGAATGAATACAAATAATCCACCTCAAAGCCATGGGACAACTCTACTTAGTGCGACACGGGCAAGCCTCTTTGGGCGCTGACGACTACGACCAACTCAGCCCCCTAGGCCAGCAACAAAGCCAACGTTTAGGCGAGCACTGGCGCAGCCAAAGCCTCACATTTGAGGCCGTCATTACCGGTTCACTCACACGACATGCACAAACCTTGGCCGGCATCCAGCAAGGCATGAGCTCGCAGCACAGGGCCCTGGTATGGCCAGGCCTCAACGAATACGACAGTACGGCCCTCATTCGCACGATTCACAGCGGCGAGCTAGTGCCCCCCACCACGCCCGAGGGCTACAAACAACACTTCCGACTGCTGCGCGACAGCCTCACGCAATGGATGGCCGGTGTGGTCAGCCCCAAAGGCATGCCCAGCTACTTAGAGTTTGTGCAAGGCGTGACCTCAGCGCTAGACCACATTCGCCAGCAGCACGAGGGATCTGTGCTCTTGGTTTCCAGCGGCGGCCCCATTGCAACGGCTGTGGCGCATGTGCTGCGCATGAGCCCCGAAAGCAGCATTGAGCTCAACATGCGCCTTCGCAACAGCGCGGTGAGCGAGTTCAGCTTCAATGCCAAACGGCATAGCCTGATCACCTTCAACAGCCTGCCGCACCTAGAGACTCCCAGCCATAAAGACTGGGTCACTTTCGCCTGAAAGCCTAAACACGCACCGTACTCAGCGGCAGCGCCACCAACTCTTTGAGCAACAGCGCCAGCTGCTCACCCGCACTTTGCACCAAGGCTTCGCCTTTGGCGGCGCTTGCGACAGCCGCATTACCAGCGGCGCCTTGTGCGTTGTAGTCTTGCATGTGCCAGCCTAGTTTGGCACTTTTACCATTGCCCAGCACCGCATAGTGCTTGGCTCGGTCTTGCGATGTAGACGCAAAATTTTGGGCCTCCGCCATATTCACATGGTCAGGTGAAAGCGCCAGCATCATCGAAGTTTCAAGATCGCCCGCATGAATGCCAAAGCGGTGCTCGTCGGCCGAGAACTGGTCCATCACAGCAGGGTCTAGTGGCAAGTTGTACCAACTGCTGCTGTAAACAATCAATCCGTGCTGGGCACGCAGCTCGCGCGCCACCACATCCATCAACCCCACATTGCCCCCATGGGCGTTGAACATGAGCAGCTTTTTCACGCCCGCACGCGCCACGGACGCACCAAGGTCGCACCAGAGCTGAATCAGCGTTTGGGGTGACAAATGCAAGGTGCCAGCAAAAGCGGTGTGCTCGGTGCTCAAACCCACGGTTTGCGTGGGCAGCACCAGCACAGGGTCTGTGGCCGTCAAATGCGTCAGCGCGGCATTCACCACCCCGTCCACTAAAACAGTGTCCACCGACAGCGGCAGGTGCGGGCCATGCTGCTCGGTTGCGCCCAAAGGCAACACCGCCACGGTGCGGGCAGGGTCAAGGGCTGCGAAGTCACGGGTGTTAAGCACCGCCCAACGGTGTGACGCCAAAGCTTGAAGTGTGTGTGTGCTGGTATGCGCCGTCATAAACCCCATCTTACTTTCCTCGTGTGGATAGGTAACATCTGGCGCATGCTCAATTTTGTCTCTCGCCTCTTAGGTGCCCATCGCCCCCGTGTGCACACCGCCGCCCTGCTGACAAAAACATGGGCCATGCTGCTCTTGGCTGCGTGGGCCATGGCGACCTCTCATCAAGCCCTCGCCCAAGCGGGTGCTGTTGTCACCACCCCTCAATTACGCGCCGAGCTGGTGGCCCACGCGCCTCAAGGCGTGCAAGCGGGCCAGCCGCTGTGGGTGGGCCTCAAGCTTTCACACCAACCGGAATGGCACACCTACTGGCGCAACCCAGGTGATTCAGGCTTACCCACGCAAGTGGAACTCAACTTACCTGCCCACATTGCAGCAGGCCAGCTCCTATGGCCTTTGCCGCACAAACTAAAAGCCGGCCACTTGACCAACTACGGTTTTGAAAAAACCGTGCTCTTGGCCGTGCCGCTCACGGTGTCCAAGCAATTCAAACCCAACGCGGCACAAACGTTGGAAATTCAGCTCCATGCCAACTGGCTGGTCTGCCGGCTGGAATGCATTCCACAAGAAGGTGACTTTGTCTTACGCATTCCCATCAACAGCAGCTTCGTGCCACATGCAGCTGCCTTTGACGCCGTCCTGGCTGAGCAGCCCACAACGCCGCCCCTCCTCCAAGCCACCAGCCACTTTGAGGCGCAACACTTGGTGCTGCAAGTCAGCGGCTGGCCCGAAGCACGCCGGGGTCTGGCACTGAGCATGTTTCCAGATGCCCCCGAGTTGGTCGACTCGGCGGCCGAACAACACGCGGCAGCCACCCAGTCGTGGCAGGGCGACGTCTGGACCGTCAAACTCCCGCTCAGCCCCATGCGCATGTCCGAGCCTCGGCAATTTGGCTTTTTACTCACCGCAGGACAAGGTACCGAACGCCAAGGCTTTGCACTGTCTGCGCCCATTAAACAGCCATGGCCAGCGGTGTCAGACATACCGGCACCGACGCCCACCAAGACCTATCTGCCCCGCACCGCCGAGGAAGGACTCGGCGCTGAAGGTCTGCTTGGCTTTGTCTTGGCGCTGATAGGCGCGTTCATCGGCGGCCTGATCCTGAACCTCATGCCCTGCGTGTTGCCCGTGCTGGCCATCAAACTGCTGGGCTTTGCGCAGCACAGCCGCCAACACAGGGCACACCGCATCGCAGGCATGGCCTACACCACAGGTGTGGTGCTTAGCTTTTTAATGCTAGGCGCTGGTGTGCTGGCCTTGCGCGCGGCGGGCGAGCAACTCGGCTGGGGCTTTCAGCTGCAATCACCTTGGGTGGTCAGCGTGCTGGCTGCGTTCTTCATGCTGATCGCCCTGAATTTGTTTGGCCTGTTTGAATTGGGCCAAATGTTGCCCTCACGCTTAGCCAGCTTTCAATACAAACACCCCGTGCTAGACGCCTTCTTGTCTGGTGTACTGGCGGTCGCCGTGGCCTCCCCTTGCACCGCCCCCTTCATGGGCGCGTCGCTCGGTTTGGCCATGACCCTACCGACTTGGCAAGCGCTGGCTATTTTTGTGGCCATGGGCCTTGGCCTGGCCGCGCCTTATTTACTCGCCAGCTTTGTCCCCGCCGTGGCGCGCCTGTTGCCACATCCAGGCCCTTGGATGGTGACGCTGCGCCAGCTGCTGGCCTTCCCCATGCTGGCCACCGTGGTGTGGCTGCTGTGGGTGCTGGGCCAGCAAACCAACTTAGACACCGCCATGTTTGCACTCGGCGGCTTGCTGATGCTCGCTGCTTTTGTTTGGACCCTCAAACTGCGCAACCTGGCATCGCGCAGCTTGCGCTGGCTCTTAGCCGTTGCACTGGTTTGGGGAGGGCTCACGTTTTCAGACGCGTTGAAAGCCCCCGCGGACACGGCATCCAACAACGCCGCCACCGATGCACAAACTTGGCGACCCTGGTCTGAAAGCGCTGTCGCGCAAAGCTTGGCACAAGGCCGCCCGGTGTTTATTGACTTCACCGCCGCTTGGTGTGTGACCTGTCAAATCAACAAAAAATCCACACTGTCTGACAGCGAAGTGCTGACAGACTTGGCGACGCACAACGTCACCCTCATGCGTGCCGACTGGACGCGCCGCGACCCCGCCATCACCGCCGCCCTCAGCGCCTTGGGACGCAGCGGCGTACCGGTGTATGTGTTGCAAGCTCCTGGCAAACCGCCACAGGTGTTGTCTGAGCTGCTAAGTGTGCGCAAAATGCGCGAAGCCCTGGCCACATTGCCGCCCCCCTGAACACACCTGCCCCACGGACAGACTGATGACTCAAAGCAACGCCATTCGCCAAAGCCTTGCCGACTGCAAAACGATCGCGGTGGTGGGCCTCTCGCCCAAACCGCACCGTGACAGCTTTCGGGTGTCTAAATACATGCAAGACCATGGCTTTCGCATCGTGCCCATCAACCCCAATGCCTCCGAAGTGCTGGGCGAAAAGGCCTACGCCTCACTCACAGAAGCCGCGCAACACGCGCACATCGACATGGTGAACTGTTTTCGCAACGCCGAAGACATCCCGCCCATCGCGGCAGAAGCCATAGCCATTGGCGCGAAGTCGCTTTGGTTGCAAATTGGCGTGGTCAACCACGCAGCCACAGCGCAAGTCCAGGCCGCTGGCCTCGCGGTTGTGCAAGACAAATGCTTGATGGTGGAACACGCGCGGCTTAACGCCACACATCACCCGCGTTAGGCTGACACCAAGCCTTCTCAAAGTCAGCGACCACCTCGGCGACAATGTCGCCATGTTTGCACCACTCCAAAACGACACATTTCTGCGCGCTTGCATGCGCCAAGCCACCGACCACACCCCCGTTTGGCTCATGCGCCAAGCCGGTCGCTACTTGCCCGAGTACTGCGCCACACGCGCCAAAGCAGGCAGCTTCATGGGCTTGGCCACCAACACCGACTTCGCCACCGAAGTCACCCTGCAGCCACTCGAGCGC
>CANFZT010000111.1 GCA_947451565.1 Comamonadaceae bacterium | reverse complement strand
TGGGCAACGTGGGCTGCAAGCTAGAAGACGACGAGGCGTATTTGGGCGCACGCGGCATCAAGTTTTACCGCCACCCCGGCGCGCATTTGCGCAAAAAGCCGGGCCGCTGGATTGTGGTGGCTGAACTGGTGGAAACCACGCGCCTTTTTGGCCGTGGCATTGCCGCGATGGAGCCGCAGTGGCTAGAGCAGGTGGGCGGCCATTTGCTGAAAAAACAATTGCTTGACCCGCATTGGGAAAAGAAGGCAGGCGAGGTCAAAGCACTAGAGCGCGCTACGTTGTATGGCTTGGTGGTCTACAGCGGCCGACGCGTGAGCTACAGCAAAGTAGACATGGTGGGTGCACGCGAAATTTTCATTCGCGAAGGGTTGGTGGCGGGCGAGCTAGATACCAAGCTGCCGTTTCTCGCGGCCAACCAAAAACTCATCGCTCAAGTGGAAGAGCTGGAGCACAAGTCGCGCCGCCAAGACGTGCTGGTGGACGATGCGCTCATCTACGCGTTTTACGACCAGCAACTGCCTGCTGATGTGTGCAGCTTGGTCACCCTGGAACATTGGTATCGCGAAGAGGTGAAGCGTCAGCCCAAACTTTTGTGCCTGAGCCGCGAAGAGCTGATGCGCCACCAAGCGGCGGGCATCACCACGCAAGCGTTTCCGAAAACATTGCGTATGGGTGGTGTGGACTGCATGGCCGACTACCTGCACGAACCGGGCGACGCCAAAGATGGCTTGACCGTGACCGTGCCCTTGTTTGTGTTGAACCAAGTCAGCGAAGAACGCGCCGAGTGGTTGGTGCCGGGCATGCTGAACCAAAAAATTCACGCCTTGCTCAAAACCTTGCACCAGCGGCCTCGCTCGCGCCTTGTGCCGCTGCCCGAAAGTGCGGCACGGTTGACCGAGGCTTTGTCGGCAGACACGGTGTTTGGCTCTGGCCCTTTGGTGGATGCCTTACTCAAGCTGGTGCGTGACGCCACCCAAGTGGATGTGAAACGTGCGGACTTTAAGGTGGACATGTTGCCGCCGCATTTGTTCATGAACTTCCGCGTGGTGGATGAGCATGGGCGGCAGTTGGGGCATGGGCGTAACCTTGGTGCTTTGAAGGCTGAGTTGGGGAGTCAGGCTCGGGGGGCGTTTCAGGCGTTGGCGGCACTCAAAGGTGTGGGCACCTTGAGTGCTGGCTCGCGGGCCGATGTTGGCGTTGACGATGCTGCGGTGTCGGCTGATGGGGCACAGCGGGCGCCTCATGCCTCACAGAAATCGTTGCCCGCTGTGCCCCATCAACCAAAACCTTCTGGCAAGGGCGCGTCTGTTACCGCGCCTGCGGACCAGCGCTACACCAGTTGGACCTTTGGCGAACTGCCCGAGCTGATGGAAATCACCCGAGGCAAGCAAACCCTCATTGGTTTTCCTGCCTTGGTGGATGTGGGTGATGCGGTGTGCATTGAGGTGTTTGACGAGCCCGAGGTGGCCGCCACCAAACACCGCGCAGGCTTGCGCCGTTTGTTTGGTTTGCAAATCAAAGACGCGCTCAAGTACCTTGAGAAAAACTTGCCCGACTTGCAAAAAATGTCGGTCGCGTACATGAGTTTGGGAACGGGTGACGAACTCAAACAACAAATTTTGGACGTCGCCCTTGACCGCGCTTTCTTGCTCGACCCACTGCCTACGAGCGAGGCCGATTTCAAACGCCGCCTTGAAGAAGGCCGTGGCCGACTGACGCTGATTGCCAATGAAATTGCCCGCTTGGCGGGCACGGTGCTGACCGAGTTTGCAGCGGCTAACCGCAAAGTGAAGGACACCAAAATCAGCCCCGACAGCGTGGCCGATGCCGCGCAACAGCTGCAACGCTTGGTAGGCAAACGCTTCATCGCGGACACGCCCTACACACAGCTGCAGCACTTTGCGCGTTACATCAAAGCCGTGGTGCTGCGCCTCGACAAACTGCGTGCCGACCCCGCACGCGATGCGGCGAAGCTGGCTGAACTCAAACCACTGGAGCAAAAATATTGGCGCCTCGTGGCCGAGCGCAAAGGTGTGACCGATGCGCGCATGCAAGAGTTCAGGTGGCTATTGGAAGAGCTGCGCGTGAGCTTCTTCGCACAAGAGCTGCGCACGCCCCAGCCGGTGAGTGTGAAGCGGCTGGAGAAGGCTTGGCAGCAGTTGAGCTATTGAGCCTTAACGCGTTTGCTTAAACGCCCCATATGGACAATGATTCGGCCGAGGCCCCACTTGCGGATGCAGCCGACATGTGTTGGGGCGCTTGTCATACACGGTGCAGCGGCGGGTACGGGCATCTAAAAACTGGCAGTCGCCGCTGGCGCGTCGGGCGAGGGTGAAGATGCTGTTTTTGAAATTGAAGTGGTCAATCAACCCGGCTTTGCTCAAGCGTTTGGCGATTTGCTTGGGTTCTTCATGCTCGGCTTCGAATGGGTCAACGAGTTCTAAGCGCACTAAGTCCGGCAGCTTGACTTCGACGGGCATGGTGCAGCAGTTGGCGGCGCAGGTGTCGCACAGGCCGTTGCGGTAGCGGGTCCAGGTCGCAGGGCGGTCCACATCGACGACCGAAATGGGAGACCTCATAGTTCGGGGGCCTTGTAAACCAGCACTTTGAGTGAGCGCTCGGGCGACACGTCTGCAAACACAGCCGGGTTGGGCACGCGTTGTTCAAAGGTCAGTTCTGGGGCGAGTTCTTGCATTTGGTCTTGCAAGAATGCGAGGTCCAGTTCGGGTGCATTGAGGCACAACAAAGCATGGCCACCTGGTGCCAAGAGTTCGGGCAAGCGGCGCATGAGGCGTGCGTAATCTTTGGTGGCGACAAAGCTGCCTTTTTGGTAGCTCGGTGGGTCCACGATGATGAGCCCATAGGGGCCACTGCGACTGATCTTGCCCCACGTTTTGAAGATGTCGTGCGCTAAAAAACTAGCACCTGCCATGAGTCCATTGAGTTGGTGGTTTTGTTGGCCAATCGCCATGGCGCCGTGGCTCATGTCGACGTTCACCACATGTTTGGCGCCGGCTTGCTGCGCCACGACCGAGAAGGCGCAGGTGTAGGCAAACAAGTTGAGCACTTTGAGTTTGGGGTGCTCTGCCACATGTTGGCGCACCCAGCGACGACCTTCAGCCATGTCAAGAAACAAGCCGTGGTTTTGCCCTTTGAGCACATGCACGCGATAGCGTGCGCCTTGCTCGGTCACCACATGCGGCTCGGGCACTGCACCGCTCATCAGCCGAGTTTCGGTTTGGCTTTCATGGCGGCACTGAAACACCCAGTTGAGTGTTTGTTCGGGGGCGAGCTGTTGCCAGCGTGTTTGCAACGCTGCATGCACAGTGGCCAACTCGTCGTTGGTTGCGGGTTTGAAGCTGGTGAGTACGAAGACGGGTGGGAACGCGTCGAGCACCCAATGCTCACAGCCGGGGTGCAAACCACCTCGGCCATGAAACACGCGTTGCGAGTCGGTGGGGATAGCCATCGTGGCGATGGCGTGAAGCAGTGCTTGCATGAGGGTGTGTTAACCGCGCATCGGTCCTGTTTTGGCCAGTATGCTCAGCGCGTCCCAGAGCAAACCCGGTTGTTTACGGTTCTTGGGGTTGCTGGGCAGCACGTAGCGGTTGCCTGCGGGAAGAACGTGCAGTTGCAAGCCCAGCATCTCAAGTTTGTCGCCTTCGCCAATCGTGTCGAGGTTGCTGCGCATGCGGCGCGGGTCTACCAAGGTCACAGCACCACGACCCACAATTTCTAGCGATTGGTTGGGCTCGATCAACAAGGCCGTGTCTTCGTCAATGCCAACGCCCAAGAGGTCGGGGCGCTGGGCCAAGGCTGAGAGCAAGCGGCTGAGTCGATGGCGTTGCGAGAAGTGTTGGTCCACGATGGCGTTGGGCATGAAGCTCAGACCGATGTCCATGGACACCACGTCTTTTTCTGGCGTGGCGGTGGGCGTGCCTTGCGCCAGCATGTGACGCGACATGACTGCCGCGCCTGCGCTGGTGCCTGCAATGCAGGTGTTGTTCAGATGGAAAGCGCGGTGCATGGCTTGCGCGGCAGGTGACTCCCACAGACATTGCATGAGTCGATTTTGGTCGCCGCCGGTGATGAAGATGCCATTGGCCTCAGCCAGTAGGCTGACCACGTTGGGTTCAGAGGCATCTTCGCGGGTGAGCATGGGCACCACTTCGCAGTTGCGTGCGCCGAGATCTTGAAAGACAGCTTGGTAGCTGGCCCATGTGGCGTCAGGCGCACCGCTGGCGGCGTTGATGACACGAATTTTGGCGTTGGAGCCACCGCTGAGTTCAAGGAATTTACGCAGGATGATGCGGTCTTGCTGGCGATCTTCCGCGCCGCCAATGATGATCAAGCGGCCTTGCGTTTTAGAGGTTTGTGCGGTGCTGCCCAAGGGTAGGGTTGCGCTGGCCAGCAGTGCCAATAGCTGACGGCGATGAAGGTGTGTCATACGGGATGAAGGGCAGAGCTCAGTAGCGCGCACAGGCTGTCTTGTTCGCGCTCGGGTTGAAACAAAGGTGCGCGCGTGTGGCACGCGTGGGTCAGGTGGGCCAACAAACCATCTGCTTGTGTTTGGCTTTGTTTGCATTGACGCAAGAGAGCTACGAGTTGGGTGGCATTGCCAGGCTCAAAGTAGCCTGGGTAGTTGACACCCAGCATGCCCACATTGCCCGATACGTGCGAGGCCAGCACAGGTGTGCCACTGAGCATGGCTTCCATGATGACGTGTGCACCACCTTCAAGACGGCTGGGATGCACCAGCACATGGGCGCGTTGAATGCTTCGACGTGTTTGTGCGTGCGGCAGTTCACCCAACCAGCGGTAGTGCTTGCATTGGCTAGCCACTTGCAGCGCTTCTTCAGCCAGCGCAGGGTCTAGGGCTTTGCCAATGTGGTCGATGTAAATGCCTTCGTCCACGTCCATGGCGTGTGCAGCTTGCCAAAGCACTTGTGGCCATTTTTCATCACGTAGGTGCCCCACCATGACCACACGCAAATGCGCATGCGTTTTGTCTGCGGTGGGTAGAGGCGTGGTGGATGGGTAAATGATGTGTGCTTTGTGGCGTAGGTGCTCAGGCAGCGCCTGCAGGCCTTGCTCTTGCAAGACGATGATTTGATTTGCCAGCTGTAATGAGTGCTGGGCGTCTGCGTCGTGGTGAATGTCTTTGTACAGGTCCGTGCCAGTCAGGGCCAGTACAACAGGGCGCTCCGGATGGGCGCTGGCCCATGCTGCCACAGATGGCGCAGAGCGCCGTGCGTGCAAGGCCAGCAGCACATCTGCATCGTGGCCATCGGGCCATGCAGAGGTGATGCGAACGTGATACACGCCCGACAACATGCGCGCCCAGCGTTGGGCGGTTTGCCAATTGCCGTTGTTGGCGTCCGCTAAGGCTGGCGTGACGAGACACAGGGTGGGTCGGTGCATGCGGGGCTTAGAGGCGCGCCAATCGGCCCAGAGCCAACTTCAAAGTTTCGTCTTTCTTGGCGTAGCAAAAGCGCACCACGCGTTGGTCAAAGCCATCGGCGTAAAAGGCCGACAGTGGAATGGCGGCTACGCCAATTTCAGAGGTGAGCCATTTGCAGAAGTCGGCTTCGCTGAGGTCTTTCTCAGGCACGCCGAGTTTGTCGATGCGCACGCACTGAAAGTAGCTGCCTTCTGAAGGCAGCAGCTCAAACTTGGTTTGGGCCAAGCCTTGGCGAAACAAGTCGCGCTTGGCGGCGTAGAAGGCGGGTAGTTGCAAATAGGGCTGTGGGTCTTTCAGGAACTCTGCCAAGCCATGTTGCACAGGCGTGTTGACGGTGAACACGTTGAACTGGTGAACCTTGCGGAACTCGGCACTGTACGCCGCAGGCGCCGCCACGTAGCCAATTTTCCAGCCCGTGACGTGGAAGGTTTTGCCAAAGCTCGACACGATGAACGCACGCTCGACCAAACCGGGGAAGCTGGAGGCGCTCAGATGCTTCAGCGGTGCGTAGACCATGTGCTCGTAGACCTCGTCGCTGATGAGCACGATGTTCGTGGGGGCGAGCAGCTCTTGAAGTTTGAGCATTTCTTCGTGTGTCCACACCGTGGCACTGGGGTTGTGCGGGCTGTTGACGATGATGGCGCGTGTCTTGGGCGTGATGGCCGCTGCGATTTTGTCGAAGTCAGGGCGGAAAGTGCCGGGGGTAAGCGGCACGCGCACAGCCACGCCACCGGCCATGTCGATGTTGGGGATGTAGCTGTCGTAGCAGGGCTCAAGCACGATGACCTCATCACCCGTACGCACCACGGCCAAGATGATGCTGAGGATGGCTTGGGTCGCACCTGCGGTGATGGTGATTTCGCTGGTGGGGTCGTAGCGGTGCTGGTAGAGCGACTCAATCTTGTCGGCCACGGCTTCGCGCAGGGCGGGCACGCCCGTCATGGGCGGGTATTGGTTGAGGCCGTGGGTCATGGCGTCATTCACACAGGCCACGAGCTTGGGGTCGCAGTCAAAGTCGGGGAAACCTTGGCCGAGGTTGACAGCATTTTTTTCGGTGGCCAAAGCCGACATGACCGTGAAGATGGTAGTGCCGATTTTGGGGAACTTGGTGTCGAGGTGTGGAGTTGTCATGTTGCGTGGCTCACATGTTGAAGTCAGTGGGGTGGCCGTCGAGGGCCTTCATGATGAGGTTGCGGTCGAGGCGGTCGCTCAAGAGCGCGGCAAAGTCATACACAAAGTGGCGAATGTAGGCGCTGCGTTTGAAGGCAATGCGTGCCACGTTTTTGCCAAACAGTTGCGATGCGGGGCGAGCCACCAAGTCGTCGTCCAAGCCGTCTTTCACGGCCATCTCGGCCACGATGCCCACGCCCAGGCCTAAACGCACATAGGTCTTGATGACATCAGAGTCAATCGCTTCTAGCGCGATGCGCGGGGTGAGGTTTTTGGCGGCAAAGGCTTTGTCAATGCGGGTGCGGCCCGTGAAGGACGGGTGGTAGGTGATGATGGGTTCTGCCGCCAAGTCTTCGAGGGTGATGCGCACTTTGGCGGCCAGCGGGTGTGATTTGGGGATGACCAACATGTGTTCCCACTCATAGCAGGGCAGCGTCACCAAGTCGGGGTATTCCGACAAGGATTCAGTCGCAATGCCAATTTCGGCCACTTCGTCCATCACCATTTGCGCCACTTGGGCAGGTGCGCCTTGGTGCAGGCTGATGTTCACATTGGGGTAGGCCTCGCGCAGCTTGGCCACAGGCACGGGCAGCACATAGCGGGCTTGGGTGTGGGTGGTGGCAATCGACAAAGTGCCGCTGTCTTCGGCGCTGAACTGCTCGCCAATGCGCTTGAGGTTGCCCACTTCGCGCAAGATAACTTCGATGCTACGCAGCACATGTTGGCCTGGCTCGGTCACGCGCTTGAGGCGTTTGCCGTGGCGCGAGAAGATTTCAATGCCCAGCTCTTCTTCCAGTTCAATGATGGCTTTGGACACGCCGGGCTGGGAGGTGTGCAGCGATTTGGCCACCTCGGTGAGGTTGAGGTTGCGGCGGACGGCTTCTTGGACGAAGCGAAACTGATG
>CANFZT010000110.1 GCA_947451565.1 Comamonadaceae bacterium | reverse complement strand
GTCGACCAGCTGCCAAGACCACATGGGTAGCGCATGGACACGTATGCACACATGGGATGGCGCCAAGTTTGTTTGGTCTTCTGACTGGTACCAAGCGGACGAGCAAATCATGAAACCCATGGTCAAAGCTGCCGCTGACAAATACGCCGCTGAGAAAAAAATCCAGCGCCGTAGCGCTGCAGATTGCCAGCTGTAATTTGAAGGGCGTCACTGTGTGACAGTTTGGTGGCTCCTTGGAGCCACCAAACCCCAGGCTCTCGGGGGGCTTGCGGTTTGGTCCAACCCAACAACGTTTTTTTAGCAAGGTAAGTTATGAGCGCCAACAACATCGTTCTCAACGTCAATGGCATTGAAGTCATTTACAACCACGTCATCTTGGTGCTCAAGGGCGTCTCGCTCAATGTGCCAGAGGGCAGCATCGTGTCTTTGCTGGGCGGCAACGGTGCTGGCAAAACTACCACCTTGCGTGCCATTTCCAACTTGCTGCAAGGCGAACGCGGTGCCGTGACCAAAGGCAGCATCGAGTTCCGAGGCGAACGCATCGAGAACCTCACGCCTGCCGATCTGGTCAAGCGTGGGGTGGTGCAGGTGATGGAAGGCCGTCACTGCTTCGCCCACTTGACCATCGAAGAAAACTTGCTCACCGGCAGCTACACCCGCACCAGCAAAGGCGAAATCGAAGCCAACTTGGAGAAGGTCTACAACTACTTTCCCCGTTTGAAAACACGCCGCACTTCGCAAGCAGCTTACACCTCGGGTGGTGAGCAACAAATGTGTGCGATTGGGCGCGCCATCATGGCCAACCCCAACATGGTGTTGTTGGACGAACCCTCGATGGGCTTGGCGCCACAGATCGTGGAAGAGGTGTTCAACATCGTCAAAGACTTGAATGAGAAAGAAAAAGTCACCTTCCTCATCGCCGAGCAAAACACCAACATGGCTTTGAAGTACGCCGACTATGGTTACATCATGGAGTCGGGCCGCATCGTGATGGACGGCGCTGCGGCAGACTTGGCCAACAACGAAGACGTGAAAGAGTTCTACCTCGGCATGGGTGGCGGTGAGCGCAAGAGCTTCAAAGACGCCAAGAGCTACAAGCGCCGCAAGCGTTGGTTGGCATAAAGGAGGCGCTCATGTCTAAATATTACGACGCGCTCGAAACCAGAAATTCAGTCGAGCGCGAGGCCGCGCTCATGGCTGCGCTGCCTGCGCAAATTGCGCATGCACAAAAAAACTCCCCTGCATTTGCCAAGTCATTGGCAGGCGTGAATGCAGCCAGCATCACCAACCGTGAAGCGCTTGCCAAGCTGCCCGTGATTCGCAAATACGAATTACTGGCCCAGCAGCAAGAGCAGCGTGCCACCAATGTGTTTGGCGGCTTTGCATCCATTGGTTTTGGCAAAGCCATGCCGCGTGTGTTTGCCAGCCCAGGCACCATTTATGAACCCGAAGGCGCACGCTCAGACTACTGGCGTATGGCCCGTGCCATTTACGCTGCAGGTTTTCGTCCGAATGAGTTGATCCACAACTGCTTCAGCTACCACTTCACGCCTGCGGGCTCGATGATGGAAACTGGCGCACATGCCATCGGCTGCACCGTGTTTGCAGGTGGCACAGGTCAGACCGAGCAACAAGTGGGCGCCATGGCCGAGTTGAAGCCCGCAGGCTACATCGGCACCCCCAGCTTCTTGAAAATCATTGTGGAAAAAGCCACCGAGATGGGCGTTAAGTTGCCCACAGTCACCAAAGCCTTGGTGTCTGGCGAAGCGTTCCCTCCCAGCTTGCGTGACTGGTTGGCAGGACACGGCATTGCCGGCTACCAGTGCTACGCCACTGCTGACCTTGGCTTGATTGCGTATGAGACTGAAGCCCGCGAAGGCTTGGTGCTCGACGAAGGCGTGATTGTTGAAATCGTTCGCCCCGGCACCGGTGACCCTGTGCCCGAAGGCGAAGTGGGCGAGTTGGTGGTGACATCGCTCAATCCCGATTACCCCCTCATTCGTTTTGGCACGGGTGACTTGTCGGCTGTGCTGCCAGGTCCATGCCCCACAGGTCGCACCAATGTGCGCATCAAAGGGTGGATGGGCCGAGCCGACCAAACCACCAAGGTGCGCGGCATGTTTGTGCATCCGGGCCAAGTTGCCGAGGTGGTCAAGCGTTTTCCTGAAATCAAACGTGCGCGTTTGGTCGTGACGGGTGAAATGGCCAATGACCAGATGAGTCTCAAAGTCGAAGCATCAGACGCCGAAGGACTGACTGCAAAAATTGGTGATGCCGTGCGCGACATCACCAAGTTGCGCGCCGACGTGACGCTGGTTGCCGTGGGCAGCTTGCCCAACGATGGCAAGGTCATCGAAGACGCACGTACTTACCAGTAATTCCTATTTGCGGCAGGGTTGATGTACCTCAATCGGTTTAAGTAATTCCCGCCGTTTTTTAAGGCATGTTGGCTCTACTATCATGCATTGACATAAAGGAGACCTCATGAAAAAACTGTTCACTTTGAGTTTGCTGGCTGTGGCCGTATTGACCGGCGCTCATGCCGCCGATTTCCCCGTCAAGGACAAACCCGTCACCATCGTCGTGCCGTTCACTGCGGGGGGGCCCACAGACCGCGTAGCGCGTGATTTGGCCGAAGCCCTGCGTAAGCCTTTGGGTGCCAACGTGGTGGTTGAAAACGTGGCTGGCGCTGGCGGTACGATTGGTGCCAACAAGGTGGCCAAAGCGCCACAGGACGGTCATACTGTTCTCTTGCATCACATTGGTATGGCCACATCGCCTGCCCTGTATCGCAAGATGCCTTACAACACCACCGAAGACTTCGAGTACTTGGGCATGGTCAACGAAGTGCCGATGACCTTGATCGGTCGTCCCACATTGCCCGCGACCAACTTCAAAGAGTTGCAAGCGTGGATCGCGCAAAACAAAGGCACTGTTAATTTGGGTAACGCGGGATTGGGCGCTGCCTCACACCTGTGTGGCTTGCTGTTTCAAAACGCACTCAAAACAGACATGACAACCGTCCCGTACAAAGGCACGGCGCCTGCCATGAACGACTTGATGGGCGGGCAAATCGATTTGTTGTGTGACCAAACCACCAACACGACCAGCCAAATTGAGGCCAAAACTGTGAAGGCCTTTGCCGTCACGACGACCAAACGTTTGACAACCCCTGCGTTGAAGCATTTGCCCACCTTGGATGAGTCAGGCCTCAAAGGTTTTGAAGTTACCATTTGGCACGGTTTGTATGCGCCCAAAGGCACGCCGGCTGATGTGACGGCCAAGATCAATACAGCGTTGAAAGTGGCGTTGAAAGACCCTGAGTTCATCAAGAAGCAGCAAGGCTTGGGCGCCGTGGTGGTGACTGACAAGCGGACTGATGGCGCAGAACACAAAAAGTTTGTCGCGGCCGAGATCGCCAAGTGGGGTCCCATCATTCAAGCGGCAGGTGTCTACGCCGATTAATCCAACTATTTCGTTGGTATGAGATGAAAAGCCACCCTCAGGTGGCTTTTCATGGGGTAAATACGGGCTCGGTATGACGCCCAGGTGGCAGTTCAAGGGGGGCGTCAATGGCATCATGTCTGTCTCAAAATGAAGGACAAGCCATGACCCTGCGTCGCCGTATCTTTGCGCAAGCTTCTTTGTTCACCGCATTCAATGTCCTGCATGGATCAGCATTCGCCCAACAGGCTTGGCCGAGCAAACCCGTGCGAATTGTGGTGCCATTTGCACCGGGGGGAACCACTGACATTTTGGCGCGCGCCATTGCACCTGAGCTCACGCGAGCATTTGGACAAACCTTTTTTGTCGACAACAAAGCGGGCGCAGGGGGCAATTTAGGGGCCGATATCGTCGCCAAATCGCCCAGCGACGGCTACACCCTGCTCATGGGAACCGTGGGTACTCACGGCATCAATCGTGCGTTGTACAACAAGTTGCCATTCGATCCCATCAAAGATTTTTCACCCATCACTGTGGTGGCCGGCGTACCCAATGTGATGGTCATGAACGCGGACATTGCGAAGTCGCGCAACATCAATTCAGTGACTGATTTCATTGCCTACGCCAAAGCCAACCCAGGCAAGCTAAATATGGCGTCAAGTGGCAACGGGACGTCCATCCATTTGGCGGGTGAGTTGTTCAAAAGCATGAGCGGCATTTACATGGTTCACTTTCCGTATAAAGGGTCAGGCCCTGCCATGCTTGACTTGTTGGGTGGATCGATGGATGTGATGTTTGACAATTTGCCATCGGCAATTCCGCACATCAAATCAGGCAAGCTCAAAGCGTTGGCCGTGAGTAGCAATCAACGTTCAGAGGCGGTGCCTGATTTGCCAACCCTCGAAGAGGCCGGAGGCCCCGCCTTGAAAGGTTACGAAGCGAGTTCGTGGTTTGGTTTGCTGGCGCCTGCTGGGACGCCCGTGTCTGTGGTCAATCGCATCCAACAAGAGGTCGCCAAAGCCATGGGCACAGCGGCCGTTAAAGAAAAGCTGTTGTCGCAGGGTGCTATTCCTGGGGGAAATACGCCAGATGAATTTGTCAAATTCATTGATGCAGAACACAAAAAGTGGGCCCAAGTTGTGAAGGCATCTGGCGCCAAGGTCGACTGAGAAGCCCTCAACCCATCAGGTGCTCAAACGGCAGCGCTTGTTTGACCAAGATCACCGTGCAGGGGGCCTCTATCGCCACTTTGATGGGGACCGTGGCCACCAAGCGTTGCATTTGCAAGCCGTGGGTTGCGGCGCCCATGACGATCATGCTCACGTTGTTGCCTTCGGCATAGCGCACGATGGCATTGGCCACATCGCTGGACTCTAGGACATGGAAGGAGGTTTGGTGTTCACCCAAATCCAGTGGCTGTGCCCATTGCTGCAGCATGGTGCGGTACTGGCGGTGCAGTGTGGTTTCGCTCTTGTCGTGTTCTGACGTACTGCTGAGGTTGGGTGAAATCACCGTGACCACAGCAAGACGAGCGCCCGGGCGAATGCCCAGCGAGCGCGCCACGGCTTGGCGTAGCGAATACAAGGTGGCGTCGCTGGCCTCGTGGTGTGGCACAGCCACCATGACGATGGGGACTTCGTCAATTTGCTGGGAGGGCAGCGGGCTGGGTTGGTAGTGCATGCCTGCCGCTTTGAGCCAACGTTTGAAGTGCGTGAAAAAGGGCGTGCCTTGTATCTGCTTGCCGCGCTTGGTGACCTTCACTTGCTCGGGGTGTTCCAAGTCAAATGCCAAATGTGCGGCCGAAGGGTAGCGTTTGGCGGCTTCGGGCGCTAGGCAACGCAGCACCACTTCTTGCAACCACTCGGGCAAGTCTTCGCGCAGACGGCGTGGCGGGGTGGGATCCATCCACAAACGCTGGCGCATGCCGCCGCTGGTTTGTGGGTTGCCAAAGGGCAGTTCGCTGGTGGCCAATTCGTACAACATCACGCCGATGGCAAAGATGTCGCTGCGCGGATCGCCGCGCACACCCACCACTTGCTCAGGTGCAATCCATGCGGGCGAGCCCACGGCTTTGCGCAGCTCTTCGGCCAGCAAATCGGGGTAATGTGCATGGCAGGACAAACCAAAGTCCAGCAGCACGGCGTGACCGTCAGGGTGCAGCAGCACGTTGGCTGGCTTGATGTCGAGGTGACAGGTGTTTTGTTGGTGCAGGCTGTGGGCAGCTCGGGCGATGGATGCGCCAAGCCGGGCGATGTCCGCCACGTCTGCGCGGGTGCGGTTCTCTGTGTGTGCGTCCAGCACTTGCTGCAAGGTTTGGCCCTGCACATGCTCCATCACCAAGTAAGGTAGGTTCACCAAATCGCCTGCGGCCACAAAGCGCGGCACATGTGTGCCGTGCAGCACTTGCAAGATTTGGTGCTCCACCTCGAAGCCCACAATGTTCTCGGCGCCGTCGCCTGCGGTCATGCGCGGCACCTTCATCACCATGTCGAACGGCGCTGTTCGACCGTCGGCATAGGTCACCTCGTAAATATGCGCCATGCCGCCTGCGTGCAAGCAAGCGCCAATGCGGAACCCGTCCAGCTCGGTGCCCGCTTCTAAGCGTTTCATTTGCCGCTCTCCAAGCGTTGGGCAAAAAATTCGGGCAAACCCGCTTCGCGCACGGCACGAGCAGCCGCGCGGTGGTCATACGCCACGCGGTGGAAGGTGAGCTTGGCGGCTGTGCTGTCAAACACGGCATACATGGCGCGTGGGTTGCCATCCCGCGGCTGCCCGACTGAGCCAATGGTGGCAATCCATTGACGATGTTTGGGGGTGGGGATGGGCACGCCAGACGTGGGTTTGAACGCCATCAGCTGGCGACCCGTGCCGCGGTAGTACAACGACTGATGGTGCACATGGCCACCGAACACATAACGGACATCAGGGTGAGTGCACGCGGCATCTAAGCTCAGCGCTGCCGTGCGCTCGTCTTCCACATATCGCCAACGCTCAGGCGCATCGGCACTGGCGTGTACCAACAGCATGTGGTCGACCTGCGCGGTGAGCGGCAAGATCTCTAACCAAAACCGTTGCGCGTGCGACAACTGGTCGTGCGTCCACTCCGCCGTTTGACTACCCAATGAAGGGTTAGGGTTGGCTGCGTTGATGTTGTGCGTCTGAATCAACTCTTCGTGGTTGCCACGCAGCACGATGGCGCCGTCTTGTTGCAGCTTTTGGCAACGCGCCACCACTTCAGCGGGAAAGGCACCATAGCTCACTAAGTCACCCAGCAGCGCAATGCGAGCCACGCCCTGCGTTTGTGCATGCGCCAAACACGCGTCGAGCGCGTGCAAATTGCTGTGAACGTCAGAGAGCAGGGCGTACTTCATAGCGAGACGTGCGACGCGGTGGCGAATCGTGGCTTAGTAGGTGTATACGCCTTTGCCGGTTTTGCGACCCAATTGGCCCGCAGCGACCATCTCTTTGAGCAAGGGGCATGCGCGGTATTTGCTGTCACCAAACTCTTGCAAGTACACGTCCATCACGGCCACACAGACATCGAGGCCAATCATGTCGGCCAAAGCCAAGGGCCCGATGGGCTGGTTACAACCGAGCTTCATGCCGGCGTCGATGTCTTCGGCAGTGGCCACACCTTCGGCCAACACAAAGAAGGCTTCGTTGATCATGGGCACCAAGATGCGGTTCACTACAAAGCCAGGCGCGTTCTTCACGGTGATGGGGCTCTTGCCCAGGCGTGTAGAAAGGTCGTGCACAGCAGCGTGCGTGGCGTCCGACGTTTGCAAGCCACGGATGATTTCCACCAGCGCCATCATGGGCACGGGGTTGAAAAAGTGCATGCCAATGAAGCGGTCGGCACGGGTGGTGACGGCGGCGAGCTTGGTGATGGAGATGGATGAGGTGTTGGACGCGATGATGGCTTCGGGGGCCAACATGCCGTCAAGCTGTTTGACGATCTTGACTTTGAGGTCGTAGTTCTCGGTGGCGGCTTCGATCACCAGTTGGGCCGCTTTGAGGTCGTCGTAGCTGGTGCTGGTTTTGATGCGCGACAAAGCGGCGGCTTTGTCGGCTTCGGTGATTTTTTCTTTCTTGATCAAGCGGTCCAAGCTACCCGCCACAGTGGCAAGGCCCTTGGCCACAGCTGCGTC
>CANFZT010000109.1 GCA_947451565.1 Comamonadaceae bacterium | reverse complement strand
GGTTGAGGTTGATACCCACGTTGCCATATTGCTCCACACACTTCACCAACTCAGGAATGCACGTGGCGGGGTCGACACCGGGCGACTGGGGCAACATGGCCGCAGGCACGAAGTTGTTGGGGAACAGCTCGGACACGCGGAAGCACAGCTCGTTACAAATCGCCGCCCAAGTGGATGACACTTGGAAGTCGCCAATGTGGTGCGCCATGAAGCTCGCGCGTGGGCTGAAGATGGTGATGTCAGAGCCGCGCTCTTTCATCTTGGCGAGTTGGTTGGTTTCGATGGTCTCGCGCAACTCGTCGTCGCTGATTTTCAGCTCGGACACTTTAGGCATAGATGCTGGGTCTTTGATGCCAGCGATTTGCTTGTTACGCCATTCTTCCAAGGCCTTGGGCGCTGTGGTGTAGTGACCGTGAACGTCGATGATGAGAGACATGAATACCCCTTACAGAATGAAATTAGAAAATTAAAGCCAGTCCATGCCTTGCTTGCGCTTGACGTCTTCCACGCCAGTCGAAGCCAAGAACTTCAGAAAAGATTGCGCCGCAGCCACGCGGGCCGTGTCATCCGCAATGACCGCTGGAATGCCCGACGAGAACGTGGTGATGAACGCCACATCCGCAGGCAAAGTACCCAGCACATCTATACCGGGCAAAGCAATGAGTTCGCTCAGTTGCTGAAAGCCCAAAGCGGCTTGGCCACTGGCCACCAAGGCGCCCACAGGCGTACCGGGTGGCGGCACCACGATGCGCGCTTTCACCTCGTCGGCAATGCCCCAGCGCTCAAACAATTTTTCAAGGTACACGCCGCTCGGGCCGGTGGAGTAGCTGAGTGTGGGGCTGGCCAACACAGCCGCTTTCACCGCGGCTTCGTTGCTCAGGTCGGGGCGTGGCGCGCCCGCTTGCACGGCCACCGCCACGGGTGAACGCACCCAGTCGCTGCGTGAGCCGGTTTGCACATGGCCAGATGCCATCAAACGATCAATCGCGTCTGAGGCCAAAAGCACCATGTCAAAGGCCTCACCCGCTTGCACACGTTTAGCGGCATCGACACCGCCCACAGATTCAATCTGCACCGACACGCCGGTTTGCGCAAAGTAAGCCCGGGTCAAATCAGCCAGCAAAGCCTTGGTGGCCATGGAAGAAATACCACGCAGGACAAAAGATAAGGTTGGGGTTTGCATGGCCGTGATTCTAGAGATTCACCCCAGAATTGGGCCTCAAACTGCGAACTAGCTGCTATAACGTTTTTAAATAACAGACAATTGGTTATTCAAAATCGAGAATCATATGGAACTCAAACAAATTGAATCATTTGTCCGCGTCGCTGAGTTGGGTAGTTTCACCAAAGCCGCGTTGGCCTTGAGCATTCCTCAGCCGCTTCTGAGCCGCCATGTACGCCAACTGGAAGTGGAGTTGCATCAAAACCTACTGATGCGCAATGGGCGTGGTGTGACCGTAACAGAAGCAGGCTTGGTGATGCTGGAGCACGGGCGTGGCATCTTGCACCAAGTGGCAGTAGCGCAAGAAGAGCTGGGCTCGGTACGCGGCGCGTTGGCAGGTCGCGTCTCGATTGGCTTACCCCCAAGCTTGTCCAAGCTGGTAACGGTGCCACTGACCATGTCATTTCGCCAAACCTTGCCCCACGCGCAGCTGTCGCTGACCGAAGGTTTTTCACTTTTGATGGCGGAAAGCTTGCGCGCAGGACGCCTCGACATGGCCGTGCTCTACAACCCACCGCCCTCCCCTGATTTAGAAATGACGGTGCTACACGAAGACACCTTGATTTTGATTGCGGGTGAGAAAAGCCAGCCACTCACCCCGACCACGCCGCTCAAAGACGTGGTGCAACTGGCCGACTTGGCCAAGCTGCCCCTCATCGTACCCAGCCGCCCAAATGCATTTCGCTTGTTGATTGACACCGAAATGCTGCGCATCAACTGCAAGCCCAACATCGTGCTAGAAATTGATGGCTTGAATGCAATTTTGGAATTGGTGAAAGAAGGTTTGGGGTACGCCGTGCTGCCCGCCTATACCCTGAGTAATTTTGCAAAACCGAAAGACTTCACCACGCATCGCGTAGAGAAGCCTAAGTTGATGAGCCAGTTGATGTTGGTGTGGTCAGCGCGCCGCCCGATGACGGCGACGCACAAAGCGGCCATGCAGCTCACCCACGAGGTGGTGTCACAGGCGTTGCAAGCCAACAGCTAAGCAGCGATTACCAACTGTCGTCGCCACCACCGCCCGAGTCGGCACTGTCCCAATCACTGCCGGAACCTGCATCGAAAGAGCCGAGGTCAGGTTGAGCCGGCGTATCAAACGGCACGTAGCCCCCGTTGCCTGCCACAGGAGAGGACCCCGAAGATGACGGGGCTGATGCATGGTGATCGCCTTCTAAAGCTTTAGACAAGGCATAGCCCGCCGCCACACCCGCCAAACCGCCCACCACAGCGCCCGTCATGGTCGAGCCACCACCAACAGGCTGTGCGTAACCTTGAGGAGCATAGCCACCTTGCGGCGCATTGGGAGTGAATTGAGCGCCAAAGCCACGCGGTGCGGGAGGCGTGCCCACAGGGGTTGCAAATGGCGCATAGCTTGTCGCATTGGCATTGGCTGCGGCAGAACGACGCAACCACAGGCCCAACACCACCAAACCTGCAATGGCCAGCCACACATAAGTCAGCGATGAACCACCGCTACTGGGCGCAGCCACGGGTACAGCTTGAGTGGCCGCATGCGTGCCAGGTGTGGCCGAAGGTGCCATCACCACAGAAGATGATGGCGCAGCGGCCAGCTCGTTCACTTTGGTGAACACAGCATTGAACTTTTCAGGGCTGGTCGCGAACTTCAAGGTCGGGTCGATGGTCTTGGCTTTTTGCAACTCAGTTTGCGCATCTTTGTAGCGCTGCTGGTGAGCCAGCACTTGACCCAACTCGTAGTGCGCCTTCGCACTTTGCGGCTTGTCTTGCAGAACCTCACGCAGCATGGTTTCAGCTTGCGTGTAGTGGCCAGCAGCCACAGCCGCTTCAATGTCTTTGGGTGTGGGCAGCGCCATCGCAAGCGTGGCACTGAGCACCAACGCACCTGCCACAAGAGATTTCAACTGTCGAGAAAACATGGGTTTGATACCTTTCAATCCAATCTGAATCATTCAGCGGCGTTGCATTGTGCGCCAGCGATATAACGACTTGGTCAAGCACGCACACATGACGTCTAGATGGGCGTGTTCATCAGAAATACAAGGGGGTAAGAAGATAAAGCAGAAACGAAAAAGGCTCCTTGCGGAACCTTTGATTTTTGCTTTTAAGAAGCCTTGAATTGATTAAGTTTTATTTGGTAAAAATGGTGGGCGATGCAAGTTTCGAACTTGCGACCCCCACAGTGTGAATGTGGTGCTCTACCCCTGAGCTAATCGCCCATTTATACCGCTTTCCATCTCTGGAAAGACAGTGATTATGCCACAGAATTTTCCGTATTCCGCCAAATGGTTTTTCCGCCGCTCGATTTATCCAACTGAGCCAGCACGTCTTCATGCTGTGCCACCTCTTGCTCAGAGGCCGCAATCACGGGCAGCTGAAAAAGACTGAGATCGATGCGCTCTGATGTACGGGTTTGTGCGTCGGTGCTCTCCACTTCCATGAGCAAGGCGTCTTGGCCGCGCGTCATGTTGATGTAAACATCCGCCAACAGCTCGGCATCGAGCAACGCGCCATGCAAAGTACGACCAGAGTTATCGACCTCTAAGCGGTCACACAACGCGTCCAGCGAATTGCGCTTGCCCGGGAACATTTCTTTGGCCATCACCAAGGTGTCGGTGATGCCGTCCACAAAGGTGGTGAAACGCGGGCGACCTTGCAGCTCTAACTCTTTGTTCAAAAATCCAACGTCAAACGGAGCGTTGTGAATGATGATTTCTGCACCCGCGATGTAGTCCAACAGCTGGTCCACCACCTCGCCGAATTTGGGTTTATCTTTCAAGAATTCGGTGGTCAAGCCATGCACACGCAAGGCGCCTTCATCGCTGTCACGCTCAGGATTCAGGTAAATGTGTAAGTTGTTGCCTGTGAGCTTTCGGTTCAACAGTTCAACGCACCCGATCTCAACAATTCGGTCACCGGTGTCCGCGTAGAAGCCGGTGGTTTCGGTATCTAGAAAAATCTGGCGCATGGTCAGTGGTTTTCTTTGGCGTGGTTGATGGTGTACTTTGGAATCTCCACCACCAAATTTTGCTGCGCCACGATGGCTTGGCAGCTCAAGCGTGAATTGGGCTCCAAGCCCCATGCACGGTCAAGCAAATCGTCTTCGTTTTCATCCGCTTCATTGAGCGACTTGAAGCCCTCACGCACGATGACGTGGCAGGTGGTGCAGGCGCAGCTCATGTCGCACGCGTGTTCGATGTTGATGTGGTTTTCCAACAGCACTTCGCAAATGGTGCTACCGGCTGCAGCTTGCAACTCTGCACCCTGTGGACAGAGTTCGGCATGGGGCAAGATTTTGATGACAGGCATTTAAATATTCTCGATGTTTTGTCCGGCCAAGGCGTGTTGAATGCCTCGGTTCATGCGTTGAGCGGCGAAGACTTCTGTGCCTTTGGCCAAGGCTTCGGTGATGGCTTCAATGGCGGCTGCGTCTTCCAGCTTTTTGGCTTCTAGCGTCGCCACCATCAACGCATCAATGCGCGTACGGTCTTGGGCAGACAGTAAATCACCATCGGCTTGCAGAGCGCTTTGCGTGGCCAGCCACATGCGGTCTGCATCGACACGCGCTTCCACCAAAGCACGGGCTTTGATGTCTTGTTCTGCGGTCTTGAAGCTGTCTTGCAACATGGTGGCGATTTGGTCGTCCGACAAACCATACGAAGGCTTGACGGTGATGTTGGCGGTAACGCCACTCATTTGCTCCACCGCGCTCACACTCACCATGCCGTCGGCATCTACCGTGAAAGTCACGCGAATGCGGGCAGCACCTGCGGCCATGGGCGGAATGCCACGCAGCTCAAAGCGGGCCAAGCTGCGGCAGTCGGCCACCATGTCACGCTCGCCCTGCACCACATGCAAAGCCAAGGCGGTTTGACCGTCTTGGTAGGTGGTGAAGTCTTGCGCCATCGCGGTAGGGATGGTTTGGTTGCGCGGCACGATACGTTCCACCAAACCGCCCATGGTTTCAATGCCGAGCGACAAGGGAATCACATCGAGCAAGAGCAACTCGCCATCTGGGTTATTGCCCGCAAGTTGGTTGGCTTGAATGGCCGCGCCGAGGGCCACCACTTCGTCTGGGTTGAGGTTGTTCAGTGGGGCGCAGCACAACAAGTCGGCCACGGCTTGCTGCACTTGCGGCATGCGGGTGGAGCCCCCCACCATCACCACGCCTTGAATCTCATCTTTGCTCAGCTTGGCATCGCGCAAGGCTTTGCGCACGGCAGACAAGGTGCGCAGGGTCAAAGCGGCAGTGGCAGCTTCAAACTCGGCGCGGGTGACAGCGTGGCTCAGTGCGCCACTCGACAAGGCCACGTCAAACGTGGCGCTGTCCGCTGCAGACAAAGCTTCTTTGCAGGCACGCGCAGCCACCAACACATTGGATTTATCAGCGGGCGTTGCAATGACGCAGCCGGTTTGGGTTTGCACCCAGTCGACCAAGGCGCGGTCGTAATCGTCGCCGCCCAAAGCGGAATCGCCGCCGGTGGCCAACACTTCAAACACGCCGCGCGTGAGGCGTAGCACAGAGATGTCAAACGTGCCGCCACCGAGGTCATACACGGCGTACACGCCTTCGCTAGCTTGGTCTAAGCCGTAGGCAATGGCTGCAGCGGTAGGCTCGTTGATGAGGCGAAGCACGTTGATGCCGGCGAGTTGCGCGGCATCTTTGGTGGCTTGGCGTTGGGCATCGTCAAAGTATGCGGGCACGGTGATGACTGCGCCGTACAAATCGTCGTTGAAGGTGTCTTCGGCACGAAAGCGCAAGGTGGCCAAAATCTCAGCACTCACCTCGACAGGAGACTTCTCACCCACGCGGGTTTGAATGGCCAACATGCCGGGCTTATCGACAAACACATAAGGTAGTTGGTCGCGGTTGGCAATGTCAGCCACACCACGGCCCATGAAACGCTTCACAGATACGAGCGTGTTTTGCGGATCTTCGGCTTGCGAGGCCAATGCAGCGCGGCCAATTTGGCGGCCATCGTTTTCAAGGTAACGCACGGCCGAAGGCAAGATGACTTGGCCTTCTGCATCGGGCAAACATTCGGCAAAGCCGTTGCGCATAGAAGCCACGAGCGAGTGGGTGGTGCCTAAGTCAATGCCCACCGCGATGCGTCGCTGGTGCGGGTCAGGCGCTTGGCCAGGTTCGGAAATTTGTAACAACGCCATAGATGTGTATTGTCGCTTTCAGGAGGCGTCTAGTTGGTCAATTCGGGCTTCGATGTCATGCAGAAACTTCTCGATGAACATCAGCCCCCGCACCTGCTGCGCGGCAGCGGGCAGGTCGTGTGCGGTGTCAATGAGCTGTGCGCATTGCAGCAAGGCAGTTTTGTGGGCTTGCTGCACTTCGTCAAACAAGGCTTCGAGTGCGGCCACATCAGTGGCATCGTCCATCGCCTCGCGCCATTCCATGTGCTGCATCAAAAATGCAGCGGGCATAGCAGTGTTGTTCTCGGCTTGAATGGGTGCCCCGCCCAGTTCGCACAAATAGGCAGCGCGACGCATCGGGTCTTTGAGGCGCTGATACGCCTCGTTGATGCGCACCGACCATTGCATGGCCACGCGTTGCGCAGCTGCGCCTTGGGAGGCAAATTTGTCGGGGTGAGCTTCGCGTTGCAAGTCTTTCCAACGCGCATCAAGCTGGGCGCGGTCTTGTGCAAAGTGAACAGGCACACCGAAGAGCTCAAAGTCGCTGACCGCGAGCTGGGCCGACAACGGCAGGGCCGGTTCGTTCACGTCACGCCTCGCTTTAATCTATCGAAATTTAAATACGGAACGATTCGCCGCAACCGCAACGGTCACGTTCGTTCGGGTTCAAAAACTTGAAGCCCTCATTCAGGCCTTCGCGCACGAAGTCCAATTGCGTACCGTCGATGTAGGCCAAGCTCTTGGGGTCGATCAACACCTTCACACCGTGGTCTTCAAAAATCACGTCTTCCGGTTCTTGTTCGTCCACATATTCGAGCTTGTAGGCCAAGCCCGAACACCCCGTGGTTTTGACCCCCAAACGCACGCCCACGCCCTTGCCACGTTTGGCAAGGTAGCGGGTCACGTGTCGTGCCGCGGCTTCAGTCAAAGTGATGGCCATGGTGTTCTTCTTGGGTTACGCCGCAGCGTGTTTCTTTTTGTAATCATCCACAGCTGCCTTGATGGCGTCTTCGGCCAAGATGGAGCAGTGAATTTTCACAGGCGGCAGCGCCAGCTCTTCAGCGATTTCGCTGTTTTTCAAAGCCGCTGCTTCGTCCAAAGTTTTGCCCTTGACCCACTCGGTCACGAGTGACGAAGAAGCGATGGCAGAGCCGCAGCCGTAGGTTTTGAAACGTGCATCTTCAATCACGCCCGTGGTGGGGTTGACCTTGATTTGTAACTTCATCACATCACCGCAAGCGGGTGCGCCCACCATGCCGGTGCCCACAGAGTCATCGCCCTTGTCAAAGGAGCCCACGTTGCGGGGGTTTTCGTAGTGGTCAACCACTTTTTCAGAATAAGCCAT
>CANFZT010000108.1 GCA_947451565.1 Comamonadaceae bacterium | reverse complement strand
GTTGGTGGCTTTGTTGTCCGCAGCCTTGGGCGCGTTTGCCGTGCTGTCGCAATCCTTCTGGTTGTTGGTGACGGCCACAGTGGTAGCGGGCTATTACAGCGCCAATGGACAGTTGTATCGCTTTGCAGCGGCTGAGCTCTGCAAGCCTGACTATCGCGAGAAGGCGGTGTCGTTGGTGATGGCGGGTGGCTTGATTGGCGCGATCATTGGCCCGAACTTGGCCATTCAAACTAAGAGCTTGTTCGGCATTCCGTTTGCCGGTGCCTATGTGGCCTTAATGATGGTGGCTGTGTTGTCGATGGCGGTGATGAGTAAGATTGAATTCCCGCCCGCACCCGTGGTCAAAGCCGATGAGACAGGCGGCCAACCCTTGGGCGAAATCATGCGCCAGCCTGTATTTTTTATTGCTGCCTTGGCTGCAGCCTTGGGTTATGGCGTGATGAACTTGTTGATGGCTGCCACGCCATTGGCCATGCAAGTGTGTGGGTTCCCCTTTGAAGACACGGCCTGGGTCTTGCAGTGGCACGTGATTGGCATGTTTGCACCGGGCTTTGTGACGGGCCACCTCATCAAACGGTTTGGTGTGCTGACCATCATGGGTGTGGGCGTGTTGCTCAATATAGGTTGCATTGCCGTGGCTTTGTCGGGTGTGGACTTGCACCAGTTTTTGTTTGCGCTCTTCATGTTGGGTGTGGGCTGGAACTTTTTGTTCACAGGCAGCACCACCTTGTCGATGCAGGCCTACACACCGCAAGAGAAAAACCGTGCCCAAGCCGCCATCAACTTTTGCGTGTTTGCCACCATGGCGTTGACCTCGTTTGCTTCCGGCGCGTTAGTGACCACACAAGGCTGGGCATGGCTCAACTGGGGCTCGTTGGTGCCCGTGCTCATCACTGGTGCTGGCTTGCTCTGGTTGGCGCGTAAAAAAGCCTCAGCCGCTTGAAAGCGCTGAGGCTGGTGTGAAGCGAGAGCCGTTTACTTGGCGGGCTCTTCTTCCACCGCTTCGAGTGGGCAGGTGTTCAAACCCAATAAGGTGTACGCACCGCAGAATCGGAAAACGCCCGTGGCTAATACGATGACCCCCAAGTAGCCCCAGGCACCGACCACGCCTGTGGCTGCCAATGCAATCAGTACCAAGCCTGCGACGATGCGCAAGATGCGGTCGAACCCGCCGACGTTTGCTTTCATACATTTCTCCTAAGTGAAGACTGCATTAGACACCTAGGTGTTGACCTTGTCATTGCGCTAGGTCAATGCTCAGAATCTGTAAAGCTGGTTTGGGTTGTTCACAAGGACTTGCTGTCGTGCTTCTGGCGTCGGTAACCATTGCGAAAGCTCATGCTGCAGTGATTCGGTTGTGATGTCGCGGTAACAACTCACCTCATGGGGGCCACGTCCCGGTTCTCGGTTGGTATGTGGCCAATCACTGGCCCACAACAGGCGGTCTGGCCTGATGGCGAGGAGTCGTTGACTCACGGCTTGCAATGCCTGTGCGTCTTTCATCGGGCTGCGGTAGCTGGCCGAGAGTTTGATGTAAATTTTTCCTTGCACCAACAAATCGAGCAAACACTTGGATTCAGAGGATGCGCACGAAGCATCGTGCCATAGCGCAAAGTGGTCCAGAACCACCGGCACAGGAAGCTGCGCGATGAGTGACGCGCAAGAGACGGTCACCGCCAGTGGGGCATACACCTGTATATGCCAGCCCAGATCTGCTAACCGTGGCGCCCACATCTGCAGCGCAGTCTGTAACTTGGCGCTGTTGTGTTCACCCGCACTCTCCAAGTTCAAACGAATACCACGCACGCCCTGTGCGTCTAGTTTTTGCAAGGCGGCAGTTGAAATTTGCATGTCAAGTACCGCCACGCCCCGTGCATGTCCCGTCATAGCATTCAAAGCGTCGAGTAAGCATTCGTTGTATGTGCCGTACACACTGGGTTGGATGATGACGGCCCGTGTCAGACCCAAGCGTTTCAAATGGGCCTGCAAATCGGCCACACCGGCAAAACCGGGTGTGTATTGCCGCTCCGACACCATGGGGTAAGCCTTGGCTTCCCCAATGACATGCACATGCGTGTCACACCCACCGGTCAGGTTCATGGCTGTTGCAGGCGTTTGACGACCGCTTTGCCCGTGGCTTGTGTGCCAAGTGCGCCGCCGATGTCGCGTGTGGACTCGCCTGCCGCAATGCAGGCGGTGATGGCATCTTCAATGGCGCGTGAGGCGTGCAGGTATGACTGCTGACCGCTGCGCTGTGCATGCCAGCTCAGCAGCATTGCCGCCGAGGTGATGAGCGAAAACGGATTGGCAATGTCTTGGCCTGCAATGTCTGGGGCCGAGCCATGTGCCGCTTGCCCCATGGCATTGAGTAAGCCCGCGTTGAGTGAGCCGCCTAGGCCCAAGCTACCGGAGAGTTCGGCGGTAAGGTCCGACAAGATATCGCCAAACATATTGGTGGTCACGATCACGTCAAACCGATCTGGTGCGCGCACGACGTGCGCCATCATGGCGTCAACGATGAAATCATCGACAGTGACTTCTGGAAACTCTGAGGCCACGCGGTGGCAAGCGTCTAAGAAGATGCCATCAGTGATTTTGAGCACATTGTGTTTGTGTACCAAGCTCAGGTGCTTACGTCGCTGCATGGCCAGTTCAAATGCGCTGCGCGCAATGCGTTCACAGCACTCACGCGTGATGCGGCGCAGAGAAATGGCGACATCAGGGGTGACCAATATTTCGCTGTTGCCAGACGCCACATTGCGGTCTGCATAAAACCCTTCTGTGTTTTCGCGTACCACCACCAAGTCAAACGGGCCGGTGATGGTTTTGACGCCTGTGTAAGTCCGTGATGGGCGGATGTTGGCAAACAGGTCTAAGCTTTTTCGAAAGAATTTGGAGGGGTTGATTTCTCCTTTGGCTTCATCTTTGAAGTCATACGTAGCCATCGGGCCCAGCATGAGTCCGTCGGCACTTTTGACTTTTTCAAGCAATGCAGGGGTGACGGTGGCACCATGTTTTTTTAAACTCTCATGACCTGCGATGTCATGCAGCAATTCCAAATTCAAACCGAAACGAACCGAGGCAGCTTGCAACACATCCACTGTGACGGCCATAGTCTCTGGACCAATACCATCACCAGGTAAAACAACAATCTTCATATCACTGGTCGACTTTCACGTTGGCTTCTTTGATGAGTTTTTCGAATTTCAAAGATTCTGCTTTCACATAGTCTGCAAATTCAGCGGGTGTATTTTTAGGCACGGCCACGTTGTCGGCTTCGAGTCGGGTGCGGATATCGGGTTGTGCCAGTACGGCGTTGACTTCACGGTTCAGACTTTCAATCACATGGGTGGGTGTGCCTGCCGGCGCAAACAAACCACCCCACAAGGTGTAGCTAAAGCCAGGCAAGCCTGCTTCCGCAATGGTCGGCACTTGTGGCAATGAGGTCATGCGCTGTGGGGTGGTGACACCCAAGGCTTTGAGTTTGCCGCCTTTGATTTGTGGCATAGCGGCAGAGGCACTGCTGAAGAAGGCTTGCAAGCGGCCAGCCATCAAGTCAGACAGCAAGGGACCAACGCCTTTGTAGGGCACATGCACCATGTTGAGTTTGGCACCCAGCCCCAACGCCACGGCAGACAAATGGCCTGGGGTGCCTGCGCCCACTGAGCCATAGCTGAATTCACCTGGTTTGGCACGCGCCATTTGGATGAATTCATTCACCGTGTTGTAGGGCGCATCGGCAGGCGCGAGCATCACCAAAGGCGCATTGCCAATCAGCACCACGGGGATCAGCTCTTTCATAGGGTCGTAGCCCATGTCTTTGATTAACAAGCGATTGACTGTGATTTCACCGGTTTGTCCCAGCAGCAAGGTGTAGCCATCATTTTTAGATTTGGCGGCCACGCGTGTCCCTACGGTGCCAGAGACGCCAGGTTTGTTATCGACCACTACAGCTTGCTTGTAGACGGTGGATAGCTTTTCACTGACCAAGCGTGCGAACACATCGCCTTGGCCGCCCGGTGCATAGGCCACGACGATGGAAATAGGTTTGGTCGGGTAGTCGGTGTCAGCGGCGAAAATGCTTGTGGCGCCCATGAGGAGCGATAAAACGGCTGCAATTTTTTTCATGGCTGTCTCCTTTTATTCGGGTTTGATGTTGGCTTCGCGCACCACGCGCGTCCACTGCGCGAGCTCTTGCTTCAACACCGTATCCAGCTCCTGCGTCGATGAGCTAACGGCTTGCATGCCCAGTTTGTTGAAGCGGTCGCGCACATCAGGGCGTTGCATGATGGTGCGCAGATCTTGGTTCAATTTATCCACCACGGCAGCAGGTGTTTTGGCGGGGAGAAAGAAGGCGAGCCAAATGGTGGTGACATAGCCTGGCACACCTTGCTCGCTGATCGTGGGAAGGTCAGGTAACTCGGGGTGACGCTTGGCGCTGGCAATGCCTAGCGCTTTGACGCGCCCGGACTTGATATTGGGGACGGCAGAGTTGAACGCATCAAACATCAGTTGAATGTGCCCTGCGAGCAAGTCTTGCGCGGCAGGGCCTTGACCTTTGTAAGGGACGTGACCTAGCTGCGTTTTGGTCATGCTGGCAAACATCTCAGAGCCCAAGTGGTAAGTACTGCCTGTGCCGGATGAACCGTAAAACAACTTACCTGGATTTTCTTTAGCGTATCGGATGAACTCTTGCACATTGTTCGCAGGCACGGATGGGTGAACCACCAAAATGTTTTCGATGGTGGCCACCAGACTGACGGGCACAAAGTCACGCACGGGGTCATACGAAAGCTTGGGCATCAAAGCGGGGTTAGCGCCCATGATGCTGCTGGTGCCAAACAAAATGGTGTTGCCGTCTGCTGGCGCACGCGCCACAAACTCTGCACCAATCGCACCGGTGGCACCGACACGGTTGTCCACGATGACCGTTTTTCCCATCGCCTCTGACAACAGCGGCGCGATAACGCGTGCGGCAATGTCTGTGGGGCCGCCGGTTGAGAAGGGGACCACCAAGCGAACGGTGTTGCTCTGCGCGAAGCTGGATGTGGTGGCCCAGAGCAAACTGGCCGCTAGGGCAATGTGACGGCGTGAAATCATGGAAATCTCCTGATGTATGAAGCCTGTTTAAGCAAGCAAGCGCTGGCGAATTTCGAGTGGGGATAAAACCTCAAGCGGTTCTTCGCCGCCGTTGGGAATACCAACTTGCGTCGCATTGAGCAACATCGACACCATCACGTAGGTACCTGATAAAACAGTCAAGTCCACCACGGCTTGTTCTCCCATTTGGGCGATCGCTTGTGCCCACAACGCATCAGGCACGCGATGGTTCAGGGTGAGCTGAATACAAAAGTCATAGACCAAGGCTTCGTCGTTTTGCATGCCTTCTGGCCGTTTGCATTGGCGAAGCTGTTCAATGATGTGTGGCGATAAACCCGCCCGTTGTGCAATGGGGTCGTGCGCCCACCACTCGTACTGCGCGTTGGCAATGCGTGCTTGGATCAGGATGGCAAATTCATTCAAGCGCTTGCTGACTGAGGTTCTGAAACGCAAATAGTCTAAAAAATCAAAACATCGGCGGGCCATCTCAGGGCTTCGTAACAGGGCGTTGTAAGGGCCACCTAACGCGGCGCTAGACACTTTGAGGATGTCGTCCGCCAAAGGGCGAATTTCGGGGGCGAGGTCTTCGTAGCTAATTTGTGTGAATCGTTCCATCATGGGCTTAGGGCTCTTTCTGATTGAACATGGTGCGCAAGGTGTTGGTGAAATGCGGACGGCAGATGTCACTCCACGCCGTGCCACGCACGGCGAGCCAAGGTGCTGTGGTTACGACTTCTGGGTTGAGCAAGTCATAGCAGGCAAACGAACGGGGGCCGTGGTCAAGGTTGATATAACGTCGGGCCACCATGCAACCGGGGACGCGTGACAAGCCTGGTAAGTGTTCTTCGTCGTACCACTTGAAGATTTCTTCTTCCCAACCCTGCTCAGGATCTGTTTCAACGACGTAATGTGCGCCCAGTGTCTCTTGGGGATGTTGTGTTTCGAGGTGCATGACTTCTTGTAGGCGAGAAATTTGAGCGGCATGGCCAGTCAGCGCGTACCATGCTTTTTCAAGCGCAGCACAGTCATCGGAGCTCAGGTCCGTGGGTTCAGAAAACCTTACATACACATACAGCATGGGCAAACCGTTTTCTGCGTGTGGCGTGAAGGCGGTCTGCAATGATGTTTGAGGTTTTCCTGGGAAGGTGATGGCTGTGTGCCAACGCATGGCTGTGCCTGGTGGGCAGGCTTCGGCACATTTCAAAACGAGGGCTTTACAGGTGTGTGTTGGCATGTCAGTGTCCAATGTGCAGTGCCACCAAAACGCGTGACACCATGTTGTAGGCACCAATCGTGATGCACAAATCAAGCAATCGCTGGCCTTCAAAGTAAGTCGATACGCGTGCGAACAACTCGTCTGGAACCTCAATCTCATGCGTCATGGTGTCGGTGAGTATCAGCACCACTTGTTCTTCTGCGCTAAAGACCGTCGCGACTTTGGCTTCCTTGACTGCCTCAATTTTGCTTTGGGGTAAACCGGCTTTGAGGGCGTGTTCAATGTGTGCTTCAAACTCATAAGGCGCACGGTTTAAAACGGCGACTCGCAAAATAATCAGTTCACGCAAGTCGGCAGGCAAGCTGTTGCGTTGCCGGACGGCGCTTAAAAACTCTTCCCACCCTTGCGCCATCACAGGACTGTTGAGCAAGTGCTGGTACAGCGGCGTGATGCGTCCGCGTTTGGCGATGATTTTGCCTTCCAGCTCGGCCAGTTCAGGTCGTGTGCCTGGGGTAATGGCTGGAATACGTGCGTTCGATGTCATTCAGCCCTCAATCTGCTTTGACTTTTTTGTCACGGATCACACGGCCCCATTTGGCCATGTCGTTCTTCAGCAAGGCGCTAAGTTCAGCCGAGCTAGATGCTGAAGGTTCGGCACCTGAGGCAATCAGTTTAGTGCGCACAGCCTCACTCGCCAGGGTGCGGCGCACGGCTTGGTTGAGGCGGTCTAGCTCGGCAGCAGATGTGTTTTTGTGTGCAAACAAGGCGTACCAATTGTCTGAATCCACGCCAGCAACACCAATTTCTTGGAAGGTTTTGACATCAGGAAACAGAGGATGGCGTCGTGTGGATGCGAGCGCCACAGGCTTGAGCTTGCCGCTGCGGATGTGGCCCATCAATCCGGGAATGTCTCCAAAGAAACCATCCACATGACCGGCCATGACATCGGTGATGGCCGGCGCAGCGCCTTTGTATGGCACATGTATCAAGTCTGCGCGCGTGGCATCTGCCAGCAACTCCATGGCCAAGTGCGGCACGCTGCCTGTGCCTGAGGAGGCCATAGTGGTTGATTTTTGTCGTGCTGCGGTAATGAACTCTTGTGGCCCATTGACCGGGTTATTTGGGTTCACCACCAACATCTCGACGTTGTTGACCACCAATGACACAGGAGCTAGATCACGCACGGGATCGTAGGGCAGGGCGGCATATAGCGAGGGGTTGATGGCCACGGCCCCAACGCTGGTGAGCCACAGGGTTTGTCCATCCGCAGGTGCTTTGAGTAAGGTGTCAGCCGCAATCGCACCGTTGGCACCGGCCTTGTTTTCAACCATCACTTGCTGGCCCAGTTCTTTGCTGAGCTGCTCTGTGAGTGTGC
>CANFZT010000107.1 GCA_947451565.1 Comamonadaceae bacterium | reverse complement strand
TTTCTGGCGGTGCAGACACTGCAGACGCTAAGCTGGCCATCATGGAAGAGTGCGGCTTCATCGTCACACGCAACCCATCTGAATTGGGCAAATTGCTCAAGGCTCAGTTGAAGTAATCTCCTTCGGGAATCACCAAGATCAAAGCGAGCGGTGTTTCACCGCTCGCTTTTTTTTGAACTCAAGCACCTGCTTTTAATGTTTGGGTGCTGCCTAGAATTTGTGCCCAACTCTCAAAGGACTTGCGATGAAACACTCTCTGCAACGCGGCTTCACCTTGATCGAACTCATGATCGTGGTGGCCATCATCGGTGTGCTGGCCTCGGTGGCTTTGCCCGCTTACCAAGACTACATGATTCGTGCGCGTGTGAGCGAGGGTTTAGGCTTGGCGTCGGCCGCCAAAACCAATGTATTGGATGTGCTCAACAGCGGCAACATCGCTACAGCTACGTCTGGCTATAAAACGGGTTACACCTTTGGTGGGGTCACCAAGAACATCAGCAGCATTGACATTGCTGCCAGCACAGGCGTCATCACCATTACCACCACAGCGGCAGCGGGTGGCGGCAGCTTGCTGCTAGTGCCGTTCACGAAGAGCGGCACAACAGATTTAGCATTGCCAGCGCCAACCGCCACGAGCGTGACCATTGACGGCGTGGTGCAGTGGAAGTGCATGGCCAAAGGTGCAGAAGCGTTTGTGGGTGTGTCCGTGCCCACCGACGCGCTGGACAAAAAGTACGTGCCCAGCGACTGCAAATAAGCTGCTGCCCATGGTCCAGTTAAGACCCCATCAAGCGCCTTCGGGCGCTTTTGTTTTTGGGGTGTGGGCGTGAGGGAAAATCAGCACATGAATTCGTCAACCACTCAAAGCTTGTGGGTGCGCAATGCCATCCTTGTGCTGTGCATCGCCTTGCCGTGGCTCAACCCATTTGCCAGCAGCCCATCGACCGCCGTCATCCCTTTGTTGGTGAGTTGGATGTTGGCCGCGTGCGCGTTGCTGGCGGTGGTGGAGCTGCCTTTGCTGAAGACCCGTTGGACTTTGACGGAGCGCGTGGTGTTCGCTGTGTTGTTGGCGTGGCTTGCGGCCTCTCTGCTGTGGGTGCCACAAGTGGTGGACCGTGCGCTCACGGCCGGTTTGGTGGCCTCACTCATGTGTGTGTGGGTTATGGCAGCGGTGGGACGACGTGCGGCGGTGGATGAGTCGCTGTTGCGATGGTTGGTGTTGGGCTTGTTGGCTGCGGCAGTCATCAGCGCAGTGCTGGGTATGTTGCAGTACCTGGGCCTGGCCCGCGAGTTGTCGCCTTGGGTGAATCAGCCGCTGAAGGGCGATGCGTTTGCCAATTTGCGGCAACGTAACCAATTTGCATCGCTCACCAGCCTGGGGTTGGTGATCTTGCTGGGGTGGGTGGGCGCGCAAAGCAAAGGGCACAGCATGTCGCGTGGCGGCTGGGCTTGGGTGCTGCTGTTGCTCAATGTCTTGGCAGCAGGCGTGGCGTGTTCTGTGTCACGCACGGGTGCTGTGCAGTGGGTGCTGGTGGGCGTGTTGATGGCCGCATGGGGCTGGCGCACGACCCAGCGAGAGGATGGATGTGGCCAAGGCTTGAAGTGGCTTGCGCTGTCAGCCCCTGTGTGGATGGCGGTGTGGTCCGTGGTGATGCCTTGGTTGGCCTTGCAAACCACCGGAGAGTGGGGCGCGAGCATGCTTTTGCGTGTTGCCGGTCAAGCTCAAGACTACGCCGCCTGCGGCGGCCGTCGCGTGTTGTGGGCCAATGTGTTGACGTTGATTGCGCAGCAGCCATGGCTAGGTTGGGGTTGGGGTGAGACCGATTACGCGCACTTCATGACCAGCTACAGCAGCTTGCGTTTCTGCGACATGCTGGACAACGCCCACGACTTCCCGTTGCACTTAGCCCTTGAGCTTGGCGTGCCGTTTGCGCTGGCTGTATTGGCTGTCAGCGCGGTGTGGGTGCTGCGACGCACACCGTGGAGAGAACAAGACCCATGGCGTGTCATGGCTTGGTGCTTGTGGGTTGTGTTGGGGTTGCACAGCCTGCTGGAATACCCGCTTTGGTACGGTCCATTTCAAATGACCTTGGGTTTAGTAATCGGTTTGCTATGGGGGCCATCCATGGGGCAGTCGAGTGCAGACATCCAACCAGAAGGCCAAGTCGGCCCTATGTCGGTGGCGGCCCTGTTGTTCATCGGCTGTTTGTACGCGGCGTGGGACTACAACCGCGTGGGCCAAATTTACCGCCAAGCCGTGTCACGCGATGCCGCTTACCGCGACAACCCTTTGCACCATGCCAAGCAATCGTGGCTCTTCAAAAATCAAGCCGACTTTGCCGAGCTGACCACGCAAACGATCACCGCAGACAACGCGGGCGAGTTATACCCGCAGGCTTTGCGTTTGATGCACTACTCCCCCGAAGCGCGCGTGGTGCAACGTGTCATCGACAGTGCCAAACTGTTAGGGCACGACGCGCAAGCGCAAACTTTGACAGAGCGCTTAGAGGATGTCAGGCAATCGCAGCTACATAAGTGATGCGCGATGGAACGATTTAAACCTTGTCGCGAGCTTCTTGCAAGGCCAGTAATTTCAAGTATTTGTAGTACGTGCTCTCAGCGTTGTAGATCGCCAGCATAAAACCGTAGCGACCATCGAGAAAGCCAGCGCGGAAAAAATAGGTACGGATGAAAGCCCACAAACCATGACTGATGGCTTTACTGAAAGAGCCCTTGACACCTTTGCTGTCTAGGTCTTTGGCGTTGCCAGACGCGTAGCGGTTGAGTTTTTCTAAGACGTCGTCCAAATCGCGATAGCTGTAGTGGATCAAGCTTTCGTTTAAATCAGCCTTGCTGCCATCAACCGTCATGTGTGCATGCAAAAAGTGATGCGTGAAACCGGCTTTCCCACGCTTGACAAGGCGCAAGGTGTAGTCAGGCCGCCAACCGCCATGGTGAATGAAGGTGCCGCACAAACTCGACAAACGGGGCAAGCGATAACCATCGGCACGGCCGCTGTGAATAGCTTCAAGAACCTCTGCTTTCAACGCGGGGGTGATGCGCTCGTCGGCGTCTAGCGATAAAACCCAATCCGACGTGGCAAGGCCAATGCCGCGAGACTGTTGGGGGCCGTAGCCAGGCCAATCGGTAGAGACGACTTGAGCGCCTGCAGCCTCGGCCAATTGTTGCGTTCCGTCCGAACTGCCGGAGTCCAGAACAATCACCTCATCGGCAAAAGAGGCCGATTGGACACAGTCTGAAATATTGCGTGCTTCATTTTTGGCTGCAATGATGATGGTAAGAGTTGCCATAGTGCTTCTGAAAAGGTGTCGTTTGGAGGTGGCGCCTGAGAAGCCATAGCCACTGCTGGGCTTACCCTCCTGCGAGGTCAATGAGAACCAGTTTAGCAGTGCATCTTGGGTAAGCGATGCGGCAAATGCTGTCGAATCTTGACAAACTCCGAAAGCACCAACTCGCGTCCGCGCGCGTTTTGCGCCCATCCATGGGGTGAGCAGTATTGGCTTGGATAACTTGCGGTGCCAACCGTCCATGCATCTCCGAATACGTCGCGAAAAGTTTCCAATGCTCGGCGCATGTGATAGCTGATGGCTACCAAGTTGACGCTGTGAATCTCGGTCATTAGACCTTGGCGTTCAAGCAGTGATTTGATACCTTCCATATTTTCTCGGGTGTTCGTCGATTCCCGTTCCACTTGCACGACCGCTTCGGGGCGTCCAAGCTGGCACCAAAGCGCTCGCATTTCATCGGCCTCTTGCGCTTGCAAGCGGGGGTTGTACCCTCCACTGAAAATGATCCGCCCCGCTAAATTCTGATCATGTAATTCGACGGCCCGTGCTACAGGTCTGTGAAACAAGGTCATGCCCAGCACGAAAGTGCAATCCGCACGGATTGCCTTGTCCGGCAAGAACATGAAATTCGTCAAGGCCGCGACGGTAGCTGCCGATGGTTCTTCACGCATGCCTGTGGACCTGTATCGCTGAAACCAGCGGTGCCATGGTTTGCCAGAGGGGCGACGCCTTGATCGCAGAAACCTCCGAGGCTGACACCATGATCCGCGTGATCCAAGGAAACGGAAGGCTATCCCACAACAGCGATGTATCACGCCACAAGTGAACCAGTAAGACCTGAACCGTCGGATCCAGTCGGGTCATTGCCGTGGACGTGAACACCGAGGTGTCTGTATCGCTGCATACACGAACGACCAGACCACGTGATCGGCCTTCTTCACAACGCGCGGCCACGCTGTCATGCAGATCTCGCCCGAGATACACCTCGATTGGAATACGACCTTTTGAAGGAAACAGCGCTTGCATGTACGCGGTGGTGGCTTTGCGCTGATAGGCGTGGGTGCGACCGATGACCGGGGAAAAATTGACCTCGTTGATCACGGCACCGTTGGTAAACCAAGGTATCCCGATGTCTTGCGAAATCAGATCAACCCCTGCACAGCGCAGGCGAAAGAATTGCGTTGCTTTGATCGCCAAGGCCGCGTTGGCTGGGTGCAGTTGCTCGGTCACATCTTCTGGGTCACCGCCCCATTGGGTCGATTGCGCGGCACGCAAGTTCACCCGCGCGCCTGCCTGCGGCACGCTGTCCGGTGATAGTCCTATTCGGGACAAATGCATGCATGCATCTGCATCCAATGAATACTCAGGCAGTCGCTTAATGGGCAACATCTGCCGCAAGGCCGCATTCTTGAGGTCGATCAATTCAGCGATGCTGTGTAACCCGTCACCGACGACAGTTTTAGGGTTGCGCTTCACGGCATAAATGACACGGCCATCGACCACCAGTATTCGGTGACAAGTTCCCGCCACTTGCTCTTCTGCGAGCACGCCAGAGGATAAGGTGGCTGCTTTATCGAATGCAACCTTGGCGTGCGCAAGGGTTTCAATGTTGAGGCTCACACCCTCGCCTCGGTCTCGATCCACAGGTTTGATGACCCAAGGTTTGGAAAGGGTTTGCATCTTCTCTGCAGAGAACTCTCCAGATGGCATCAGCACCCCGCGCGGCGTAGGAATCCCGATGGCCTTCAGCATATGGATTGCCAAGGCCTTGTTCTGGGTAGCCGTCGCGCCAATAGCCGAATCAGCCGAGTTCGCACTGCGGTCGAAAATTTCAGACCTCGCCCCCCAGCCCAACACATACCGTCCCCCACCCAGATGAGAAAACGCAATGCCTTGTTCAAATGCGGATTGCAAAATAGGGATCGTCGATTGCCCTCCGGGAATACGGGCTCGCCAAGGCTGAATGTGTTTGGCATGGAAGGTTTGATAGGCGCTTTCCCGTGCCTGTTCGTCGTCCAGGAGCGGCACCAAATCGGTGACCGCTTGCATGGCCTGTTGAATCCATTTGTCCACGATGTCTATCGAGAGGCCCTCGGGAAGAGGCATCCAGATCTGTGCCTGTGCACGATGGCCTTGCTGGCCAATCGACTCCAGAACGGCGCGCTCGAAGAGAGGAACTTTGATGTCTTGCAAGAGCACGGTGGCGGTCAGCAAAAATTGAGAAAGGTACCGCAGTGCAGCCTCGCAACCCACCATCGCACACCGCTGCTGCATGACATAAGACCTAGGATCGGTGTCTAAACCTTTTGCAATCCAAGCGTCGATGGCGTCGAGGCGTTGCGCGCTCGGCACAGTGAACGAGAAGTTTTTGCGCAGGCCAGGTTGCGAAAGACCGTATCTGTAGCCCAACATCACTATTTCTCGTCTTTCTACTCTCATTTAATGCCAGGGTTGGAACGGGCTTGGTTTGCCGTCTCAAATGGTATTTGAAAAAATCATCTAAATTGATGGCGGACCTATAGCTAATCAACATGATTAAATTTATCGATTTCTAAGATAGTATTGCTGATTTTGGGGGATGTGACGTGGCTATTCTTCGACACTCTGCGGATCTTCTTGCTATTCGACATGATGTTGGGCTTTTTGGAGGCATCTCGGAAAGAGATACTCTCAATGAGATTCAAATGGCATCTCTCAAATTCAATTACGGCAGTAATAACAATTTGCTGGGCGTTTCGCTAGTGATCTCAGATAGGGCGGGAGTAAACAGAGTTGTCTACAACGCGTATCAAGGAGCTTTAGCGTTTGGCGATACGGGCATTTCACCTTTACTTGGAACAGAGGCGAATTGGGCAACAAAATCAGGAGACGTATACATCCCTGTTACGACCAATACGGTTGCCAGTATGTATCAATTGATGTGGGGAACCAGTCGATTTTCTAGCATTGAAAAACAAGTCAAAGTAGGTGACACATGGCTAACCACCGATATCTACGATGCTTCATGGAATGGTTCTGCATATCTGCCAGCTAGGTTTATTCAAAATAATCCCACATTGCTAACCGCAATGAGAGTCGCCTTGTTTGGTAATGGGGCTAGCACTACGCCGTTGGATTTCAAAACCTATTACAACAACTTTGATTACCAGGCTGCCATTTTCAATACGCCGAGCTTAAGTGGCAATGATGTAACGGTGTATTTATTCGGAGATGACAATTTATCCGGTACTCGCCTTGACGATGTAATCCGTGGCGGCTGTGGTAACGATACCATTAATGGCGGTGCTGGAAGCGACATATTGCAAGGCGATTACGGGGCGGATAATTTATATGGTGATGCGGGGAATGACGTGCTTGTTTTTTCTGGCGGCAGTTCTGTGTGGGATTACAAAGCGGAGGTGAAAAACTCCAGCGGTACAGCGGTCATCAACCATGGCGCCTACAAAGCATGGACCATTGACACGGCCAGCGGTGGATCTGGCAAGGATACATTCGTATTTAGTTTGCCAGATGCCACATTCACTGATGAAGCGCAGCCTGCGTTAACAGATTTATATGTAACGCCAGGGCCAACGGCTGGGACTTTTCTTAACGTCGCATCGGCAACGTATTACAACCCCTTTCAATCTCAATCGCTCAATGCCACGCTTCTCAAAAACACGGCGGGCACCATCAATGCCAATGGGGTGAGCAACCTTACGATGAGGACCAAGATACTAGATTTCAAAGTTGGTGAGGACAGACTCGACTTGAGCAATTTCGGACTCGACACAGACTTTATTAACAACAACGCGCTGAGCAAGAAAACAGGTGCTGCTTTTATCGCTGGCGTCAATGCGTTCCTAAAAACTAATCTTGATGGCGTCCAGCTGACAGTCGCTAAAAATTCATGGACGGATAACAACACAACGATTTTCGTCAAAGAGTCGGCCATGGACTTAAACGGCAATGGCAATATGACAGACACACTGCTTGAAATTCAGTTGGTCGGCATTGCCGCGACGGCGATCAGTATAAAAATGTTCGGTGAATACAACGGAACGCTTCTGACCTAAATCGCGAGACTTCAATTGGCCACATAGCTCCCCGACTTGCCGCCATGCTTTTCTAGCAAGCGCACATCAGTGATGGTCATGCCTCGGTCCACGGCCTTGCACATGTCATAGATGGTGAGCAGCGCGACTTGCACAGCCGTCAGTGCTTCCATCTCCACGCCTGTTTGTCCCACTGTTTCCACGGTGGCTGTGCATTGCACGCTGTGCGCGACCTCGTCGATGGCAAACTCCACGGCCACGCGTGTAAGCGCGAGTGGGTGACACAAGGGAATCAAGTCGCTGGTTTTTTTGGCGGCCTGAATGCCTGCAATGCGGGCGATGCCCAACACATCACCCTTCTTGGCGGTGCCACTTTGAATCAAGGCCAGCGTGGCGGGCAACATGACAATGCG
>CANFZT010000106.1 GCA_947451565.1 Comamonadaceae bacterium | reverse complement strand
GGCGCGATGGAGAACAAGGGCCTCAACATCTTCAACACCAAGTTTGTGTTGGCCAACTCCGCCACCGCCACCGACATGGACTACGCCAATATTGAGAGCGTGGTCGGCCATGAATACTTCCACAACTGGACCGGCAACCGAGTGACTTGCCGCGACTGGTTCCAACTCTCGCTCAAAGAAGGCCTGACCGTTTTCCGCGACCAAGAGTTCAGCCAAGACTTGGCGGCTGAAGCTTTGAAAGACAACGCACAAGCTGCGGCCTCAGCCAAAGCCGTCAAGCGCATCGAAGACGTGCGCTTGCTGCGCACTGCGCAGTTCCCTGAAGATGCAGGCCCCATGGCCCATCCCGTGCGCCCTGACAGCTATGTGGAAATCAACAACTTCTACACCGTCACGATTTACGAAAAAGGCTCCGAGGTGGTGCGCATGATGCAAACCTTGACGAGTCGTGAAGGTTTCGCCAAAGGCATGTCGCTTTACTTCGAACGCCACGATGGCCAAGCCGTGACCTGCGACGACTTCGCACAAGCGATTGCCGATGCCAACCCCGGTTCAGCCTTGGCCACACACCTGGCACAGTTCAAGCGTTGGTACGCGCAAGCAGGCACACCCCGCGTGCAAGCGGCAGGCAGCTACCACGCCGACACACACACTTACAAGCTGACACTCAGCCAAAGCTGCCCACCTAGCCCCGGCCAAGAGCACAAAGAGCCTTTTGTCATTCCCGTGCAATTTGGCTTGCTGGGTGCCGATGGCCGCGAGGTGTTGCCTAGCCAGCTGCTCGTGTTGACGCAAGCTACACAAAGCTTTGAGTTCAAAGACCTGTCGCTGCAGATCGACGAAGTGCCCGTGCCATCGCTCTTGCGTGGTTTTAGCGCACCCGTGGTGCTAGAAAAAGACTTCACATCGACACAGCTGCTCACGCTCTTGGCGCACGACACAGATCCATTCAACCAATGGGAAGCTGCGCAACGCCTGTGTCTGAGCGCGGCGCTCTCGACGGTCAACGCCAACACCGAACCAACGCAAGTCTTGGACGCGGCGCTAGTGCAAGCCCTGCGCACCGTGCTACGCAACCCGGCACTCGATGCCGCGTTCAAAGAGCTGGTGCTCACCCTGCCTTCTGAAACCTACATGGCAGAACAACTCGATGTGGTCGAGCCACAACGCATCCACGCCGTGCGCGAAGCCATGCGTGCCCAACTCGCCCGCGAGTTGCACGACGACTGGGCATGGGCGTTTGAAACCCACAACGACAACGGCGCTTTCAGCCCCGACCCCGTGTCGAGTGGTCGCCGCGCCTTGAGTGGCATGGCTCTCACTATGTTGTGCTTAGACGCACGCAGCACCGGTGACGTGGTGTGGCCAGGCCGCACCTACCAGTGCTTCAAAGACGCACACAACATGACCGACCGCTTCAATGCCTTAAGCGCTTTGGTGAGTGCGGGTCACGCGCTGGCAAGCGATGCCCTGCAACGCTTCTACAACCTGTTCTCACGCGAAGCCTTGGTAATGGACAAATGGTTTGCCCTGCAAGCAGGCAGCACCGACCGTGGTGGCAACATCTTGTCACTGGTGCGCAACCTCATGCTGCACCCTGATTTCCACATCAAGAACCCCAACCGCGCACGCAGCCTCATCTTCAGTTTCTGCAGCGCCAACCCCGGCGCCTTCCACCGCAGCGATGCGGCGGGCTATGTATTCTGGAGCGAACGCGTGTTGGAGCTTGACGCCATCAACCCCCAAGTTGCGGCCCGTTTGGCGCGCGCCTTGGACCGCTGGTCCAAACTGGCCGAGCCCTACCGCACGGCTGCGCACGAAGCCATCAAACGCGTCGCTGCCAAAACCGATTTAAGCAACGACGTGCGCGAAGTGGTTTCGCGTGCGCTCTCCAACTAAGGACTTGCCATGAGTGTCTCTCTCACCCGCTATCTGGTCGAACAACAACGTGCCAAAGGCCTCATCCCGTCTGAACTGCGTTTGTTGCTCGAAGTCGTGGCCCGCGCTTGCAAGAGCATCAGCCACGCCGTTAACAAAGGTGCCTTGGGCAGCGAACTCGGCGACGTCATGGGCTCGGCGGGCAGCGAGAACGTGCAAGGCGAAGTGCAAAAGAAACTCGACATCATCGCCAACGATGTGCTGATTGAAGCCAACGAATGGGGTGGCCACTTGGCTGCCATGGCGTCCGAAGAAATGGACAGCATCCACGTTGTGCCCAACCGCTACCCGCAAGGCGAATACCTGTTGATGTTTGACCCACTCGATGGTTCTAGCAACATCGAAGTCAACGTCAGCATCGGCACCATCTTCAGTGTGCTCAAAAAAGTAGACCCCAGCAAAGGCGTCAGCGAAGACGACTTCTTGCAACCCGGCACACAACAAGTGGCCGCAGGCTACTGCGTGTACGGACCCCAAACCACCTTGGTGTTGACCGTGGGCGACGGCGTGGCCATGTTTACCTTGGACCGCGAGCAAGGCTCGTTTGTCTTGACGCAAGAAAACGTGAAGATCCCTGCGGACACCAAAGAGTTCGCCATCAACATGAGCAACATGCGCCACTGGGACGAGCCCGTGAAACGCTACATCGACGAATGTTTGCAAGGCGAAGAAGGCCCACGCGGCAAAAACTTCAACATGCGTTGGATCGCCTCCATGGTGGCCGACGTGCACCGCATCCTCACACGCGGCGGTGTGTTCATGTACCCCTGGGACAAACGCGAACCTGGCAAAGCCGGCAAGCTGCGCTTGATGTACGAAGCCAACCCCATGAGCTGGCTGATTGAACAAGCGGGCGGCAGCGCCACCAACGGCCTGCAGCGCATCTTGGAAATCCAACCGACGCAGCTGCACCAGCGTGTGAGTGTGGTCTTGGGTTCTAAAAACGAAGTCGAACGTGTGACCAGCTACCACGCACAAAAGTAAACGCATCATGGTGGCCCAAATTGAAGGCTTTTACGCGATTTGCGGTAAGGTGTGACCTTCGTTTTGAAAGCAAGCCATGCCCAACAATTTAAGTGCAACAAATTTTCACGGCGTTTGGCCTGATGTGCTGGTGCCACTTCAGGAAGATTTAAACATTGACCAGGCCAAACTCTGCGCCCATTTACGCAACTTGTGCGCCAAGGGTTTAGAGAACTTTGTGCTTTTTGGTCATGCGGGTGAGGGCTCATCTTTTTCTGTGGATGAAAAACTATCAACCGTCACACACGTCATTGCGGCAGGCGTTGAGGCACAAAATATTTTGCTCGGTGTTCACTCTTCTTCATTCATCGAAATTGCGCAATTCATTCGCAAGGCCTATGAAAAAGGCGTACGACGTTTTTTGGTCTCAGCACCACTTTATGGGCAGCCCTTTAGTCATATTGCGTTGTTCGATTATTTCGATCAACTGATCAAACAAGTCAATCTGAATGGTTGGCAACTGTTCATTCATCAGCTGGGCGGCATCAACCATTGCGCAGATTTGCCAGAGGTCGCGCTGACTGACTTAAGAAAGACGCACCCCCTGATCTTTGTTGGCATGGTCGATCAAGACATCCATGTGAACCACACGGTGGATTTGATGCGTTCGTTTGGGACAGAAATTGTCATTGCCTCTGCACATGAACCCAACTTGTCTGTCCTTAAACCGACTGTGTGCGTTTCTGCATTAGCCAATGTGATTCCCAACATCGTGCAGCACCTCATGGCCAATGAGGCGGTGAAGAGTGCGACACAAATTGCAGGTATGAAAATCGCAAAACCGGACGATCGGGTGGTGGAGTTGATGACCCTCTTAGGCAATTACCCCGCGATTGCCGCGCTGAAGTTGATGCTCTCAATGCATTACCGTGCAGAAGCGTGGGAGCGTGTGCGCCCACCCCAGTCCACCTTAACAAAAGAGGGGCGTCAAGCACTCATGGGGGCGTTCAAAACATTTAACTTGCAGGCACACGAATGAACTTTCAAAACACTTGGTACGTGATTGAGAGAAACCAACATTTCGAAACCATCTCTTACGAAGCCTTGGCTCTGCTACCTGAAGGCAGCTTTGTGATGCTTCAGAATTTTGAAACACACCGCGAAGCGCTAGAAGAACATAAGAGGCTGGTCAAGCTGGCGATCGATGACGCAAAGCGCAAGTTAGCTGACTGAACGCACCAAATTGAATGATGGTGCGCTGACATAAACTTTAGATTTTGAATCCAGCAGGATGGGCCAATGTGCCTCCTTTTTCAACAGACACGGCGCAGTATTTGAGCTCTGGGATCTTGCCAAAAGGGTCTAAAGCAGGGTTGGTCATCAAATTCGCAGCGGCCTCTTGGTAGGCGAACGGAATGAACACCGCGCCCTGTGGAGTGCCCTCATCCAAACGCACACGCAATGTCACTTGGCCGCGACGCGAGGCCACGGTAACCACATCGCCCGCTTGTAGATCTAGGGCTTGCAGGTCCGCACGGCACATCGAAGCCGTGGCGATGGGCTCAATGGCATCCAGCACCGTGGCGCGACGCGTCATGCTGCCGGTGTGCCAATGCTCCAGCTGGCGACCTGTGATGAGGACAAACGGGTATTGCGCATCAGGTTGTTCATTGGCTGAGATCAAACCTGCCGGCACCAAGTGCACACGGCCATCGTCGGTGGCAAAGTGGTGCTTGAACACCGTCGGTTCGCCGGGATCATCTTCCGTGAGGCAAGGGTAGGTCACGCTCGATTCGCGTTGCAAACGCGACCAAGTGATGCCCCCAATGGCGGCGTGCATGGCCTGTCGCATTTCGTCGAACACCTCGGCGACGCCGTGGTGTTCGCCCTGGTAGTGCCAAGTTAAATCCATCCTTTTTGCGATTTCTTGGATGATCCACAAATCCGCACGCGCGTCGCCCGGCGGGTCTATCGCTTGCAAACCCAGTTGCACCATGCGATCGGTGTTGCTAACGGTTCCTGTTTTTTCGGGCCAGGCCGTGGCAGGCAGCACCACATCGGCGAGCCAGGCCGTTTCGGTCATGAAGATGTCTTGCACCACCAAATGATCCAAAGAGGCCAAAGCGTGGCGGGCATGGTTCAGGTTGGGGTCGCTCATGGCGGGGTTTTCGCCCATGATGTACATGCCACGAATCTTGTGCGGGTCGGTCTCATCGGCCAAGATCTTGCCCATGATTTCCACCACGGTGTAACCGGGCTTGTCATCGAGCGGCGTCTTCCAAAAATTTTCAAACCAAGCGTGGGCATCCGCATGGATGACGCGCTGGTAGTTAGGAAACATCATGGGAATAAGGCCCGCGTCACTCGCTCCCTGCACATTGTTTTGTCCACGCAATGGGTGCAAGCCCGAGCCCGGTTTACCCACTTGCCCCGTGATGGATGACAAGGCGATCAAGCAACGCACGTTGTCTGTGCCGTGTACATGTTGGCTCACCCCCATGCCCCACAAAATCATGGCGCCTTTGGCCGTGGCATAGGCGCGCGCCACTTCGCGCAGCGTGTGCGCAGCGATGCCGCAAACAGGCGCCATGGCCTCGGGGCTGAAATTTTTGACGTTGGCCTTGAGTGCTTCGTAATTGTTAGCACGGTCATGAATGAATGCTTCGTCTACCAAGCCTTCTTCAATGATGACATGCAACATGGCATTGAGCATGGCCACATCGGTGTCGGCCTTGAAATGCAACGCACGCCACGCGTATTTACCTAGGTCTGTGCCACGGGGGTCGGCCACCACAATTTTGGCGCCTCGCTTGGCCGCGTTCTTCATCCATGTGGCGGCCACAGGATGGTTAGATGTGGGGTTGGAACCGATCACAAAGATGAAGTCAGAGTGCTCGACATCATTCACCTGGTTGGTCACTGACCCAGAGCCAACACCTTCTAGCAAACCGGCCACGCTAGATGCATGGCACAAGCGTGTGCAGTGGTCCACATTGTTAGAGCCAAAGCCGGTGCGCACCAACTTCTGGAACAAATACGCTTCTTCGTTGCTGCCCTTGGCAGAACCAAAACCCGCCAACGCTTTTTTACCATGCGTGTCGCGCAAATGTTTGAGCTGCGTCGCTGCCAGATCTAGGGCCTCTTCCCAAGTCGCTTGGCGAAACACCTGCGACCAATCGGCGGCATGCATGTTCAATTCATTCAAGGCTTCTGGGTTTTTAGGTACACCAGCTTTGCGAATCAAAGGCACGGTCAATCGCTGGGGGTTGTGGATGTAGTCAAACCCGAAACGGCCTTTCACACACAGCCGGTTGTGGTTGGCCGGGCCATCACGGCCCTCCACACTGACGATGCGGTTGTCTTTGACGTTGTACGTCAGCAAACAACCCACACCGCAAAATGGACACACCGAATCCACCTTTTTATCCACCACTTGCGAGCCCAATTGCGTCTTCGGCATTAGCGCGCCCGTGGGACATGCTTGCACGCACTCACCGCAAGCGACACAGCTGCTCAGACCCATCGGATCGTTCAAGTCAAACACGATTTGAGAATGCGCACCACGGTGGGCGAAGCCAATCACATCGTTCACTTGTTCTTCGCGGCAGGCACGTACACAACGGTTGCATTGGATACACGCATCCAAGTTCACCGCCATCGCAGGGTGTGACACATCGCAGACGGGTTGTTCCCGGCGTAACGCACGCAAGGCAGGGCGTACGGTGACGCCCATGCGCGAAGTCCAGTCACTCAGCTCGCCGTGCTGTCCCTCGTCGTTCCACTTGTACCCAGCATCAGGCATGTCGGAGAGCAGCATCTCCAGCACCATCTTCTGGCTCTTCACCGCCCGCTCGCTCACCAGCACCTCTAGCCCCGCTGTCGCTGTGCGACAGCAGCTAGGCGCCAAGGTGCGTTCACCTTTGATTTCCACCACACACGCGCGGCAGTTGCCATCCGCGCGCAAGCCGTCCGTGTAGCAAAGGTGCGGAATGTCTACGCCATGGCGTTGCGCGGCCTGGAGGATGCTTTCGCCCTCATACGCGTGAACCGTTTGACCGTTCAGTTGGAACTCATTCATTCAAGCCACCTCATGCGCGAAATAGGTTTGCACACAACGCACAGGGTTGGGAGCCGCTTGACCTAGGCCACAGATGGAGGCATCGCCCATCACTTGGCTCAAATCTTCCAACGTGGCGTTGTCCCACTGGGGTGCTTGCATCAGCTGCAAGGCTTTGGCCGTTCCCACGCGACAAGGGGTGCATTGGCCACAGCTTTCGTGTGCAAAAAACTGCATGGCATTCAATGCTGCATCACGCGCTCTGTCGTGTTGACTTAATACCACCACGGCGGCAGAGCCGATGAAGCAGCCGAACGCTTGCAGGGTGTCAAAGTCGAGCGGAATGTTGTTGAGTCGTGCAGGCAAGATACCACCCGAGGCCCCACCGGGCAAATAGGCGTAGAGCGTGTGCCCCTCCAACATGCCACCGCAATGTTCATCAATCAAGGCTTGCAAGGTGATGCCTGCGGGTGCGAGTTTGACACCGGGCTGCTTGACGCGGCCACTCACGCTAAAGCTGCGTAAGCCTTTGCGGCCATTCGCGCCAAAGCTGGTGAACCACTGCGGACCTTTTTGCACGAGGTCACGTACCCAGTAAAGGGTTTCAAAGTTATGTTCTAGGGTCGGTTTGCCGAACAAGCCGACTTCTGCAATGTAGGGTGGACGCATGCGTGGCTCGCCGCGTTTGCCCTCGATGCTTTCAATCATGGCGGATTCTTCACCACACACATAGGCGCCTGCTCCGCGACGTAGTTCGATGGCAGGCAAAGGGCAAGGCGGGTTGGCTTGCAAAGCAGCGAGTTCTCGTTGCAACAATGCGCGGC
>CANFZT010000105.1 GCA_947451565.1 Comamonadaceae bacterium | reverse complement strand
GTCGGTCATTGTTGTGCAGGCATGGCGTCAAACCATGCATTGATGTCTTTGGGGCTGGTCAAGGTGCGCACATGCATGTAGGCGGCCTCGGCTTCGGGGTAATGCTTGCGCAAAAAATTCAGCCATTGTTTCAAGCGGCCCGCTTGGTGACGCTCGCTCACATGGCCAGACACGATTTGCCAAAACGTGTGCAGGTGGGGTGGCAGGTCTTGCCAGCGCACTTGCGTAGAAGGTGCTGGCAAACCATTCACAGTAGCGTCGTGGGCTTGAATGGCCCAGCCTAGACCGGGGTTGGTCACGATGCCGCGACCCAACATCAAGTCAAAGCAGCCTGATTCAGCACGCGCGTTGATGGCGTCTTGCACATTCCAAATTTCGCCATTCGCCACCAACGGTGTTTTCACCTTGGCTTTGATGTCGGCAATCCGATGCCAATAGGCCGGTGGACGATACGCGTCGGCCTTGGTACGAGCGTGAACCACAATCTCGTTCGCCCCACCCGCCTCTAACGCCAAAGCACATTCTTCAGCCGTGCTATCGTCGTTAAAGCCCAAACGCATCTTGGCCGACACCACTTGGTGCGCTGGCACAGCGGCACGGACGGCTCGCACAATTTGGTACAGCACTTCTGGGTCTTGCAGCAACACCGAACCACCGCCGTGGCGGTTCACTTGCTTGGCAGGACAACCAAAATTCAGGTCCACCCCATCGCAGCCCATGCCCGCCACACGCGCAGCGTTGTCAGCCAAACATTGGGGGTCTGACCCCAATAACTGAGGGCGCACAGGCACACCCGCAAAGGTGCGGCCGCCGTTGGTCAGCTCGGGCACGATGCGCAAAAACGTGCGCTCGGGCAGCAAGGTGTTGGTGACGCGGATGAACTCGGACACGCAGCGGTCTACCCCACCAATGCGGGTCAGCACGTCGCGCAGCACAAAGTCGAGCAAGCCCTCCATCGGGGCAAGAATGAGCATGGGTTTGGGAGTTTGAAAAAGAAGGCTGCAAGCAGCAAAGTCACTACTCTACCTAAGTCTTCGCCAAGGTTAGATTTACTGGGACAATAGCGGTCTTATCTGTTTACCGAATTCCCTCTCTCCATGTCCGAATTGACAACTGTTGAAGTCCGTCCCGCCACGATGCGCGACGCCACCAAAATCGCTGAGCTGTATGCCACCACAGCCAAAGAAGCCTTTAAAACCATGCAAACTGGCAGCAACATGCTGCCCGTCCCCGAAGAGAAAAACACCACTTACTGGCGCGAAGCCATCGAATTTGCTGAGCCCCAAGTGCAGGTGGCCGTGGACGGCAGCCAGATCGTGGGCTTTGTGGGCTACGACCGCTCACGCGACAAAGGCACGCCCAACACCCTTGGCGAGATTTGGGACATCTATGTAGATGCCGCCTACTGGGGCCAAGGCGTGGGCCTGGCTTTGTGGGACGCCGCCCGCGAAGGCCTGCAAGAAGAAGGCTGCACCCATGTGTCCATCTGGGTGCCGATTGCCAATGACCGCGCCATGCGCTTTCATGAACTAGCGGGTTTCAAACGCGAAATGTCGAGTGCCAAAACTGTGCCCATGGGCCCTGTCAAGGTAGAAGAAATTCGCCTGAAGCAAGCACTCTAATTTTGCAAGCGCTGTGATGTTTAAAAGAGCTGAACGTGTCTGAACACTACGCCGCCCTTGGTCTGAAAAGCGATGCAACGCTGGCAGATATCAAACGCGCGTTTCGCCAAAAAGCCTCACAGTTTCACCCTGACCGCAACACGGCCGATGACGCGCCTGCGCGTTTTCGCGAAGTGCAAGAGGCCTACGACGTGCTGTCAAACGAGGACAAACGCAAGGCCTACGACGACAACCGTCGCCGTAATTTGCTGGATGACCCCGCGCAGACAGCGCGCGAAATTTGGACCGCCTACTTCCAGCAAGTGCTGAACCGTTCGTAAACCACGCGCCCGAGATACCCATGAGCATTTCCCCATTTTTCCAAGAGCTGCGCTCGGCCTATCAAGCCGAGTTGGACGACCTCAACTCTGACTCTGAAGGCCACTACATCCTCGACAAGCGCTTGTCTGAAAAGCGCAAAGAGTTGGACTTTTTGCTGCAAATGCTCGATCTCAACCCTGAGATGGTGGCCGTGGTGCTACACCAAGCCTTTGAATTCACCGAGCCCGAGTTGATGGACCATTTCCTCACGCTGGACGCTGACGATTTACTGAGCTGGGATGCTTTGTCTGAAGGCGTTCGCATCCACGCTTGGGCGCAACCCATGGTCGACAAAATCTTGGCCGAACCTGTGGGCGCTTGGTTCATGACCGTGGCTGCTGCACTCGAATACATGCATGGCACCCCGATGCGCGGGGCCGCCAAGTCAAGCGATGCAGACGCCGACGAAGACTTGGAAAACGTTGAACGCGGCGACCAGCCTGAACAAGACGAAGAACGCGAAGCCCGTGAACGCGAAGAAGCCGGCAACGCGTGGATGGTCGAACAAGGTTTCGACAGCAAAGAATAAGGAAAAGTCATGACCGACAAAGCCAATGCCCTCACCCTCATTGCCAAAACGCAAAGCCTGATCGCGGCAGGCGACATCACGGGCGCAGAAGCCGCGCTGGTCGAATTGGCCGATGCCGAGGGAGATCAAGCCCTGATGGTGGTGCTGGAGCAGTTGCCACCCAAAGATATCTTGGCCGTCATCCGTGAGTACGACACGTCCAAAGAATCGGTCATCAACCTGCTGGTCACGCCCGAGCAATTTGCCCGCGCCGTGGTGATTGAAAAACAATACAAAGACCTCACCCGCACCCACTTACGCGGCATGATGAATTCCATCATTTTTCGCGAAGATGCAGACACGGTTGAGTTCCTCACCGCCATTGGCGACCTTGAAGGCGGCGCCGAAGCGCTGGCCGACTACTTCAGCGAGAAGTGGAGCCGCATCGAGGCCTTTGCCCGCACCGGCACGTTTGACACCATGGAAGACGACGGCGACATGCTGTCGGAAAGCGCCCTGCTCGGCTCGGCCTATGTGAAGCCGCGCGTCGAAGAAGACGAAGTGGCCGACCAAGACTGGATGCAACTCGCTTGGATCTTGCGCCACAAAATTCCAGACCTGTTTATTGAGATGCTGCTGGTGCTGCGCGCCAAAGCACGCGCCCACGACGCCGGTTTATCTGAAGACGAGGACGAAGACGACGATGGAAAGGTCGAGACCAGCGCCACCGACCGCGGCCAAGCCACGCCTGCCGCGCGTGACTCGGACGAAGAATCAGCGATCTAAGCGTAGTGACCGTGACGCCATCTGTTGTTGCCCTTTTCGACGACCGCCCTTTCTTTGAAAAGGCGTTGGCCTTCGGCGTGCAACACGGCGTGCTGGACCCTGCCAAGCTAGACGCCATTCAAACCGATGCGCCCAAAGGCATGGTGCAAATTGCGCGTTACTTTGGCAGCGAGTTTTTGCGCCCTGAGCTGGAAAAAGCCAAGGACCGCATTGTCAACTTGGTCAGCCTCACGCTTGAAATTCAAAGCGGCGGCGACTTGCGCAAAGCTGCCGAGCAGCTGCGTGAGCACTCCTTCATGTCACGCTCCAAAGCAGCATCAGACATGCTCAAAGCCCTCATCGTCATGCCGCAAAACACGCACTTTGGCATGAACGAGCACGGCGGTTTCAGTGACAAACACATTCCACAACTGGCCAAGTGGTCGCTCTGCAGTTTGGCCGAGTACCAAGCCGAGCTGGCCAAGCGCCAACAAGTGGCCCATGTGATTGACGCTGCCATTTGGATGGCCGATCAACTGGGCCTACACGCCGACGATTTAGAAGAAGCCGGCTGCGATGCCGAAGCCGTCATTCGCACAGCCCTCTTGGCCGCAGCCACCAAACACAAAGACATGCCAGACTGGGTGGCTTTTCAAAAAATCATCGCCACCCTGCGCAAACCCAGCGCCACCAAAACTATCAACTTGGCCGCGCCCAAAAACTTGCCTGCAGAATTCAAAGCCGCAGTCGAGCAAGTGCGACAAAGCGTGGAAGCCGACTTGCCCAAAATTTTGGATGCCAAGCTGACGCCGCAAAAACTGTTTAACCAAACCCCTGCTTTTGTAGGCCGCTACTTTTGGGTGGAAGATGGTTTGTCTGAGGTCGACCACTTTGACCGCCAAACCTCTGCCGCTTGGACCAAGGCCACGGCTGGCCACAGCGACGACAGCTCCTTGCTCACGCTCTTTTTGTGCATCGCTGCAGGCAGCGCCGGCAAAACACTGCTCACCGAGAAAACGGCAGCCACGCTGGTTCGCAAAATTCGTAAATCTGGCATGAAGCCCGAACTGGCCATTGCCTTCATTCAATCCCAAGCACCGGCCGAACACCAAGACGACTACCTCGACATGTGGGAGGCCTTCATGGACGAGTCGCGCACCACGCTAGAGAGCGACCATGACCACAAACTCCACGACGCGCTCTCGCTGTTGCGCCGCGAGTGCAATGTGTCCGAGTAAGCGGTGTCGGCTGATTTCCCTCATGCCGTAGCTCGCCTTCGCGCAGCCCGCCTCGCGCGTAGCATCAAACCTTTTCTAGCCCGTGGCGGCCCCAAAGGTGAGCGCTGCACCGGCTGCCGCTTAGTCCCCACCCATTGCCTGTGCGCCCTGCGCCCCAACGTACCCACAAGCGCAGGCATGTGTTTGCTCATGGCTGACATCGAGCCGCTCAAGCCCAGCAACACCGGCTGGCTGATTGCCGATGTGGTGGCCGACACCTTTGCGTTTGGCTGGGCGCGTACCGAAGTTGATCCTGCGTTGGTGGCGCTCTTAAACGACCCGCAATGGCAACCGTATGTGGTGTTCCCGCGCGAATTTGCGGATGACGCACGCGTGGTGCATGAGGTGACGCACGATGCCGACATACGTCCTGTGAAGCGCCCCTTGTTTATCCTCCTCGACGGCACCTGGGACGAAGCACGCAAGATGTTTCGCAAAAGCCCCTACCTGCAAAACTTCCCTGTGCTCAGTCTGCACCCAGACCAACTGTCGCGTTACAAACTGCGCCGCGCCCAGAGCGAAGCGCACTTTTGCACTGCCGAAGTCGGCGCCATGTGCCTAGACCTCGCTCGCGACACGCAAGCCGCACAAGCCTTGAACGCCTACTTTGACGTCTACACCGAGCATTACCTCAAAGCCAAACGCCAACAGCCTGTAGATTTGGCTGATGCCATGCATGTACGACTAAAAGAAGTAACCCGTCCTGTGTGAACGACAATCAAGACTATGGCTATTCAATGGTTCCCCGGACACATGCACCTCACGCGCAAGGCGATTGGGGAGCGCATCAAAGAGATTGACGTGGTCATCGAAATGCTCGACGCCCGCTTGCCCGGTTCTAGCGCCAACCCGATGTTGGCCGAGCTGATTCAAGGCAAACCCGCGCTAAAAGTGTTGAGCAAGCAAGACTTGGCCGATCCTGAGCGCACCGCCCTGTGGCTGGCCCATTACAACGCTATGCCCGGCGTGCGCGCAATTGGCCTTGACACCAGCATGGCCTCGCCCGCCAAAGCCTTGATTGACAACTGCCAGCAACTCGCGCCCAACCGTGGCGGCATGGCCAAGCCCATGCGTGTGTTGATTTGCGGAATTCCCAACGTGGGCAAGTCCACCCTCATCAACACCCTCAAAGGCAAGCGCGCAGCCAAAACGGGCGACGAAGCCGGCATCACCAAAACAGAGCAACGCATTGCCTTGGCCGATGACTTTTATTTGTACGACACCCCCGGCGTACTGTGGCCGCGCATCATCGTCGAGCAAAGTGGCTTCAACCTAGCCACCAGCGGCGCCATTGGCGTGAACGCGTTTGACGAAGAAACCGTGGCACTGGAGCTGCTCAACTACCTCATCCCGCATTACCCTGGGGTGCTGCACAAGCGCTACAACATCGACGACGTAGCCAGCCACACCGATGAAGACATGCTCGAAGCCATTGGCCGCCAACGCGGTGCAGTGCAAAGCGGTGGGCGCATCAACCTCACCAAAGCGGCGCACATCGTCATCCACGATTTCCGCACAGCGGCACTGGGCCGCGTCACGCTAGAAACGCCCGAGCAATTTGCCATCTGGCTGGCCGAGGGCAAAAAAGCAGATGCTGAACGCGCCGTGCGCAAAGAGGCGATTGAGAAAACCAAGAAGACGGCACGCAAGCCTAAGAAGCGTTGAGACCACATCAACCACACATGACACAACGCCTAGACACCCCCGACAAAGAGGCCATCGCCCTGCTCCCACCTTTTGAACGCTTGGGGCTTGACCGCATCACCTTGGTCAACACCCCGAAACAAGCTGGCTTGGCCCACGATGCATTGATCGCCTCACGCGCCTGGGGCTTTGACACCGAGTCAAAACCCACCTTCCGCGTCGGCGAAGCATCAGACGGCCCGCATGTGCTGCAACTCTCCACGCGTGAACGCGCTTGGGTGTTTCAGCTGCATGACCCCGAGTGCCGCGCTGTGGCGGCCGACTTACTGGCACGACAAGGCATTGCCAAAGCTGGCTTTGGTTTGGGCGATGACCGCAAACGCATTCTTCAAAAATTCGGCGTAGAGCCGGCGGACGTGCTAGAGCTCAACACCATTTTCAAAGCGCAGGGCTACCGCAAAGAAATGGGCGTCAAAGGCGCGGTGGCTGTGCTGTTCAACCAGCGTTTTCAAAAGTCTAAAAAAGCGGCAACCAGCAACTGGGCGAACCCTCACCTGAGCGAATCTCAGCTGGTGTATGCGGCCAACGATGCGTATGCGGCGTATCGGGTTTGGGAAGCGCTAGACATTTAGGCCTTTAAACCAAGGCCGCTGTTGTCTCGTGTGTGTCTTCCCGCAAAGCACATCCTACTTATGATGAATTGAATTGGTCTAAGACAAACCAATCATTCATCTCAGGAGAACATTTTGCGCATTGCTACTTTCATGCTGAACGGACAGCGCCATGTTGGCCAAGTTTCTGCCGACGGCAAACACGTCACAGCCTTTGCCCTCACCGAAGACCAAGCCCATCACGGCGCTCAGCCCATCATTGAAGCCATGGTGGCTGGTCACCCCTTGCCGGAGCTAGCAGGCACACCACACGACATCACGCATGTCCATCTCGAAGCACCCTTGCCTGTTCCTCGCCGCAACGTTTGGTGCGTGGGCCGCAACTACCATGCGCATGCCAAAGAGCTGCAAGCCTCTGTTTTCAAAGACAGCAACACCGACACCAAGGCGTGGCCCATCGTGTTCACCAAAGTGCCCGAGTGCGTGGTGGGCCCAACAGCCGATGTGCATTTGCCAGGTGCGGCCGTTTCCGACCAAATCGACTACGAAGCTGAATTGGCTGTGGTGATTGGCAAAGGCGGCAAGAACATCGCCCAAGCCGATGCCATGAGCCATGTGTTTGGCTACACCGTGGTCAACGACGTGACCGCACGCGATGTGCAAATGCGACACCAACAGTGGGACATGGGTAAATCGTTTGACACGTTCTGCCCCATGGGCCCTTGGCTCGTGACGGCTGACGAGGTGGATGGCCGTAACACCCGCGTGCGTTGCTGGGTCAACGGTGAATTGCGCCAAGATGGCCCCACCGAAAACATGATTTTCGACATCCCCACACTGATCGAAACCATCTCACGCGGCATCACGCTCTACCCCGGTGACATCATCGCCACGGGCACGCCCGCCGGTGTGGGCATGGGCTTGACCCCACCCCGCTACATCGCCAAAGGCGATGTGATCCGCGTCGAAATTGACGGCGTGGGCAGCATCGAAAACCGT
>CANFZT010000104.1 GCA_947451565.1 Comamonadaceae bacterium | reverse complement strand
CGAGCGCTTCTACCGCTACGGTTTGTTGACCAACCCCAGCTTGAAAATCTACAAGCCTTGGCTGGACCAACTGTTCATCGACGAACTCGGTGGCCGCGCTGAAATGAGCGCCTTCATGACCGCCAATGGGTTTGGCTACAAGATGAGCGCCGAAAAGGCCTACAGCACCGACAGCAACATGCTGGGCGCAACGCACGAAGCCAAAGACCTTGAGAGCCTCTCTAGCGGCATGAAGATCGTCAACCCCATCATGGGCGTGCCCTTCTGGCGCGACGACTGCGTGGTCAAAGCCGAAGAAATCAGCATCCGTTTTGAAGAGGGCCAACCTGTCGCCTTGAACGGTGTCGAATACGCCGACCCCGTTGAGTTGTTCTTGAAAGCCAACGAAATCGGTGGCCGTCACGGTTTGGGCATGAGCGACCAGATCGAGAACCGGATCATCGAAGCCAAGAGCCGCGGCATCTACGAAGCCCCGGGTATGGCCCTGCTGCACATCGCCTACGAGCGTTTGGTCACGGGCATTCACAACGAAGACACCATCGAGCAGTACCGCATCAACGGCCTGCGCTTGGGCCGCTTGTTGTACCAAGGCCGTTGGTTCGACCCACAGTCCATCATGCTGCGCGAAACCGCCCAACGCTGGGTGGCACGCGCCGTGACTGGCACCGTGACGCTTGAGCTGCGCCGTGGTAACGACTACAGCATCTTGAACACCGAAAGCCCTAACCTCACCTACGCCCCCGAGCGTTTGAGCATGGAAAAAGTGGAAGACGCACCATTCAGCCCACTCGACCGCATTGGCCAACTGACCATGCGCAACTTGGACATCGTGGACACACGCGCCAAGCTCGGCATCTACGCACACACTGGCTTGCTGTCGTTGGGTGAAGGCGCTGACATGATCAAGTTGGAAGGTGGCGCTAAGAAGTAAACACTTCTAGCTCCAATAAAAAAGCGACCTTCGGGTCGCTTTTTTTCTTCTTACACCACCACCGGCTCCGGCTCCAACCGAATGCCAAACCGCTCATACACACTGGTTTGAATGGCTTTGGCCAAAGTCATCACCTCACCGCCAGTGCAAGGGTGTTCTCTGCCGCCCACGTTGACCAGCACCAAGGCTTGCTTGTCGTACACGCCGGCATTGCCCACGGTTTTGCCTTTCCAACCGCAGGCATCAATCAGCCAGCCCGCCGCCAGTTTGATGCGGCCATCGTCCAACAGGTAGTGCACGACTTTGGGCTCACGCGCGATGATGTCGTCGCACTGGTCTTGGGTGACGGTGGGGTTTTTAAAGAAGCTGCCTGCATTGCCAATGACCGCAGGGTCTGGCAGCTTGGCGCGGCGAATGGCGCACACCCATTCAAAAATTTGCTGAGCCGTGGGATGGCTGATGCCTGTCTCGGCCATTTTGCGTTCGAGGTCGAGGTAGCCCAACACCGGCTTCCAATCTTTACGCAACAAGAAGCGTACGCGGGTGATGATGGCTTTGCCTGCCAAGCCCAAACCATTTGGTCCGCTGCTCTCGTGCTTGAACACCGAGTCGCGGTAGCCAAAGGCGCATTGCGCCGCGTCTAGGCTGAAAGCTTGGCCGGTGCTCAGGTCGATTGCATCGAGCGAGTGGAAGCGGTCTTGCAACTCCACGCCATAGGCGCCAATGTTTTGCACGGGCGAGGCACCCACGCTGCCCGGAATCAGCGCCATGTTCTCCAAGCCGGGCCAGCCCTTGTCCAGCGTCCAGCGCACCAAGTCGTGCCAGTTTTCGCCCGCGGCGGCCTCGACCACCCAAGCCTTGTCGGTCTCCTCCACCAAGCGCATGCCTTTGATTTCCACCTTCAGCACCAAGGGCTTCACGTCACCGGTCAGCACAATGTTGCTGCCACCACCCAGCACAAACTTAGGCGCTTCGCGCAAGGCCGCGTCGGCCAACACGGCCTGCACATCGGCCTCGGTGTGAAGGCGCACCAGTTGCAGGGCTTTGGCCGAAATGCCAAAACTGTTGTGCGCTTGAAGAGGGGTATTGGGTTCCACTAACATAGGGCGATTGTCTCATTCTGATTTTGAAAGCCGACTGCCATGCCTTCTTTTGACACCGTCCTCGAACCCAATTTGGTCGAAGTGAAAAACGCCGTTGAAAACACTGCCAAAGAAATCGCCACCCGCTTTGACTTCAAAGGCACCTCTGCCGCCGTTGAACTCAAAGACAAAGAAATCACCATGTTTGGTGATGCGGACTTTCAGCTGGTGCAAGTCGAAGATGTGTTGCGCAACAAACTCACCAAGCGTGAAGTCGATGTGCGCTTCCTCGACAAAGGCGATGTGCAAAAAGTGGGCGGCGACAAGGTCAAGCAAGTCATCAAAATCCGCAACGGCATTGAAACTGAAGTCTCCAAAAAGATTCAGCGTTTGCTCAAGGACAGCAAGATCAAAGTGCAAGCCGCCATCCAAGGCGATGCGGTGCGTGTCAGCGGCACCAAGCGCGACGACTTGCAAGCCGCCATGGCCTTGATTCGCAAAGACATGACTGACTTACCCTTGTCGTTCAACAACTTCCGCGACTAACTGGCGTCTTTCTTCGCACCAATCTTCGTCTCTTGGCCAGACACCAAGCGTGCGATGTTGTCTTTGTGACGCATGAGCAGCAAAGCGCTCATCACGGTCACGGCCAACAGCTCAGCGTCGCTGGTTTGCCACGCAATTTGGTGACCAAACAAATAATAGGCGGGTGCAAACAGCGATGCGGCCAAAGCGGCCAGTGACGAGTAGCGAAAGAAAAACGCCACGATGAGCCAAGTGCCCATCACGGCAGCGCCTAACAACGGCTCCACACCAAACAAAATACCCGCGGCCGTGGCCACGCCTTTGCCGCCTTTGAAGGCAAAGAACACGGGCCACAAATGGCCGATGAACGCCGAGATGGCCACCAAGGCCACCGCACGGTCGTCCAAGCCAAACGCGGGGCCATACCACTTGACCAAGAGCACAGGCAAGTAGCCTTTGAGTGCATCAAACAACAAGGTGGCCATGGCCGCTTGTTTGTTGCCTGAACGCAGCACATTGGTGGCGCCTGGATTTTGACTGCCATAAGTGCGTGGGTCATCCAAGCCCATCACGCGGCTCACAATGACCGCAAAGGACAAAGAGCCCACCAAATAGGCGGCCAAGGTGAGCAACATCACCACGGAAGAATCTTCAAACATCTGTCGTTCCTTTTATTGCGCGGGGTCGCGCATCTCCCAGCGAATCGCATCGATCGCCGCCAACACCTCGGGCGACAAGGTGGTGCCCCAAGCATCCAAGTCTGCATCGAGTTGCGCAAGCGAGGTCACGCCAATGATGGTGCTCGCCACTTGCCACTTGGTGTAACAAAACGCCAAGGCCATTTGCGTAGGCGTCATGCCGTTCTCAAGCGCGAGCGCGTTGTAGCGACGCGCCGCAGCCAACGACTCAGGGCGGCCCCAGCGTTGCTTGCGCACGCTCTCATAACCAGAAATACGCGCACCTTTGGGGGCGTCTGGGCCGGTGATGCCGCTGGCGTCGTACTTGCCCGTCAGCAAGCCAAAGCCCAACGGCGAATACGCCAGCAACGACACATTCAAACGGTGGCAGGTTTCGTCCAAACCGTTCTCATAGGTTCGGTTAACCAAGCAATAGGGGTTTTGGGTGGTGGCCACGCGTGGCAAACCATGCTGCTCAGCCAAGCGCACAAACTCATGCACGCCATAGGGCGTTTCGTTGGACAAGCCCACATGGCGCACCTTGCCTGCCTTCACCAATTGCCCCAGCGCTTCAAGCTGTGCGTGAATGGTGGTTTGGGTGCTTTCTTTTTGGGGGTCGTAATACACGCCACCAAAAGCGGGCACATGGCGCTCTGGCCAATGGATTTGGTAGAGGTCAATCACATCGGTTTGCAGGCGGCGCAAGCTGCCTTCGCACGATGTCACAAAATCTTTGACCGTCAGCCCCGTGTGGTCACGCACCCAAGGCATGCCGCGTGAGGGCCCTGCCACTTTGGTGGCCACGACCAGCTTTTGACGTGCGCCTGGGTTCTTGGCAAACCAGTGGCCAATGATGGTTTCGGTATGGCCACAGGTTTCGGCCTTGGGTGGCACCGAATACATCTCGGCCGTGTCAATGAAGTTCACGCCACGCGCCAGCGAATGGTCGAGGATGGCGTGTGAATCGGCTTCATTGACTTGCTCACCAAAGGTCATGGTGCCCAAGCAAATGGGCGTGACGTGCAAATCGCTGGTACCCAGCTGAACAAGAGGAAATGTCATGTGTCTGCTCACGGATGGAGGGCTAATAAAAACCCGACAAGTCTAAAGCCTCGCACGCGATCACTTGAGCGTCACTTGGTTTTTGCGCGTTCCTCTTCTTGCAGGCGCAACACGCGGCGTTGTACCTTGCCTGTGGTGGTCATGGGCAATTCGCGAATGAACTCAACTTCTTTCGGATATTCATACGGCGCGAGCTTGCCGCGCACATGCACTTGCAACTCGACCACCAAGGCATCGCTGGCGTCATAACCCGGGGCCAACACCACATAGGCTTTGACCAGCGCACCGCGTTCAGCATCGGGCTTGGGCACCACCGCAGCGTTGGCAACAGCGGGGTGTTTGACCAAACAGTTTTCAATTTCACTGGGACCAATGCGGTAGCCCGCAGCTTTGAACACATCGTCGGCACGGCCTTGGTACCACAGGTAGCCATCTTCGTCACGCACAGCCATGTCGCCGGTCCGGCACCAGTCGCCGGTGTATTTGCTTTGGGTGGATTTGTCATTCTTCCAATAGCCCAAAAAGAAAATCGGGTCGGGTTGGCCGTGTTGGTTGTAACGGTTCAGCGCCACATCGCCGGGCACACCGACAGGGCATTCGTGGCCATCTTCGTCAATCACCGCCACGCGATGGCCTGGATAGCCCTTGCCCATGCTGCCGGGTTTGGCTGGCCAGCCCACATTCGTGCGGTGTGCAGCCACGCCCTCACCCATCGCCCCCCATTCCATTGCGCAGTTACCCACGATGTAGTTGATTTCGGTTTGGCCAAACATCTCGTTGACGGTCACACCGAGTTGCTCCTGGCAATAGCCAAACACCGCATCGCCCACGGCCTCGCCCGCGCTCATGATGGCTTGTAGCTTGAGCTTGAATTGATGGCGTGGCTCGGGGTAAGCCTTCATCATGGCCTTCAATGCGGTGGGGAACAAAAACGTGTGCGTCACGCCGTGCTGCTGCATCAAGGTGAATGCCAGCTCGGGACTGAATCGCCCATGCCACGCCACGATGGGCCGACCAAAGTACAGCGTGGGCAGCAAGGCATCCATCAAGCCGCCCGTCCACGCCCAATCGGCGGGCGACCAAAACACGGCGGTGCTGCCCGTGGGCAAATGCTGGTTTTTTGCAGCCACATTCAAGGTGGGAAAGCCAAACCAATTTTGGCTACATACAAAACCCGTCAAGTTGCCAATCAAGGCCCGGTGCGGAATGAGGGCGCCTTTGGGTGGGCCTGTGGTGCCGCTGGTGTAAATCAACACCGCGCCCTCCTCGGCCTTGGTTTGCACCGCGTTAAAACTGCGTTGTTGCGCGGCCATGGCACTGGCGAAGTCCACATCCACATGCAGCATATCGGCCGCGTTGCTCAGGTCAACGCCCACTACCTCCCGCAATACGGGGCATTGGCTACGCACGGCCAGCAGATTGCTGACCGACGAGGCATCCACGAGGGCCACCACCGCCTCGCTGTCTTGCAAGCGGTACGCCAAAGCCTCAGGGCCAAACAGCAGCGACAGTGGCATGGCCACGGCGCCCATTTGCATCACCGCCATGTAGGCCACGGCGGTCTCGAACCTTTGCGGCAGCACGATGGCCACGCGGTCACCCCGTTGCACACCCAAATCCGTCAGCACATGACTCAGCGCATCGGCCGCTTGCTGCAACTGGGCATAGGTGTAACGGCGCGGCGTCACGGCATGGCCATTCGCATCCGCCGCTTGGTGTTCAAAAATCGCCACACGTTGAGCCGCATCCGACTGGGCTGCCCAACGTCGGCTACACACCTCGGCCATATTGAAGTATTCAGGTACCTGCCAGCCAAAGCCTTGTTGCATTGCGTCGTAAAAATCAGCCATGTCGCGTGTCCTTATGATTCAAAGAATGTACCCAATCCAAAAGCTTTCGCGCAGCGCGTTTGTCCCAATCCGTCACCTGCGTTACCACGTACGGCTGTGGGGCACCCCTTCTTCTGAAAAACCGCCACTGGTCATGTTGCATGGCTGGATGGATGTGGCCGCGTCGTTCCAATTCGTCATCGATGCGCTGCAAGACGATCACTGGGTCATTGCCCCCGATTGGCGAGGTTTTGGCCTGACCGAAACACCCAAGACTGACCACTTTTTCTTCCCCGACTATTTGGCAGATCTAGACCAACTGCTGGACCACTATGTCGGCGACACACCGGTCAACCTGCTGGGCCACAGCATGGGCGGCCATGTGGCCACGATGTACGCAGGGATTCGCCCTGAACGCATCCACAAACTCATCAACCTCGAAGGCTTTGGTATGCCCGCCACACGGCCCACCCAAGCGCCCCATCGTTTGTCGAAATGGATGGACGAGCTCAAGGCCTTACAGCGCGGCGAGATGGACCTCAAGCCCTACCCCAACCTCGAAGCGGTGGCCCAACGTTTGATCAAAACCAACCCGCGCCTAGGCTCAGACAAGGCCCATTGGTTGGCCCAGCACTGGGCACGCGCCAACGACCAAGGCGAGTGGCGCATCTTGGGCCATGCCGCGCACAAAGTGGTGAACCCCCAACTCTTCAAAACCGACGAAACCCAAGCCATTTACGCGCGCATCACCGCACCCACCCTATGCGTGGTGGCCAGCACCGACAGCATGAACCAGTGGTGGAAAGACAGCTACACCTTGCAAGAGTTCATGCAGCGCATTGCGGTCGTGCCCAAGATCACCCATGCCGTTGTCGACAACGCCGGACACATGCTTCACCACGACCAACCAGCGTCCTTGGCGCGACTGATAGAGGACTTTTTGAAGACGTGATCGTTGACGAAAGAAGATAAAATTCGTTTTTTAAAATTAAGTCCAACTGATGCTTTTTGTACATAACTTACGTGCGGTGCTGCTTTCTGTGGTATTCGCGGCCACGTTGGGAGCCACATCAGTCCAGGCGGCAGACCAGTCGCTCTACGACTGGCAGCCGTGCCCCGACAGCTTGGCCGTTCAAGGCGGCCAGCAACCCGCCAAAAAGTGGGACCTGACCATCTCGCCCTATACCCATCACTGGACAAACAACCCTGAACACAAGCAAGTCATGCTGGGCGCCTTAGACAGCCACGTCAGCGGTGGCCGATTCTGTGGCTTGGCCTTGTTCACCAACTCCTTTGGCCAAGGCTCCGCCTATGCCTATGTCGGCCAACAATGGGATGGTATTTTGGGCAATCCAAAGCTATTCACCAAAGTCTCAGCAGGCTTTCTTTATGGCTACCGTGGTGAATACAAAGACAAAATTCCGTTCAACCAAATGGGCATTGCGCCTGCCATCATTCCATCGCTGGGTTACACCATCACCCCCAAAGACTCGGCACAGGTCTTTTTGTTGGGGAATGCAGGACTTTTGTTCGCCTACGCACGCAGCTTCTAAGAAGCAGTCTGAACGTGAGAAAATCTGTGGTTTCCCCCAGACACATAAAGAAGACCGCATCATGGAAGCAGAACGCATCAACCTCATTGGATCTACCCTCGCCGACCTGAGCGTGCGCACGGTAGATCTCCGGAGGTATCTTTG
>CANFZT010000103.1 GCA_947451565.1 Comamonadaceae bacterium | reverse complement strand
GCGCAGCCAGCATTGCGCGCCGCTTGCAAGACCCCTTGGCTGAGTTGGTGAAGATCGACCCCAAATCCATCGGTGTGGGCCAGTACCAACACGATGTGAACCAAAGCGAACTCGCCCGCACCCTCGAAGCCGTGGTGGAAGACTGCGTGAACAAAGTAGGCGTGGACCTCAACACCGCCAGCGTGCCGCTGCTCACCCGCGTGTCGGGCCTCTCCACCACCACCGCCAAAGCCGTGGTGCGTTGGCGCGAAGCCAACGGCGCGTTTGCCAACCGCCAGCAGTTGCTCAAAGTCACTGGCCTAGGCGCGAAAACGTTCGAACAAAGCGCAGGCTTTTTGCGCATCCGCGATGGCGACAACCCGCTGGACATGACGGCGGTTCACCCCGAAACCTACCCGGTGGTCGAGCGCATCATGGCGCAAACGGGCAAGCCCGTGGCCGAGCTGATGGGCCGCGCCGACATGCTCAAAACCTTGAAGCCCGAGCTGTTTGCCAATGACACCGTGGGTGTGATCACCGTCAAAGACATCTTGAGCGAACTCGAAAAACCAGGTCGCGACCCACGCCCTGACTTCAAAGTGGCCAAGCTGCAAGACGGCGTGGAAGACATCAAAGACCTCAAGGTCGACATGGTGCTCGAAGGCACCGTCAGCAACGTGGCCGCCTTTGGTGCGTTTGTCGATTTGGGCGTGCACCAAGACGGCTTGATTCACGTCAGCCAACTGAGCAACAAGTTCATCACCGACGCACGCGAAGTGGTGAAGACCGGCGACATCATCAAGGTGAAAGTGCTGGAAGTAGATGTGGCCCGCAAACGCATCAGCTTGACCATGAAGATGGACGTTGCGCCTGCTCGTAAAGACGGCCCACGCGACAACCGCTTTGAACACGCGGGGCGTGACAACCGTCAACGTGGGGGTGGTAGCTACAACAGCGGCTATACCGCACCACCACAAGCGGCTGCAGGTTCAGCCATGGCGAGTGCGTTTGCTAAGTTGCAAGGCTTGAAGAAGTAAGCACAAGGCCGCGCTTTGAAAGCTCTGCACATCTACGTCGGCCCCAAAGCCTTGGCCCACATCGAGGCCAACGGTTTGAGGCCTGAACACATCGCTGTCATACCTGGTGCAGCGGGTGGGCCTAAGGGTTTAATCCTTGGGGCACTCGACCGCTTTTTGTTTGGCGAGTGGTTGCCGCAAAGCAACCAGCCCATCGACCTCGTTGGCGCATCCATTGGTACTTGGCGCATGGCGACCGCGTGTTTGGATAAGCCCGTGCAGGGCTTTGATCGACTGTCGCACGACTACATTCATCAAGAGTACCAAGTGCCTGAAGGACAGAAGCGCCCCACAGCCAAACAAGTCAGCGATGAATTTAGCCAAACACTGCACAGCTTTTACGGTGGGCATGTAAATGAAGTGCTAAACCACCCGCGCTACCGCCTGCATGTGGTGACCTCGCATGGCAAACACATCTTGCACCGCGAGCATCCGGTGCTCACGCCTTTGGGTTATGCGGGTGCGTATGTGTGCAATGCCGTGCAGCGCAAAGCCATGGGTGCGTGGCTGGAGCGCGTGGTGTTTTCTACCCGAGGCGAGTTGCCATTCGATGCCAGAGACTTTGCCACCCAACACATGGCGCTGAACGCGCGCAACTTCATGGCGGCGTTACAAGCCAGTTGCTCGATTCCGTTTGTGCTGCAAGCGGTGCACGACATACCCGACGCCCCACCGGGCGCGTATTGGGACGGCGGCATCACCGACTACCACTTGCACCTCAACTACAAAGGGCTGGTCCTGTACCCGCATTTTCAAAAAGCTGTGGTGCCCGGCTGGCTCGACAAAGCGCTGAAGTGGCGGCACAAGTCCACCCCGTTTTTAGACAACACCATCGTGTTAGCCCCCAACCCCGAGTGGGTCAACACATTGCCTAATGGCAAGCTGCCAGACCGCAGTGACTTCATGACCTATGCCTCAGACTTCGAAGGACGGGTGAAGGTTTGGCAAGCTGCGGCACGAGCGAGTGCGCAGTTGGCAGAAGAGTTTTCGGAATGGTTGACCAAGCCGCATTTGGCAGCCGTGCATCGTCTTTAAGGAGTCACCATGCGTCAAGCTTATGTCGTCGGTCAGATGACCGTGAAGAACCCCACGAAATGGGCTGAGTACCGAGGCCAAGTCTTGGCCACTTTGGTGCCGTGGCACGGTGAGCTGGTGTTTCGTGGTGATCAGGTGAGGGCACTGTCGGGCGACTGCCCGCATGCCGACATCGTGGTGATTCGTTTTCCCTCGCTGGCCGAGGCCGATGGTTGGCACAACTCGGCGGCGTATCAAGCGTTGATTCCGCTTCGCAAAGAAGCGGCCGATGTGGTGCTGACGACTTACGAAGCCTAAGTTCAACCTCGTGACATCGCCGCTTGCAGCATCTCGCGGTACTCCTGCTCAGTGGCAATGCGCGGGTTGGTTTTGTGGCAGTGGTCGGCCATGGCGCCTTCGATGATTTTGTCAAACCATGCCATCTCCACGCCCATCTCGGCCAAGCCTTTGGGCAGGCCTAAACGGGCGTTCATGGCGGTGATGGCTTGGGCAATGGCCTCGGCAGCTTCTAGCGGGTGGTGTATTTCGCCCAAGCCCATCGCATAGGCCATGCGCTGCATGCGACGCTCTTTTTGTACCGATTCAGCTTCGGCATTGAAGCGCACGACAGCGGGCAAAAACATGGCGTTCAAAGTACCGTGGTGTAAGCGCGGGTTCACGCCGCCCAAGCTGTGGCTGAGGGAATGCACGCAACCCAAGCCTTTTTGAAACGCCATCGCGCCTTGCATGGAGGCACTCATCATGTTGAGGCGTGCGTCACGGTCTTGGCCGTTGTTAGTCGCGCGCTCAATGTGCGCCCAGCCGCGTGTGAGGCCGTCGAGTGCAATGCCATCAGCAGGCGGGTTGAACGGTGCAGCCATGAACGTTTCCATGCAGTGGGCAATGGCGTCCATGCCCGTGGCAGCGGTGAGGGCAGGGGGTAAACCGAGGGTGAGTTCGGGGTCGAGCAGCGCGGCTTTGGGCACCAAGTGCCACGAATGAAAACCCAGCTTGCGCCCATCGTCCAAGATGAGAATGGCCCCACGCGCCACCTCGCTGCCCGTGCCCGCTGTGGTGGGCACAGCAATGAGCGGGACACCGCAGGCGTGATTTTGAGCGAGCCACCTTCGATGGTGGCGTAGGTTTTGAGCGGGCCTTCGTGCGTGGCTGCAATCGCCACACCTTTGGCGCAGTCGATGGAAGAGCCACCACCCACGGCAATGAGGCCATCGCACTGGTGGGCGTGATACACCGCCACGGCAGCTCGCACCGCAGCCTCGTTGGGGTTGGAGGGGGTTTGGTCAAACACGGCGACGGGTAAGCCGCTTAAAGCGTCCAATGCCTTTTGCAAAATGCCGACAGCTTTGACACCTGGGTCGGTCACGATGAGGGGGCGTTTGATGTTGGCTTTTTCGCATTCGGCACCGAGCGTCGCGAGCACGCCAAAGTCAATCTGGATGTGGGTGAGGTAGAGAATTTGAGCCATGGCACACTATAAAAGCCGTATTCACAAAAGCAACCCCTGATGAGTCACCCTCGTAACCCACAAAGCCTGCTCACCCCCGCCATGCGCGATGTGCTGCACGCCATTGCCAAAGCAGGTCGCCCACCCATGGCGCTGCTGACACCCGAGCAAGCCAAACAAGCCTTCGCACTAGGTGCTGGTGTGTTGGAGATCAATGCACACAAGATGGCGCGTGACGACACGCTGCACATTCCCACTCGCGACGGGGCGACCCTACGCGCCAAGTTGTGGGCCGAGCACGCCAAACCTAACTTGCCTGTGCTGCTGTACTTTCATGGCGGAGGTTTCACCGTGGGGAGTCCTGAAACCCACGAAGCGCTGTGCAAACACTTGGCCCATTTGGCGCACTGTGCTGTGGTGTCGCTGGACTACCGTTTAGCCCCCGAGCACACATTCCCCACGGCACACAACGATGCATTGGATGCACTGCAATGGCTGGCCGCAAACGCCAGCAGCCTTGGCCTAGATGCCACACGCATGGCCATTGGCGGCGACAGTGCAGGTGGCACACTGACCGCATCGACCGCCATTGCGGCGCGCGATGCAGGCATTGACCTAAAGCTGCAACTCATGTTCTACCCGGGTTGCTCACCCGAGTACTTGCCCTCAGCCCACACATTTGAAAAAGGCTTCTTGCTGGAGAAAGCCAGCATCGAGTACTTCTATGGTCACTATGTGCCCAACCTTGAAGACCGCCAAAACCCACGCTTTTCCCCCATGCTGGCCGACGTGTCGGGCGTCGCGCCTGCCTGGCTAGGCTTGGCTGAATGCGACCCGCTGGTCGATGAAGGCGTGGCCTACGCCGACCATCTGCGCTTAAGTGGTGTCCCCGTGGACTTAGAAATTTACAAAGGCGTGGTGCACAGCTTCATTCAAATGGGCCGCGTCATTCCTGAAGCGCTGACCGCGCACATGGATGCCGCACGCGCTTTGCGGCACGCGTTGGGTGTGTGAGTGGGTGACGATGACTTACATCGAGATAGGTGAATGGCCCTTGATGCAAACCGCCGCACAAGCGGTCCGTACAGCTGTGTTTGTACAAGAACAGGGCATTGCCCCAGAAGACGAATGGGACGCCGCTGACGCCACCGCCTTGCACGCCGTGATGTTTGATGTAATGGGTCAACCCGTTGGCAACGCACGCTTATTGCAACCCACAAACAACGTGGCCAAAGTAGGGCGCATGGCGGTGCGACGCGAAGTCCGTGGCCACGGCTATGGTGCACGCCTGCTTCAAGCCTTGGTGTCAGAGGCGCGTCGACGCGGCAACCAAGAAGTTTGCCTGAGTGCGCAACGCACCGCAGAAGGGTTTTATGCCGCCCACGGGTTCAGCATTGTGGGCGAGCCATTTGATGAAGTGGGTATACCGCATGTGGAGATGCGTTTGAGCTTGGTGTCACCGACTTTGTGACCGTGTGAGAATAGGTTCAATTCAAACTTTCAGAAACATACCTTGATGAATATCGCTCAGCGCTTTTTCCCGATGACCTTCGCAATCGCCGCCTCGATGGCGATCAACACCCAAGCGACAGCAGGTGACCTTAGCAATTTCAGCGCCCTCAACCAAACCGAGTTTTTGGCAGTGAGCAAAGACCTGGCGGCAGTGACCAGCACCAAAGCCCTTGAGCCAGCCGCATCTTTAGGCTTGACAGGCCTTGATGTCAGCGCATCCAGCAGCATGACAAGAATTCAAGACGGTGCCGCTTGGGCCAAAGTGTCTGGAGGCAGCACGAGCCACCTGATGCAAACCAAGTTATCGATCAGCAAAGGTTTGTCTGGCGGCTGGGATATAGGTGGCTTTGTGTCCAAAGTGCCTTCGACAAATGTGTCGGTTGCGGGTGTTCAAGTGAAATACGCTTTGCTGGAAGGCAACGCCATCACCCCTGCCATTGCCGTGCGCGGTAGCCATAGCCGTATGGGCGGAGTGTCGGGCATGACACTGAACAACACGGGCCTTGATCTGTTGATTTCCAAAGGCTTTGTGGGCGTCACGCCTTACCTAGGTGTTGGCACGGTTTACTCAAGCGCCCAAGCCACGGGCAAGAGTGATGAAAGCTTCACACAGAGCAAGTCTTTTGTGGGTGTGAGCTGGAACGTGTTGCTGGTCAATCTCTCTGCCGAGTACGACCGCACAGGCAAAAACACATCGATGGGGTTGAAAGCTGGCGTGCGCTTTTAAGCGCACAGCGGCTTAAATATCTTCACGCAGAGCGTAAGGCAAGGGCAGCAGGCTCAGCACGGGGCCATCTGCCACACCCAAATGCAAGGTGCTGTTGTCCGTGGCACTGATTTGCAACTCAACCACCGCCACATGCTTCAAACCATCGCCGGCCGCCTGCGCCACAAGGCCACAGGGCTGCGTGGCATCTAAGCTCGAAAACACTTCTTGGCCTGCGGCCATCACTTCAACACTTTGCACAACAAATGCGCGGCGCTTTAAGGTGCCACGAAACTGGCTGCGAGCAACGATTTCTTGGCCGGGGTAACAACCTTTTTTGAAGTTCACACCGTCAACCGATTCGTAGTTGAGCATCTGTGGCACAAAGGCTTCGAAGGTGGCGAGCTCAACCCACGCAATGCCACTCATCACTTCACCCACTTGCCACAGGTCAGCGCTAAGGGCCGGACCTGTGGGCGCCGCCACATCTTTGGGCGCAAGCCAGAAGGCGCGTGGTTGGTCGAGGGCAGGGTAGAGCGTCAACACATCGGCTGCACCTGCTGCGTGGCGTTGCCAAGATTCAGTCGTCGCACCGTTTGAGGCAGCAAGTGCAGCATCGCCCGCCAGTCCCAACAACTGAAACTCATCGCTCGCATCACTCAGCTTGGCTTTGGCACGCATCACAAACATCGACAAGCGTTTGACGGTTTGGGCGATCAGGTCTTTGCGGCAAATCAGCAGCACTTCTTCAGCGGAGCGTTTGTAAACCACAAAGCTCGCTTGCATGCGGCCCTTGGCATTGCAAAATGCAGCTAGGCGACATTGACTTTCTTTCATCAACAGCACATCGTTGGTGAGCTGGTTGTGCAAAAAACTGGCGGCGTCTGCACCCGCAGCGCGGATGATGCCGAGGTGGGGTAGGGGGGCAATGCCGTTCAAAGGCGCAGAGGCGGTGAAGGCGGAGAGGGTAGGCTGTGACATAGGGTGAATTATCATCCTCGCTTGATTAACGTGATTGGACATAGGGTTGTGATGCGACTCATCAAGCGAATCTTTTGGACGGTGTTGAGTCTGGCCCTGTTGCTGTCAGCCGCATCTGGCTGGTGGGTGTTGACCCCCATGTCGCTGTCTACGCCCACCGTCGACCTGTCCATCGAGCCACAAACGCCTGTGCGTGGCATTGCCCAAGCTGTGGCCGACGCGGGTGTCGATGTGCAACCCATGGTGCTGTATGCGTTTTTCCGTGCCAGTGGTCAGTCACGCAAGCTGCGAGCGGGTAGCTATGAGCTGAACCAAGGCAACACCCCCCTCGATTTGCTACGCAAGCTCAGCCGTGGCGAAGAAAGCCTCAAAGCCATCAGCCTGATTGACGGTTGGACATTTCGCCAATTCCGCACAGCACTTGCCAAAGCCGAAGGCCTCAGGCACGACACCCAAGATCTGAGCGATGACCAACTCATGGCCAAGCTCGGCATGCCAGACGTAGCCCCTGAAGGACGCTTTTTCCCCGACACCTACACCTACGGCAAAGGCACGTCTGAGCTGCATGTGATGGCGCGTGCCGCCAAGGCCATGACCAAGCAACTCACCGCCGCCTGGAAGCTGCGTGGCCCCGACATTCAAGTGAAAACACCAGAAGAAGCCCTGATTTTGGCCAGCATCGTTGAAAAAGAAACAGGCCGAGAGAGCGACCGCACCACCATCAGCCGAGTGTTTCACAACCGTTTGGCCATCGGCATGCCGCTGCAAACTGACCCGACCGTGATTTACGGCATGTTTGACAACTTCGACGGCAACCTGCGCCGCGCCGACCTGCGCACCGACCATCCGTGGAACACCTACACCCGCAAAGGCCTGCCTCCCACACCCATCGCCATGCCCGGGCGCAACGCGCTCAAAGCTGCTGTGCAGCCCGCCCGCAGCGATGCCTTGTACTTTGTGGCCAAGGGCGATGGCACTAGCTACTTCAGCACCACGCTGGACGAGCACAACGCCGCAGTCAATCGCTACCAGCGCCAACAGGCAAAATAGCGGGCTATGACAAAAACAGGTCTGTTCATCAGTTT
>CANFZT010000102.1 GCA_947451565.1 Comamonadaceae bacterium | reverse complement strand
TGTGTTGACCGAAGCGGCCATCATGGGCAAGCGCGACGAATTGCGCGGCTTGAAAGAAAACGTCATTGTGGGCCGCCTGATTCCTGCAGGTACCGGCATGGCTTATCACAAAGCCCGCAAGGTCAAAGACGCGATGGACGACGCCGAGCGCCGCGCCATCGCCGAAGCCGAAGCTGCTGAATTGGCTGGAGAATCTTCTGACGAAGAAACTCAAGTCGATCACGGCGCTGGCGAAGAAGCGTAAAGCGACCCTCTCAACAAAGGCCCGAAAGGGCCTTTGTTGTTATGGGCAAAGTGGTTTGAAGGCACAAGGAGTTCAACATGCTCAATGCGTGGTGGTTTTGGCTGTTCATTGCAGTGATGGTGTTTTGGAGCGTGGGCGCGTACCGCCGTTTGGTGGGCCTGCGCACGGCCGTGAACAAACAGTTCGCCGTGCTCGAAGAACTCATGCTGCGTTATCAAGCGCTGGTGCAAGAGGCCACCACGGCGGCGGTGACCTCGCCGTCGGGGTGGCAAACTGCGGTGTCGCCAGAGCTGGGGGCCAGCCACTGGACACGTTTGCAGGTAGCGGCTAATTTGTCGGCCATGGCCTTGGCGCGCATGCAAGAGCACCCGTTAGAGCCCTCGTCTGCCATTGCCCTGGTTGCTACCAGCCGTGATTTGCAGGACGCGTGGGAAGCCCTCACGCACCCAGACGTTTACTACGTGTCGGTCCCGGCCGAGCTGACCCAACGCTGGGCTGAGCTAGGTATTTCCATTCAACCGGATTTGCAGCGTTTCAACCAAGCTGTGATCAATTACAACGAAGCCATTGACATGTTTCCTGCGATTTGGATGGCGCATTTGTTCAAGTTCAAACCTGGACGCATTTTGGGATGAGTGAACACAAACCCGCATCTGTCCCCCTGTGGCAACAGCTACAAGCCGTGGCTCAGGCCTTGGCACAGGTGCGACGTGGTGTGTCTGGCACAGCGGCCTTAGAGAGCGTGCCCTCTGCGCTGCGCCCAGGCGTGCAAGCCTTGCTGTTTCAAGCGCTGCGCCAATTAGGCCGCGCGCAAGCGTTGCGTGCGCAGTTAGCGTCGCGTGCGCCCGCTCCTTTGCCCGATGCCTTGTTATGTACCGCTCTGGCTTTGGCTTGGGACCCTGACAACGCTCCTTATGAGCCGCACACCTTGGTCAACCAAGCGGTAGAAGCCGCTAAAAAGACACGTAGTTTGCAAATGCAGGCTAACTTTTTGAATGCCTGTTTGCGTCGATTTTTGCGAGAGCGTGATGCCCTTGTGCGCGCGACCGATGCTGATGTGTACGCGCAATGGAACCACCCCGAGTGGTGGGTCAAGCGTTTGCAAAAAGACCATCCCGAGCACTGGCAAGACATCTTGCGCGCTAACAACCAGGCCGCGCCTATGACCTTGCGTGTGAATACAGCGCGCATCAGTCGGGATGCATTACAAACCGACTGGGAAAACCATGGTTTGTTGTCCCATCCGGTCGGCGAGCAAGGTTTGTTGTTAGAGCAGGCGCACGCTGTGCGCGATATTCCTGGTTTTGCGGAAGGCCTGTGCTCGGTGCAAGATGCGGCGGCGCAATGTGCCGCACAAATCTTGTTAGATGGCTTGGCACCCCTAAGTCAACCCTTGCGCATCCTCGATGCTTGCGCCGCACCGGGAGGCAAGACGGCGCATCTCTTGGAAATGTTGAACGACAAATCCGAAGTAACGGCCTTAGACATTGACCCCCAGCGTTGCGAGCGCATTGCGCAAAATTTGCAGCGCATTGGACGCACCGCCAAAGTCATTGCGGCAGATGCGGCCCTGATTAAAACATGGTGGGACGGACAGCTCTTTGACGCTATTTTGTTGGATGCCCCTTGCACCGCCTCGGGCATCGTGCGCCGCCATCCCGATGTGCGCTGGTTGCGCCGTGAGGCAGACATAGACAAGCTTGCGGTGATTCAGAAAAACTTGCTCAAACAGCTTTGGCCCTTGGTCAAACCGGGTGGCCGTTTGTTGTATTGCACCTGCTCGGTTTTCAGGGCCGAAGGTGAGAACCAAGCCAAAACGTTTGTTGAACACAACACCAACGTGCGTTTACTGCCGTCTCTGGGCCATTTAAGACCCCAAACGCGCACAACCAAGGCCGTGCTCACCGACAATCTGCAAGGTGACCATGACGGCTTTTATTACGCACTGTTTGAAAAGCTTCCTGCGCCTTGAGTCGTTCTTTTGGATCGGCATCAAACGCGGGAGACTGTGCTGCGTCGCCTTGTGCTTGAGCGTTGCGGGTATCGCACAAGCCGATACCTCTGTGGATTTACAGGCGCTGAAACTAGAGCGCCAAGACACCGCGCTTTACATGTCAGGCACTTGGCGATTTGATTTACCACCTGCCTTGGAAGATGCCCTGCTCAAAGGCATTACGCTGTATTTCGTGACAGAGGTCGACATCAACCAAGAGCGTTGGTATTTCTACAACCAACGCGTGGCGCATGCCGAGCGACATGTGCGATTGTTTTACCAGCCCCTCACGCGCCGCTGGCGCGTCAACATTTCTCCACAACCGTTCAGTTTGGGTGGTTTGGGTATGAGCTTGGGGCAAAGTTACGACTCGGCGGACGAGGCCCTCAATGCTGTCAGTCGCATCGTGCAATGGCGCATTGCTAACGCGACAGATGTCAACTTGGATGCCAAGCAAACGATCAGTATCAATTTCAAACTCGATCTTAAGCAATTGCCACGTCCCTTGCAGATTGGTGCGGCGGGGCATAGCGATTGGAACATTGGGTTTAGCAAAACACAGCGCTTGGAGCTGACACCATGATTGAGTTGGCTGAAAAGCGTGTGCGCCTTTCAAGCTTTCAGATGCGGTGGTTGTTGGTCATCAGTGCAGCCGTGGTGCTGGGGCTGGGTTTGGTGCTGTTGTTCTTACTCACGCAAGCCACGGACAACCGTGAGCTGTACGAGCGCAACTATCGACAACTCTTTGGCTTGAATGTGGTCGTTGCCACATTGCTGATGGGCGTGATTGCGTGGTTGTCCGTGCGCTTGCTGCTGCGTTTGCGGCAAGGCAAATTCGGTAGCCGCTTACTGCTGAAGATTGCGGCAACCTTTGCATTGGTTGGCTTTGTGCCTGGCTTGCTGATTTACAGCGTGTCTTATCAGTTCGTGTCGCGCTCCATTGAGAGTTGGTTTGACGTGAAAGTGGAGGGCGCGCTAGACGCTGGCTTGAGCTTGGGCCGCACCACACTCGACACCTTGGCGAATGACTTGGGCCAAAAAACACGCACAGCCAGCGTACAAATCAACGACTTACCAGATGCTTCCGTGGGCGTGGCGTTGGACCGTATGAAAGACCAATTGGGTGCCGATGATGTGATTCTGTGGAACACCACGGGGCAAGCCCTGGCCAGTGCGGGTGACTCGCGATACAAAATTAACCCCGACCGACCGACCTCTGCACAAATGCGTTTGGTCAAAACGCAAAGCGTGGTCACGGCTGTCGAAGGCCTTGATGAGGCAGATACCCAAGGCACAGCCAAAGCCCGCATCCGTGCTTTGGTGTTGGTGGCGCCGTCGGGCTTGGGCCTGCTCATTGAGCCCCGTGTGCTGCAAGTCACCAAAGCCTTGCCGCCGACGTTGGTGAGCAATGCCTTGGCTGTGGAGGTCGCTTACCGAGAGTACCAAGAGCGTGCGCTCGGGCGCGAAGGCCTGCGCAGCATGTACATCGGCACCTTGACCCTCAGCTTGTTCCTAGCGGTGTTTGGTGCCGTGTTGCTGGCGGTGCTGTTGGGTAACCAACTGGCGCGTCCGTTGTTGATGTTGGCCGAAGGTGTGCGCGATGTGGCCGCAGGTGACCTGAGCCCCAAGCCGACGTTGCAAGGGCGAGATGAACTCGGCGGTTTGACACGTTCATTTGCTCAGATGACACAGCAACTGTCGGATGCACGCGCGGCTGTGGATCGAAGCATGTTGCAAGTGCACACCTCACGCGCCAACTTGCAAACCATTCTCGACAACCTTACGGCCGGCGTGATTGTGATGACAGACCAAGGGCTGATCAAGTCCTCTAACCCTGGTGCCACGCGCATTTTGCGTGTGCCGCTGGCCGCTTGGGAAGGTCGCGCACTCAGTGACATTGAAGGCCTGGCCGAATTTGCCCAACATGTGCAAACAGAGTTTGATGGCTTCTTAGGCGAACGCAGCCAACACGGCCTAGACCATTGGCAACAATCGTTTGAACTGCATGCCACGGCCATCAGCCCGGCCGTGCAGTTGACCGACGATACGTTGCAGCACATCACCTTGCTGGCGCGTGGTGCAGTTTTGCCCAACAACGGACGCTTGCTGGTGTTTGACGATATTTCTGAAATTGTGTCGGCTCAGCGTGCGCAGGCATGGGGCGAAGTGGCGCGTCGTTTGGCGCACGAAATCAAAAACCCACTTACACCTATTCAGTTGTCGGCAGAGCGGTTGGAAATCAAGCTCACGGGTAAATTGCAAGAGCCTGAGCAATTGATTTTGAATAAGTCGGTCAAGACCATCGTCGACCAAGTCGATGCCATGAAGCGCTTGGTAAATGAGTTTCGTGATTACGCACGCTTGCCCGTTGCAGAACTCAAACCCCTAGACCTCAATGCTTTGGTGCAAGACGTCATGCAGCTTTACGGCGCAGAAAACGCCTCTGTGCCGGTATATGCCCAGCTAGATGCCGCTTGCCCCATCATTCAGGGTGATGCGCAGCAACTGCGCCAAGTGGTGCACAACTTGTTGCAAAACGCGCAAGACGCGACAGAGGGGCAAGCTCACCCCATGGTGTCGATTGCGACGCAATGGGTGCCAACATCGGGACGTGTGCGTTTGGTGGTGCGAGACAATGGGCCGGGGTTTCCGCCCAAAATTCTCAACCGCGCGTTTGAGCCTTACGTCACCACCAAGTCGCGTGGCACGGGTCTAGGGTTGGCTGTGGTGAAAAAAATAGCCGACGAACATTCGGCGCGAATTGACTTAAAAAATCGTGGATTGCAGGGGCGGGTGGTTGGTGCGCAAGTGTCGTTATCATTCCAAGTTGCAGAATCGCAACAAAACCTACTTATTTAATTCAGCGAGACAAATTTAGACATGGCAAACATTCTGGTGGTGGATGACGAGTTGGGCATTCGGGACCTCTTGTTTGAGATCCTCAACGACGAAGGTCATGCGGTTGAAGTTGCAGAAAACGCCGCACAAGCGCGCATGGCTCGCCAAGCCGCACGTCCCGATTTGGTCTTACTCGACATTTGGATGCCAGACACAGATGGCGTCACCTTGCTTAAAGAATGGGCCGGCGCGGGCTTGCTGAACATGCCTGTGATCATGATGAGTGGTCACGCCACCATTGACACGGCCGTTGAGGCCACGCGCATTGGCGCCCAAGCGTTCTTGGAGAAGCCGATCACCATGCAAAAACTGCTCAAAGCGGTGGAGCAAGGGCTGGCGCGTAAGCCCCCGGCCTCGGCCTCTGCAAAGCTGGGTTCGAGCGTAAGCAAAGAGGCGCCTGCTGCCTTGGATACCCCGCAAGCCGTGGTATTGCCCCCGACACACCAAAGTTTTGACTTGGAACAGCCCCTGCGTGACGCCCGTGATGCCTTTGAGCGCGCCTATTTTGAATACCACCTCACGCAAGAAAGTGGCTCCATGACCCGCGTCGCTGACAAAACGGGCCTAGAGCGCACACACCTGTATCGCAAGCTCAAACAGCTGGGTGTTGACCTGTCTAAAGCCAAACGCTTGGCTTGAATTTAATAACCCTCGCATAGAGTGTTACAATATTGCTCTCGGCCCGGTAGCTCAGTTGGTAGAGCAGCGGATTGAAAATCCGCGTGTCGGCAGTTCGATTCTGCCCCAGGCCACCAAAACAAAAAGCCTCAGTGTTTCGCACTGAGGCTTTTTTGTTTCTCGGCCTGCTTACTTATTCGCAGCACTTTCAGCCGACGCCACGCTAGCGCGCTGCGCAAACTCAGCCCGCAAGGCTTTGAGCTTTTCGCGTGGGTCTTCTTTGATAGTGTCTTTGCTCAAGTCCATTTCCGCGATGAAGCGGCTGGGTTGGGCCGCAATCATGTCGCGGCCTTTTTTACGCTTGCGTGTCCAGCTGACCGAGAGTGAGCGCTGCGCTCGGGTGATGCCCACGTACATGAGGCGGCGTTCTTCTTGTAGGCGCACCGCGATGTTTTCGTTGGTTTGTTCGGTGCCGGGTTCGTCGTCGAGTTTGAAGGGCAGCATGCCTTCGGTCACGCCCACCAGCATGACGTGTGGCCACTCCAAACCTTTGGAGGCGTGCAGGGTCGAGAGGGTGACCACGTTTTGGTCTTTTTCGCGCTCGGTCAGCGTCGACAGCAAGGCGATGGTCTGCGCCACTTCGAGCAAGTTTTTCACTTCATTGCCAGAGGTCACACCTGCGGTGTCGTCTATCTGGCCGCCGCAGCGCTGGGCCATCCAGTCGCAAAACTCCATCACGTTGCTCCATTTCGAGGCGGCGGCTTTTTCGCTTTCTTCCGCATCGTAGAGGTGCTTTTCGTAACCAATGTCTTTGAGCCAATCGGTCAGAAACGCGCGCGCATCTTCGGCGCCCGTGGTGAGGCGTGCGCGAAATTCGAGGTCGTTCACATAACGACCAAATTCGTGCAGGCTGCCCAAGGCGCGCGCATTGAGCACCGAAGGCAAGCTGTTGCTGAACAAGGCCTCAAACATGCTGAGTTTGTACTGACTGGCAAACTGACCAAGCGTGGCCAAGGTTTGGTGGCCAATGCCGCGTTTGGGCGTGGTGACGGTGCGCAAGAAGGCAGGGTCGTCGTCGTTGTTCACCCATAGGCGCAGCCAAGCGCACAAGTCGCGAATTTCGGCGCGGTCAAAAAAGCTTTGGCCACCGGACACCTTGTAGGGAATTTGCGCTTTGCGCAGCGCTTTTTCAAAGATGCGCGCCTGGTGGTTGGCCCGGTACAGCACAGCAAAGTCTTGCAGCTCGCGGTGACCGCTGGCGCCGGCCTCGGTGCCAGCGCGCAGCGATTGAATGCGGGCCACCACGCGTTCGGCTTCGTGCTCTTCGTTGTCGGCATCTACCACGCGCACGGGTTCACCTTCGCCGAGTTCGGAGAACAAGGTTTTGGGAAACAGCTTGGGGTTGAGTTGAATGACGTTGTTGGCCGCACGCAAGATGGCGCTGGTGGATCGGTAGTTTTGCTCCAGCTTGATGACCTTCAAGGTCGGAAAGTCTTGGGGCAGTTTGCGCAAGTTGTCTAGCGTGGCACCGCGCCAGCCGTAGATGGATTGGTCGTCGTCACCCACGGCGGTGAAGCGAGCGCTGGCGTGGTCTGGGCCCACCAAGCACTTGAGTACTTCGTATTGGGTGGCGTTGGTGTCTTGGTATTCGTCGACCAGCACATGGCCGAGTTGGTCTTGCCATTTCAGACGCACTTCTTCGTGCTCTTGTAGCAGCTTTAAGGGCAGGCCAATCAGATCATCAAAGTCCACGCTTTGGTAGGCGCTGAGGCGTTCTTCGTAGCGCGCCATGATTTTGGCGATGATGCGCTCGTGGTCGTCTTTGGCCAAGGCCAAGGCTTGGGCTGAGTTCAACCCCATGTTTTTCCACAAGCTGATGGTCCATTGCCATTGGCGTGCGGTGGCGGCGTCGGTGGTGCCGCCCGCATCTTTCAAAATGCCGGTCACGTCTGCGCTGTCCATGATGCTGAACTGTGGCTTCAGCCCCATCGCGCCGCCGTCTTGGCGCAGCATGCGCACACCTAAGGCGTGGAAGGTGCAAATCATCACGTCGTTGGCGGCTTTGCCAATGAG
>CANFZT010000101.1 GCA_947451565.1 Comamonadaceae bacterium | reverse complement strand
GCCTTCATCGAGGCCGTGCAACACGACCCCGACACGTCTGAACTGCACTTTGCCTTAGGCAACCTGTTTCGCCGTCGTGGCGAATACGAGCGCGCTGTCCGTGTGCACCAACACCTGTTGTCACGCGGCGACTTGAGCCAAGCTGACCGCGATCGGGCTCAGCACGCCCTCGCCTTGGACTACCTCAAAGCCGGCTTACTCGACAGAGCCGAAGATGCGCTCACCAAACTCGAAGGCACGGCACACCAAGCCCAAGCTCACCTAGCCTTGCTAAGCATTTATGAACGTTCACGCGATTGGGCCAAAGCCTCTGTCATCGCCAAAAAACTAGGTGACAGCAACCAAGGTAGCTTCCAAGGCCGCTTGGCGCATTACCTGTGCGAAGAAGCCGAAAGCCTCGATGTGGCGCAACATACCGACCAAGTGGTGGGTTTGTTAAAACAAGCCACAGAAGCTGCGCCACAAAATGCGCGGGCGCGCATGGCCTTGGCAAAGACCTACGCACAAACAGGTCGCACCTCTGAAGCCTATGCGACGCTAGAAAGCTTAGCCACGCAAGTCCCTGCTTCCTTGCCTTTGCTCGCACCGAAGCTCGCCGATTTGGCGCAAACACTGAACTGCACCCCCAAAGCCTTGGCGTTGCTGGAAACCAGCTACGCTAAAACCGCATCGCTTGATGTGCTCAACGCGATTGTCACACTGCGCAAAGCACAAGGTGAAGCCAACACCGGCAGCTTGTTTGGCAAGCACTTAGAACGTGAGCCCTCGTTGGTCGCTGCCACACAGTGGATTGCCAACGAAAAATTCGAACACGAAGAATTTCACCCACAAGTTCAACGCGCCCTGGAGCGTGCAGCCAAGCCGCTGCAACGCTACCGCTGCGCGGCTTGTGGCTTTGAAGCCAGCCAACACTTTTGGCAATGCCCCGGCTGCCAAGCTTGGGACAGCTACCCCGCTCGACGCGTGGAGGAACTATGACCATCAGCCAACAACAACTCAGCCAAGCCCATGTCTTGGTCGTGGGCGATGTGATGCTCGATCGCTACTGGTATGGCGCCGTCGATCGCATCAGCCCCGAAGCGCCCGTGCCCGTGGTGCGCATCACCCGTGAAGAAAACCGTTTGGGTGGCTGTGCCAACGTGGCTTACAACGTGGTGAGCGTGGGGGCACAAGCTTCTTTGCTCTCGGTGGTGGGTGACGACGAAGCCAGCCATTTGCTAGAAGACTTGGTCGCCAAAACAGGCATCGCGCCGCACTTAGGCCGCGACAGCCAACTCAAAACCACCGTCAAGCTGCGCGTCATTGGTCGCCAGCAACAACTGCTGCGCGTGGACTTTGAAAACACGCCACAAAACGAAGTGCTGGCCTCGCAAACCGATCAGTTCATGCAACTGCTGCCCGCTCACAACGTGGTGCTGTTCTCAGACTACGGCAAAGGCGGCTTAGCCCATGTGTCACAAATGATTGCGGCAGCCCGTGCCGCAGGCAAAGCTGTGATGATTGACCCCAAGGGCAGCGATTATTCGCGCTATGCGGGTGCCACTTGCATCACCCCCAACCGCGCCGAGCTGGAACAAGTCATTGGCAAATGGAGCAGCGAAACTGAGCTGAAACAAAAAGCCCATGCCCTACGCCAAGAACTCAAACTGGACGCCCTGCTACTCACCCGCAGCGAAGAAGGCATGACCTTGTTCGATGCGCAAGGTGAATTGAGTGTGTCCGCACAAGCGCGCGAAGTGTTTGATGTGACAGGTGCCGGCGACACCGTGATTGCCACCTTGGCCACCCTTGTGGCGGCTGGCTTGACGTTGCGTGAAGCCATGCCTTTGGCCAACAAAGCTGGCGGTGTGGTGGTGGGCAAGTTTGGCACTGCCACCGTGAGTTACGAAGAATTGATGGGCTAAGTAAAGGCCTCAGTGCCACAGGAGAAGTTATGAAAATTGTCGTCACAGGCGCCGCTGGGTTTATCGGCAGTAACATCATCAAGGGTTTGAACGCTCGCGGTATCACCAACATCATTGCGGTCGATGACCTGACGGAAGGTGACAAGTTTCGCAACATCGCCGACAGACAAATTGCCGACTACCTCGACAAAGATGTGTTCTATGAACTCTTTGCCGAAAACGCCTTCGGCAAAGTCGAAGCCGTGTTCCACGAAGGCGCTTGCAGCGACACCATGGAAAGCGACGGCAAGTACATGATGGACAACAACTACACGCTGTCGTGTGGTTTGTTCAACGCTTGCCAACAAAGTGGCACACGCTTGCTCTACGCCTCATCCGCAGCTACCTACGGCGGCAGCGACACCTTCATTGAGACACCTGAGTACGAGTTGCCGCTCAATGTGTACGGCTACTCCAAGTTGTTGTTTGACCAACGCATGCGTTTGGAGTGCAACAACAACTTCAAAAAATTCAAGCGTCAAGTGGTGGGCTTTCGCTACTTCAACGTCTACGGGCCACGCGAGCAACACAAAGGTCGCATGGCCAGTGTGGCGTTCCACCAGTTCAACCAATTCAATGCCGAAGGCAAAGTGAAGTTGTTTGGCGAATACGGTGGCTATGCGCAAGGTGCGCAGATGCGCGACTTCGTCTTCATTGACGACGTGGTGACCGTGAACCTGTGGTTCTTAGACAACCCAGACAAGTCTGGCATCTTCAACCTCGGTTCAGGCCGCGCTCAGCCTTTCAACGATGTGGCGTTGTCTGTGGTCAACGCCATGCGTGCTAAAAAAGGTGAAGCAGCTCTCGACTTGGAAGGCGCTGCCCAAGCAGGCTTGATCGAATACGTGCCTTTCCCCGACGCCTTGCGTGGCAAGTACCAGTGCTACACGCAAGCTGACCTGACCCACCTGCGCGCCAGCGGCTGCGATCACTCATTTGCCGATGTGCAAAGCGGTGTCACACAATACATGGCAACCTTGAGCAAGTAAGCAGCCCACACATGAACACCTGGCCCGACAAGTTCTGCGTTGGCTCGGTATTAAAGACATGTCAACGCAGCTTGGGGCTAGGTTTACTAGCCTTGCTGCTTGCCAGCAGTTCAGCTTTCGCACTCGACATCAACCAAGCCAATGAGGCCGAGCTAGACAGCATCAAAGGCATGGGCCCCGCGCTCAGCGCCAAGGTGATCAAAGCCCGCACACAAGGGCCATTCAAAGACTGGCCCGACCTGATGCAACGCGTCTCAGGCATTCGCCAAAACAAAGCTCAGCAGTTTTCAAAAGAAGGCTTGACCGTCAACGGTGAAACGTTCAACGCTAAGCCATAGATGCAGGCTTAAGCGAAGCACAAACCAAAGCCTCTAATGCATCTTCACGCCAGAACGTGGCCGCCGCAAAAAAACCTTCCCACACACAGCCATGGCAACCACGTCCACAGCAGGTGGTGGGCTCAGGTGGCGGGGCTCTTAACGTGAGACCCTGCTCTATCGCCAAGCGCTGCGCATAGGCAAACATGGCTTGTGCGCTTGGCGCATCGATCAGGGGCATACGAACTAAAGATGCGATGCTCATGCCCGAATCGTAGCCGCACAGTGAGTGCTTATTTGTTGGCGTTGGCAAAAAACAGCTGCTCGCCGCCAATCTTGTAGCCATTGATGGATGCTTGCCCTGCAGGTGACACCACCCAGTCCACAAACTTCTGCGCCAAGTCGACTTTGACATGCGGGTGCTTGGCGGAGTTGACTACCATCACACCGTATTGGTTGAACAAGCGGTTATCGCCCTCCACCAGCACTTGCAGGTCTTGACGGTTTTTGAAGTTCAGCCATGTGCCACGGTCAGTCAACGCATACGCACCGGTAGATGAGGCAATGTTCAACGCAGGCCCCATGCCGCAACCACACTCTTTGTAGCCTGCACCCTTGTTGTCTAAGCCTGCCAGTTTCCAGTAACGCAGTTCGGCGGCATGTGTGCCGCTTTTGTCCCCGCGTGACACAAAACCGGCTTGCGTGCTGGTCACCTTTTGCAAGGCCGACACAATGTCTTTGCCGCGTGTTTTAGCAGGGTCACTGGCAGGACCGACCAGCACGAAGTCGTTGTACATCACAGGGTAGCGTTTGACGCCAAAGCCTTCGGCCACAAACTTTTCTTCCGCCGCTTGGTCATGCACAAACAACACATCAGCGTCGCCACGACGGCCCGTGTCTAAGGCTTGACCCGTGCCCAAGGCCACCACTTTGATGTCTATGCCAGACGCTTGTTTAAACGCAGGCAAGAGGTGAGCAAACAAACCAGACTGCTCGGTCGACGTGGTGGACGCCATCACGATGCTTGGCGCTTGGGCCTGCGCAGAGCTTGCCCCCAAGGTCAAAGCCACGGCCAATAAACTGGCCAACGAGAACAAATGTGTGCGACGGGTCATCCCAACTCTCCTTTTAAAAACAAATGCGCCTCGGGATGGGTCTTACCCAAAGGTCGGTTAAAAAACTCATCCACGGGCAAATCTGCCAACACGCGACCCGCTTCTAAATAAATCACTCGCGTCGCTAAGCGTTTGACTTGGCCCAAGTTGTGACTGCTGAACATCAGACTCACCTTTGAGGCGGCTACCCAATCTGCCAACAAACGCTCGACCTCACGTTTGGCATGCGGGTCTAAACTGGAAGTCGGTTCGTCTAGCAACACAAAATCGGGCCGCAAGGCCCATGCGCGGGCCAGAGCCAAACGTTGCTGCTGTCCACCAGACAACGTGCGTGCTGAACGTTCAGCCATGTCTTGCAAGCCCACGCGTTCCAAGGCCTGCGCTGCGCGAACATGCGCGTCACGCCAAGCCGTGCCTTGCAACCACAAGCCCCACACCACAAAGCGCAGCACCGATGTCCGCAACATATGCGGGCGCTGAAACACCATGGCTTGGTTCACCTCACTCGCCACCGACACTTGACCGCGCGACACCTTGAGCAAGCCATGCGCCACACGCAACAGCGTGCTTTTGCCAGAACCGTTCGCCCCGACCAAAGCCACGCGCTCGCCCGCTTGCATGGATACATTGACATCTTGCAAAGCCAGATGCGTGCCGAATTGCACCGACACATCGCTGAGGCTCAAAGCCGCGCTCATGCCAGCACCCCTTGCACAGGGTCAGACCCAGAGCCATCCGTGCGCTGTCGCCAACGGCGCAATGCCGAAATACACACGTTCAGTAGCAGCACCACGCTCATCAAAACCAAGCCCAGCGCCAAAGCCAAAGGCAAATCACCCTTGCTGGTTTCCAGTGCAATCGAGGTGGTCATCACCCGCGTGAAGCCTTCGATGTTGCCGCCCACCACCATGACAGCACCAACTTCCGAAATGGCACGGCCAAATGCCGCAATCAAAACCGTCAGCAAGGCGTACCGCTCATCCCAAGCCAGCAGCACACTGCGCAACCATGGCTTGGCCCCCAAGGATTGCAATTGCTCGCCGTGATTACGCTCGGCATCTTCCACACATTGGCGGGTCAACGCCATGACCACCGGCAGCACCAACACGGCTTGCGCCAGCACCATCGCCTTGAGACTGAATAACCAGCCCAAAGAACCCAAGGGCCCCGTGCGTGACAACAGCAAATACACCAGCAAACCCACCACCACCGAGGGCAGTGCCAGCAGGGTATTGAGCACGGTCAACCACACATCGCGTCCAGCAAACCGTGCTACCCCTAACCAAGCGCCCAACCCCACGCCCAGACTACAGGCGATCGCCGTTGCCAGCACACTCACCCAAAGGGAGCGGCCGACTATGGACCAAAGCACGGGGTCGAGTTGTGTGAGAAGCTGTAAGGCCGTAATGGCGGTATCGGTGAAGGTCGTCATAAAACAAATAAAACTTCAGTTATCGTAGTCAGCTACCTAAAACCCCACCATATGTTCAGTCGTGCATAGCGTTCACCTTCATTACACCCTCAGCCACCGCAGCGATGCTGAAAGCAATCCTGGCAAAGACGCTGCATTGCTCAGTCATCCACTCATGGCACTGCTGCAAGCGGTGGCTGAACAGGGGTCTATTTCGGCAGCGGCACGACAACTCAGTCTGTCCTACCGCCATGTGTGGGGGGAACTCAAACGCTGGGAAGAGCTGCTCGGTCACGAACTCATTGTTTGGGAAAAAGGCCAATCCGCTAGATTGACTGAATTTGGCGACAAACTGATGTGGGCAGAACGCTTGACCCAAGCCCGCTTGGTACCCCAGCTGGAAGCCCTGCGCGCCGATCTTGAACGAACCTTTGCGGTCGCGTTCGACCCCGCCGCCCATGTGCTCACGCTCTACGCCAGTCACGACGATGCCCTGCCGCGTTTACGCGAACAAGCAGCCAGCACAGGTTTGCACCTAGACATTCGCTTTTGCGGCAGCGTAGACGCCATTCGCGCCCTCAACGAAGGGCGTTGCACGTTGGCGGGCTTTCACACACAAGTGCATCCCAACCCAGACTCGCACACGGCCCGGGCCTACCGGGACTTGCTACAGCCGGGTTTGCACAAAATCATTGGGTTTGCCACACGTACACAAGGCCTCATCACAGCCAGTGGCAACCCCAAACAACTCCACAGCTTGACTGATGTCGCTCGCAGCCGTGCCCGCTTTGTGCAGCGTAGCCCAGGGACGGGCACCCGCGTGTTGCTCGACGATTTGCTCGCCAAGGACCAGCTCACCACAAACGATCTGAACAACTGGCCCGATGAAGAGCCCTCGCACAACGCTTTGGCAGAGGCCATCGCCTCCGGTCGCTGTGACGTGGGCCTAGGTATCGAAAGCACCGCGCGCACGCGCGGCCTTGGCTTTGTGCCCTTGGTACAAGAACAGTTCCATTTGGTTTGCCTGAAATCAGCCCTAGACACCCCAGCAACGCAAGCCCTGCGCAGCTTGTTGCAAGAAGTCACTTGGCACGAAGCCCTCAACGCCCTGCCTGGCTACCAAGCCCAAGACAGCGGTCAGGTGCAATCCCTGAGCCAGCTACTGCCGTGGTGGACCTTTAAAAATCGCCCAAAGCAAATCAGTTAATACCCTGTAATTGTCGTGAACTAATTTCAAACGCCGAGAGAAAACTTCAATCCGAAAGGGTCTGACAAAGCCTTAGTCTTGTTAACATTACAGGTTGGCAAAAAACGGAGGCACTCAGTGTCAAAATTTCTTAAATTTGCATTAGGCGTTGACCGCATCAGTGAGCAATTGGGCCACGTTGCGGCCTTCAGCGTACTGGCTGCGGCGCTTATTTCAGCAGGCAATGCATTCATCCGCTATGGTTTTGACATCAGCTCAAACGGCTGGCTCGAAATTCAGTGGTATCTGTTTTCCGTCACGGTCATGTTGGGGGCACCGTTGGTGCTCAAACTCAACGAACATGTGCGCGTGGACTTGTTCTACGGCAAGCTTAAGCACAACGCCCCCGTTTATGTGGACTTGTTTGGGCTGGTGGTGTTCTTGCTTCCCGTAATGGGCATGTTGGCTTGGTTGAGCTTTCCCTTGTTCCTCAAGATGCTTGTCACCAACGAAATGTCCAGCAATGCAGGCGGCCTGATTCGCTGGCCCGCCATGCTCCTCCTCCCCTTGGGCTTTGGTTGGGTGTTCCTGCAAGGTTTGAGTGAAATCATCAAGCGCGTGGCTTACTTGCAAGGCAAGTTTGAAATGGACACGCACTACGAAAAGCCAGTGCAATAAGGACTCACGATCATGCAAATGGAAAACTTCGCACCCATCATGTTCGGCGGCCTTGTGCTGACGATGTTGATTGGCTTCCCCGTCGCGTTCTCGCTGGCGTTTTTAGGCTTGGCTTGTGGTCTCTTCGCCATCAGCATGGACTGGTTCCCCGTGAGCTTCATGTCCAACTTGCCCTTGCATATTTTTGGCATTCTCAGCCACGACTTGTTGTTGGCCATCCCCTTCTTCACCTTC
>CANFZT010000100.1 GCA_947451565.1 Comamonadaceae bacterium | reverse complement strand
CCACAAAGTCGGTGTCGCAGAACTGGCAAATGGCAGAGCTGCGGTCTTCTTCGCGGCCGCTCCACAGGTTGCAGCCCGCAAAACGGCAAAACACCGCAGGTTGCCCGGCATTGGCACCTTCACCTTGCAAGGTGTAGAACATTTCTTTCACGCTGTACGTCATAGCGCTATTTTCGCAGCAAGTCGAAGGGGGGCTGAAAACAGGGGTTGAAGATGCGACACTCAACTTTTTGGTTGGCTAAACAAGGGCTTCAAGAATGGATGTCTTGACAACGCAAACCCTATCAGGGGTGCAAACGAGCATTGAAATTGCAGGCACAGTGGCTTTTGCCTTGTCTGGTGTGATGGAAGCTGCCCGAAAAAAACTAGATGCGGTGGGTGTCTGTGCCGTGGCCAGTGTGGCAGCCTTTGGCGGCGGCACGCTGCGCGATGTGTTGCTGGACCGTCGCCCCTTGTTTTGGATTGAGCAGTCTTGGTATTTGTGGTCGGTCTTGGCGCTGTGCATTGCAGCCATGGTGCTGATGCGTGCCAAACATTTCAAACCCACCCAAAAATCCATGCAATGGCCTGATGCGTTGGGGCTAGGTCTGTTCGCTGCCAGTGGCACGCAAATCGCGTTGAGCTTGCAGATGCCGGCGCTCATCTCCGTGTTGATGGGCGTTATCACTGCCACCTTTGGCGGCGTGTTGCGTGACATTGTGTGCAACGAAATCCCCACGGCCTTCCATGACCACCACCCTTACGCGGTGTGCGCGTTTGCGGGGGGCTGGGTGGTGGTGGTCTTGCACGACTTGGGCTTTGACCCTAATGCGGTCGTTGCCATTGCCGCCGCCACGGTCACGCTGTTGCGTTTGGCTGCGTTGCATTTTGAATGGCGGTTACCCACTTGGAAGATTGACGATGCGGATTAAACAATCTTCACGCTGAGATTGGGCAAGCCGTCGATGTGCATTTCAATCACATCACCGCGCACCACAGGCCCCACATTTTCAGGTGTGCCTGCGTAGATGATGTCACCTGGGAACAGCTCAAACGCTTCTGAGAGCTTGCTGATTTGCTCTGCAACTGACCAAATCATTTGGTTCAAATCGGCCTTTTGTTTCACTTGTCCGTTGACTTTGAGCCAAATATCACCCTTGCTAAAGTGACCCGTTTGCGCCACTTTGTGCACAGCACCGATGGGGGCCGATTTGTCAAAGCTCTTGCCAATTTCCCAAGGTTTCTTTTGGTCGCCCATGCCGCGCTGTAAATCGCGGCGTGTCATGTCCAAACCCAAGGTGTAGCCATAAACCAAGTCGAGCGCTTTGTCGACAGCAATGTTGCGACCGCCTTTGCCCAGCACAGCGACCAATTCGGCTTCGTAGTGGTAATTTTTAGTGAGGCTGGGGTAGGGGTGGTCAGCCACTATGCCGGTCGCCACGTACTGAATGGCATCGGTGGGCTTTTGAAAAAAGAACGGTGGTTCACGCGTTGGGTCTGAGCCCATTTCGCGGGCGTGTGCTGCGTAATTGCGACCAATGCAATAGATGCGACGCACGGGGAACATCTCATCCGAGCCAACGATAGGAATGTAGGTGGCGGGCACCGCAAACGGCGTTTTCGGTCCGTTGGCAGCGATTCCGGGTGTGGCGCATCCCACCAATGCACCAGACGTGACGAGGGCTGAGTTTTGAAAAAAATGACGACGTTTCATGCTTTGTCTCCTGAGTTGGCCTGCGCATGCCTGTTTTAAGATGTGTTGCACAGCCTATTCTTCCTGATCACATTTGCTTTCGCCACCACAGACTGACGCTTTGGTTACTTGAATTTCTTTTTATGCATGTTCTTTATTCTTTTCGCCGCTGTCCTTACGCTATGCGCGCACGCCTGGCTTTGCGCGCCAGCGGCGTGGCGTATGAGCATCGTGAAGTGGCGCTGAAAGCCAAACCCGCCGAAATGCTAGCAGTCTCGCCCAAGGCAACGGTGCCGGTGTTGTGTTTGTCCACGGGGGATGTGTTAGAGCAAAGCCTAGACATCATGCTGTGGGCGCTGCAGCACCAAGATGTGCAAGCTTGGTTACCCACGACCGCCGATGCCTGGGCCTTTACCCACGACGGCATTGCCTTGAACGACGGTGAATTCAAAGCCCATCTAGACCGCTACAAATACCCACAGCGTTTTGGTTTGACAGATGGTTTGCAGCACCGCGCGCAAGGTGCACAGGTGTTGATGCGTTGGCAAGCGCACTTGCAAGGCAAAACGTATTTGTCTGGCCAGCACTGGGGTTTGCTGGATGCATGTGTGGCCCCCTTTGTGCGTCAGTTTGCCCGTACTGATCGTGCTTGGTTTGATGCGCAGCCTTGGCTGCAGTTGGCGCAGTGGTTGGCGGCATTTGAAAATTCAGAGGCGTTTGCAGCCGTGATGCACAAGCACCCCTTGTGGGTGTCTCCGCAAGATTCAACCCTGCTTGCTTAGTTGACCGTTTTTAAAAAATCCATCACCAACTGCCATTGCGCAGGCACATTCAACGCAGGGGCATGGCCGCAGCCTGGAATTTCTTCTGTACGGAGCAAGCCTTTGCTACCTGGGCCACGCGTATGCATGGTTTGGAGGGTGTCGGGGGAAATTAAATCTGAGTTGGCACCGCGCATCACCATCACTGGAATGTCGAGCGCGTCGTATTCGTTCCACATGGGGTACTCGGGGACTTCGCGAAAAAACTGTTGCGTGATGTTGGGGTCATAGTGTGGGGTGACGCGGCCATCGGGCAAGCGGCGGGTGGATGTCTCGGTCAAGTGTGTCCACTGCGCATCGGTTTGAAAGCCAAACGGTGCATAGGCCTGGCGGAAAAATGCTTCCAATTCGGGCACTGTGTCAAACGCCGGTGGTTCGCCTGCATAAGCCTTGATGCGGTCTACCGCCGCCGCTGAAATTTCCGGCGCAATGTCATTCAACACGAGACTTTGAATGCGGCCTTTGAACGCAGGAAGCTCTATCGCCGCAGCGCATACCAAGCCCAATGCACCGCCCATAGAGGTACCAATCCAGTGGGCTTTCTCAATCTTCAATGCCTCCATCAAATCCAGCGTGATTCGGGCGTAGATGGCAAAGCTGTAGTCGTTTTGAGGTGCATGGCTCCATTGGCTCAGGCCTCGACCAATGGTGTCGGGGCAAATCACGCGGTAGTGCGCAGCGAGCTGCTCGGCCAGTGCATCAAAGTCGCGGCCGGTTCGGGCCAAACCGTGCCACGCAATGACCACGGGCAATGACGCATCCCCCCAAGCGGTGTAGTGGATGTTGAAGCCATGACATTGCAAATAGTGTGAGCTGGGTTTCATAGTGAGTTCAGTTTACGATTGAGCCATGCAATTGCAAGATATTTTGTATTCCCAAGGTTTTGGTACGCGTCGTATTTGCGCGGGCCTCATTCAGCAAGGCTATGTTCAGGTCGATTTTGGCGAGGGCTTGGTCACCTGTGACGATGCGTTGCAAGACTTGGCGGTTCACAAAGGTCTTCAGTATTCGGTCCAGGGTGTGCCGTGGCCTTACCACGCCAAAGCCTATGTGTTGTTGCACAAGCCTGCGGGCTATGAGTGTTCGCATAAACCTTCCGCTTGGCCCAGCCTCTACACCTTGCTGCCGCCAGCGTTGCGCCAACGTCCGCAAAAAAGTGCCGTGCAAGGTGTGCAAGCGGTGGGACGCTTGGACCAAGACACCACAGGTATGTTGGTGTTGACGGATGATGGTCCGCTGATTCATCGCATGAGTTCACCCCGTCATCATGTGCCCAAGGTATACGAGGTGACCACGGACGACCCGCTGGACGCCCAACAAGTGCAACGCCTGCTCGACGGCGTGGTGCTGGACGATTCACCCAAACCCGTGCAAGCCGCCGCATGCATCGCCGTGTCTGAGCATCACTTACGTCTGACCCTGACCGAAGGCAAGTACCACCAAGTCAAACGCATGTTGGCGGCGGTGGGCAACAAAGTGGTGGGGCTGCACCGTTCACAAATCGGTGCGATGCCCTTGCCAGCTGATTTGGCGCCAGGTCAGTGGCGCTGGCTGAGTGAGGATGAGCTGAAGTTGCTAGCGACAAACGCTTAACTTCACTCAGCTTTTTTAGCTTCCTTGCGCTGGGTCAAACGGATTTTGTTTGAATTGAAGCCCTTCACACCGGTGGACATCGCCTAGCTCGTTACACTGAGAGTAGATTTTCCAAGGTGTTTTTTGTGTTTTTGATTCAACGTTTAACGCTGGCTTTGGCCAGTGTGCTGCTGTTGGCGGCAACCCCAGCTGTACAAGCGGGTAACCCCATTTTTGTACTGAACTCGCAAGATGCGAATGTGAGTGTGATCGACTCTGCAACGTGGAAAGAAACGCGCCGCATTGCCACAGGCAAAGAGCCGCACCACATCTACCTCACGCCCGATGAAGCCTCGGTCATCGTGGCCAATGCCGGTGGCGATTCCCTGACCTTTATTGACCCGCGAACGGCCCAAGTGCAACGCGTGGTCCGCGGCACGCTAGACCCCTACCAGTTGCGCTTCTCTCCAGATATGAAATGGTTTGTTACGGTGGCCAACAGGTTGAACCACATCGACATTTACCGTTGGGATGGCAAAGAGTTGGCGTTGGCCAAGCGCATTCCCTCTGGCAAAACGCCCAGCCACATTTGGATTGACACCAAAAGCACGACCGCTTACGCCACCATGCAAGACAGCAACGAGTTGGTGGCCGTGGACTTGGCGACGCAAACTTTGAAGTGGCGTGTCAAAACAGGTGAAATGCCTGCGGACGTGTTTGGCACGCCAGATGACAAACACTTGCTGGTTGGCCTGACCGGTGGTGATCATGTGGAGGTGTATGACGTCACGGGCCCGCAAGCCAAATTGGTGAAGAACATTCCAACCGGTGAGGGCGCACATGCTTTCCGTGCCTTGGGCGATGGTCGTCATGTGTTTGTCGGCAATCGTGTGGCCAACACGGTCAACAAGATTGATTACACCAAGCTCGAATCGGTGGCTCAATTCAAAGCGCCTGGGGGGCCAGATTGCATGGAAGTGACAGCCGATGGCAAATTGTTGCTCGTCTCATCGCGTTGGATTAAAAAAGTCAGCGTGATTGATATCGCGACGGGCCAACTCGTGCGGCAAGTCAAAGTCGGCAAATCGCCTCACGGCATTTGGACTTTGGATCACGCGAAGCGGTATTGAAACCGATGCGTTGCCTGAGCTTTGGCTTCTTGCTCTTTCTGAGCGTTGCTGGCGCCCATGCAACTGCGCTTTGTGATAAGCCCTTGTACCTGACGTTTGACACGGGCCACATGGGTGTGGCGCCGTTGATTGCTGAGGTCTTGAACCGACAAAACGTGAAAGTTACTTTTTTCGCCGCCAATGAACTCACCAAAGAAGGTGATGGCTCCTTGGGCGAGCACTGGGCACCTTGGTGGAAAGCCCGTGGTGCAGAAGGCCATGCCTTCGCCTCACACACGTTTGACCATGTGTATTGGCGTTCTGATTTGCCGCGCGGCAGTTGGCAGATGCAACCGACGGCGGGGCCTAGAAAAGGCAAAACCGAGGTGTGGACCAGTCAGCGGTATTGCGATCAATTGCAACTTGCCAACACGCGCTTAGAGCAAATCACGGGCACCAAGCCTTTGCCTTTGTTCCGTGCGCCCGGCGGTAAAACGTCCCCCTCGCTGTTGCACGCTGCCAAGCAATGCGGATTTGCCCATGTGGCTTGGGCCGATGCAGGCTTCCTAGGCGATGAGCTGCCTAGCGACAAATTTTCCAACGCCATGTTGCTGCAACGTGCTTTGAACAGCATCCGCTCAGGCGATATTTTGATGGCGCATTTAGGCATTTGGTCGCGCCAAGACCCCTGGGCACCTGCGGTGTTAGAGCCTTTGATTGAAGGCCTCAAAGCCAAAGGGTTTTGTTTCGCAACGCTCAAAGACCATCCACAATTCAAAGCATGGACTCGTTGATCGACCTCTTTGCTAACACGCAAGCCGCTTTGTATGAAGGCGTGATGCAGCCCATTGCATTTGCGTTGGGCTTGGGCAATCGCTTGGAAGATGTGTTTGATGGCACAGGCTGGTTGCTGGTGGGGTTGATACAAATAGCGGTCATGCTGCTGGTGATTGGGCCCTTGCAGCGCTGGCGACCTGTGGAGGCCGTGACCGACACGCACGCCGTTCATACCGATGTGATTTACACCCTCATTCACCGCTTGGGGGTGTTTCGTGTGGCTTTGTTTTTTGGGGTCGAGCCTGTGCTGGACACGCTCATGGGCGAGCTGCGCGTGCACGGCATAGGCACCTTTCATTTGGAAGACTTGTGGCCTGGTGTGACCGATGGCCCGTTCACCAGCTTTGTGATTTATTTGGTCGTGTTTGACTTCGTCAACTATTGGTTGCACCGTGCCCAACACCAATGGCACTGGTGGTGGGCACTACACGCGGTGCACCACTCACAGCGCCAGATGACGCAGTGGACCGATAACCGCAACCACTTGCTGGACGACTTGATCGGCGCTGTGATTTGGGTGTGCGTGGCACAGCTCATTGGTATTGCACCAACGCAATTTGTGGCCGTGGTCGCCATGACCCAACTGTTTGAAAACTTCCAACATGCCAATTTGCGTGTGAATTTTGGTAAGTGGGGGGAACGCTTGTGGGTCAGTCCGCGTTTTCACCGCTTACACCACGCGGTTGGTTTGGGGCACGAGTCTGCGCCGCAGCTGGCCGTGCGAGGTGAAGCGGCCGAAGAGGGTGCCACATTGGGCGGCCACAACTTCGGCGTGCTTCTGCCATGGTGGGATGTGATCTTTGGTACTGCCAATTTTGAGCCACGCTTTGACCCCACGGGCATCCGTGACCAAGTGGAAGCTGGGGTTGATTACGGCGAAGGTTTCTGGTCGCAGCAGCTATTGGGTATCAAACGTTTCATACGCGCTTTGGGGTTTTCTGCCGAACCTTGACGCACTGCGGTATGCTTTTGGCATGCGTTTGTTTTTGGATTCTTTTTGGCGCGCACTGGCTTATTGCCTGATGCCGCGCGTGATCACCCTCTCTTTGTTACCGCTCGCCATGTTGATGGTGTTGTCGGTCAGTTGGGGGTATTTCTATTGGGCGCCCACGCAAGACTGGGTGCGCGAGATGTTGGCCTCTTGGCAGGTGCTGCAAAGCATGATGGACTGGCTGCAAAACAACGGGGCGGGTGAGTTGCAAGCGGTGATGGTGCCGCTGGTCGTGATTTTTGCGATCACGCCAGCCCTTGTGGTGGTGTCTTTGTTGGCGGTGTCTTTGATGATGACGCCTGCGTTGGTGGACTTGGTGGTGCAACGTCGCTTTGCACACTTAGCGCTCAAGCATGGCGGAACCACGCTCACGAGCTTGGCTTGGACCTTGGGTTCAACCGTGATCGCTTTGTTGGCCATGTTGATTTCTTTGCCTTTGTGGGTGGTGCCGCCTTTGATGTTCATCGTGCCTCCGCTGATTTGGGGTTGGCTGAGCTATCGGGTGATGGTCTACGACGCATTGGTCGCGCACGCCAGTCGCGACGAGCGTTTGGAGATTGGCCGCAAGCATCGCGTTTGGTTGTTGTTGATGGGGGTGTTGACAGGCTACATCGGGGCGCTGCCTAGCTTGGTATGGGCTTCTGGCGCTTTGTTTGCCGCAGCATTTTTGGTGCTGATTCCCTTGGCCATCTGGATTTATGCCTTGGTGTTTGCGTTTACTTCTTTGTGGTTTGCGCATTACAGCTTGGGCGCGCTAGAAGCCCTGCGTGCGGAGTCGGACACTGTGGTGATGGGTGCATCGGTGCCGCTGCCCACGGTAGCATTGGCAGATGACTCACACACACCAGAACTCCCCAACGTCTAAGACCCGGCCCGAATTTG
>CANFZT010000099.1 GCA_947451565.1 Comamonadaceae bacterium | reverse complement strand
TTTACAATCTCGCGCAGATTCGGTGATATAGCTCAGTTGGTTAGAGCGCAGCATTCATAATGCTGATGTCGGTGGTTCAAATCCACCTATCACCACCAAAATAAAAACCCACAGTTTGACGACTGTGGGTTTTTTCTTTGTCGATCAAAACATTGATGTCTTTTGGAGTCTTTTAGAGTTTGGTTTGATTCAATGACTTGACGACTTGGATGGTGCAACTTGCACATGCCAATACCAGCACAGTGCCAAACCAATCGCCTATGGCCATGACCAATCCACTGGTGATCACATGGTCCGTTTTGCCATTGCAGACGAACCAAATTTGGTGCAGCAAAGCATTGGTCAATGCAAAGAGTATCGTGATTTTGAAAAACGTCTTCCCATTCAGTCCGTTCAGCCAAGTGTTGAGTTGAAAGAGGTGGATGGCGATGAGGCGGGCTAAATAAGGCGAGCCGCCAGATATCAGCGCGGTGCCTAGATTGAACACATGCGCATCTGGCGCACCAACGATGTAGTTGATGGCGATAGAGCCCAGCGTGATGCCCAACGCACCCATGTGCGTCAACACCAGCACAAACAGCAAGCGCAGGCCGCTTGGAATATAAAACCAGTTGACGTTTTGAGAAAACTCAAGCCATTCGAAGTAATGGGCGTTTAGTTGGTAGGCATAAAAATAAGCAACAGCACACGCCAGGGTGATGAGAATTTGTGTTTCGAGGCTGAGTTTTTCAGACGGCTGCATCAAACCATTCTATGGTGGCCGTATTCCTTTGGTTCAGGGGGTGCTTTGATGGAGTTGCACCACTGTTTTGGCACGCTTGCGAAAGCGGATGTTGAGCATTTCCACAATCACTGAGAAAGCCATGGCGAAGTAGATGTAGCCCTTAGGAATGTGGTGGCCCAAGCCCTCGGCCATCAACACCACCCCTACCACCACCAAGAAGGTGAGTGCGAGCATTTTGATGGAGGGGTGGTTTGACACAAATCGACCAATGCTTGTAGCAAAAGCCATCATGAGGCCCACTGAGGCCACAACGGCAGCAATCATGATGGCCACTTCGTCCACCATACCGACCGCGGTGATGATGGAATCCAGTGAGAACACCAAGTCAATGACCATGATTTGCAAAATTATGGCGGCCATGGTGGCCTTGACCGCGCTGCCATCGTGCTCTTCTTCACCTTCGAGTGATTGGTGAATTTCACCCGTGCTTTTCCAGATCAGGAACAGTCCACCGGAAATCAAAATCAAATCGCGACCTGAAATGTCTTTGCCAAACGCGGTAAATAAAGGTTCGACCAAACCCACGATGACCGATAGCAACAGCAGCAAACCAATGCGCATGAACATGGCCATGAATAAGCCCACACGACGTGCCAGCTCACGTTTCTCAGGTGGTAACTTGTCCACCAAGATGGAGATGAAAATGATGTTGTCGATGCCCAGCACCAGCTCAAGTGCTGTGAGGGTGGCAAACGCTATCCAGGTTTGCGGATCGGTCAAGAGTTCCATGCGGTGCTTTCTGATTCAGATAGCCCGCATGGTAACGAGGGTTTAAAAGTCCACAAATTGTGGGCTTTTATGCTGCATTACTGATTGGTAAAGGCGGCAGGGCGTTTGTTGACGAAGGCGTCCATGCCCTCTTTTTGGTCGGCTGTGGCGAACAAGGCGTGGAACAAGCGGCGCTCAAACATCACGCCGTCAGCCAAGGTGCCTTCAAATGCGCGGTTGACTGACTCTTTGGCTGCCATCGCAGCGATGTGTGAGTAGCCGCTGATCATGAGGGCTGCGCCCAAAGTTTCTTCCATCAATTTTTCCAACGGCACCACGCGACTGACCAAGCCGGCACGCTCTGCTTCTGCGGCGTCCATCATGCGGCCGGTCAACGCCAAGTCCATGGCTTTGGATTTGCCCACCGCGCGCGGCAAGCGCTGTGTGCCGCCTGCGCCTGGGATGATGCCGAGTTTGATCTCGGGTTGACCAAACTTGGCGTTGTCAGCGGCGATGATGAAGTCGCACATCATGGCCAGCTCGCAGCCGCCGCCCAAAGCAAAGCCGCTTACCGCTGCGATGACGGGCTTGCGAATACTGCGAATGGTTTCCCAGTCGCGGGTGATGTAGTCGTTCTTGTACACGTCAGCAAAGCTGTAGGTGGCCATGGCGCCAATGTCGGCACCTGCGGCAAATGCTTTTTCGCTGCCCGTGATGACCATGCAGCCAATGGCTTCGTTGGCATCAAAGTCTTTAAGGGCCTGACCTAGCTCAATCATCAAACCTGCATTGAGTGCGTTGAGTTGTTTAGGGCGGTTGAGGGTGATGACGCCCACTTTGTCGGCTTCGGTGTGGACGGTGATGAATTCGTAGCTCATGCAGTGGCTCCCAAAAATGTGAAAAGGTGTGTTGAAAATCTTTATCTGAACTATAGGCCTAGCCAGCGACTGAGCAGTTTGGCGTTGTCAATCGTGAGACGCCAAGTGCCGTTGGTCTTTGCGTCAGGCAAAACAAGGGACAGGCGCAGCAACTGACGGTCGCGGCTGATGAGCGCGGTGACTTTTTTGGCCGTGCCTGCGTACAGTTGCAAATCGTCGAGCTTTTTGAGGTGCCAAGCAGAGGTAGGTGATGTGGCGCCTTTGCCCGTCACTTCCACTCCTAGCCATTCGTCGCCCGGCGCAAAGCCAGCCTTGTGCGCTGCGCTGCTAAGGAGCACGGTTTTGATTTGTAAGCTGTGGTCTTGCGCTACACGTAGTCCTAAGCGCTGTGCCAGCTGGGCAGGGTCGTGTTGCACTTTCACACCGTGTGCAGCCAGTAATTTTTCGAGTGGCAAGTCGCGTGTGCCGTGCACCCAGGCTTTGAACTCGCTGGCCCACGAGCGGCTTGTGAGTTCTTGCAGTACGGCTAGTACATCGGCTTCGGTCATCGGGCCCGTGTGTTGGCCAGTGCAGCAACGCGCCCACAACGCACGCATCACATCGTCTAGCGACACGCTGTGGTTTTTCACACCGTGCTGGCGCAGCGTCAGGTCAAGGCACAACGCCACCAGCGCGCCCTTGGTGTAGTAGCTCACGGTCAGGTTGGGGCTGTTGGCGTCTTGGCGGTAGTACTTGGTCCACGCCTCAAAACTCGATTGCGCCACGCTGTGCACCGCGCGACCAGGCGTTTGAAGTACTTGGTTGATGGTTTTGTTGAGTAACTTCAGGTATTGCGCATCGTCAATCAGGCCTGCGCGACGCAGCAGCAAGTCGTCGTAATAGCTGGTGAAGCCTTCAAAGAACCACAGCAGTTCGGTGTAATTTTCTTGGGTGTAGTCGTAACGTGCAAATTCGGCGGGACGCAAGCGCTTGACATTCCAGGTGTGGAAATACTCGTGGCTGATGAGGCCCAACAGCGTGGTGTAACCATCGCTTGGCTTCGCGTCGGTTGACTTGCTATCGTTGATTTGCGGCAAGTCGGCGCGATTACAAATGAGCGCCGTGGAGTTGCGGTGCTCCAAGCCACCATAGCCATTCGCCACTGCATTGAGCATGAAAACATAGTGTTTGTGTGGCGTGGCCGAGCGTTTGTGGCCATGCCAAAAACGAATGGCGGTTTCGCAAATTTTTTGTGCGTCGCGCACCAAGCGTTCGCCGTCAAACGTAGGCGTGGCCCCTGCCACCACAAAGCGGTGCTCGATGCCGCCCGCCTGAAAGCTGGCGCTCCAAAACGTCCCCATTTCTACAGGGCAGTCCACCAGTTCGTCGTAGTCGGCCGCCACATAGGTGCCAAAACCTTGGCGATCGGTTTTGACAGGTTTGAGGCCGGTGGCCACTTGCCATGCCCGCTTGGGTGTTGTGCCTTGCGGATGGAACGAATCCGCCACCAGCTCTAAATAGTGCGGCACCTCTGCCTTGTCCTCGACCTGCAAACACAAACTTGTGCCGTTGAAGAAGCCGCGCTGGGCGGTCAACCAAGCCGTGCGCACTGAGTCATCATGCGCATGCACTTGGTAATGCAGGGTAAGGGGTGTATCGGCTTCGCAGTCAATTGTCCAGGTGGCTTTGTCAAGCTGTTGCACGCTGACAGCGCGTTGACCTTGGCGCGCGCGGATACCCGTGATTTGTTTGGCAAACTCGCGCACCATGTAGCTGCCCGCAATCCAGACCGGCAGCGACACACGTTGTCCTGCGGTAGGTTGGGCGATGGTGAGCGTCACACCATACAGATGCGCGTGTGAATCGGCGGCTTCGATGCGATAGTGCATTTTTAGGTTGCGGCCGCGCCGAGCAAACAAGCCAAGGTAGATACCACGGTCAAACGAAAGCGCATGGTCATCCAATCCCGCAAGCCCGTTTCGGGCCAAGTTTTGCGATCGACCAAATAGCAAGCGACCAGCAGTACGGCCAACAAAGGCAAGCCGGCGTAAGCGGGCATGATGACGGCGATCCACGACACAAGCGAAGGCACCACACCCCACACCATGTGCAACTTGCGTTGGGGTGCGTTGTGACGCAGACCAATGCCCCAATGGATGCCGCCTAAAAATGAGGCGATGGTGGCGCCATACGCGCTGAGCGCAATTGCCACAAACGGATGCGCTTCAGGCGTCACGATCCACATGAGCTGTGCGAGCACCACAAACGGGATCAGGCCGGCATAGCCCAAGCGCTCAATGAATTGACCCGCGTTGCTGTCGGGCGTGATAGGTGAATGAACCATGGTCATGTACTCGTTTATTTGGTGGCGTCGGCTAGGAGTTTTTCAACTTGCGCGCTGTTGATGGCTCCCGGCACACGCGTGCCGTCTTGCGCCACCAGTGTGGGGGTGCCGGTGATTTTGTATTTCCGGCCAAAGTCTAAATTGCGGTCAATCGCAGCTGTGCTGCACTGGGCGGCTGCAGGGGGGACGTCTTTTTGCATGAGGTTGGTCCAAGCGGCGGCTGGGTCTTTGGCGCACCACACGTTGCGTGATTTTTCGACAGAGCCCGGGCCAAGCACAGGCATCAAAAACAAATACACCGTCACGTTGTCGACTTTGGCCAAGTCGCGCTCGAAGCGTTTGCAGTAGCCGCAGTTGGGGTCTTCAAACACGGCGAGTTTGCGCTTGCCGTTGCCGTGCACGAAGGTGATAGCGTCTTTGAGTGGCAGCGTATTGAAATCAATGGCGCTCAGTTTGGTTTCGCGTTCTTCGGTCAGGTTGCGTTTGCTTTTGGTGTCGATCAAATTGCCCTGAATGAGAAAGTTACCTTCTGCGTCGCTGTAGTAAATCTCGTTGGTGCTCAAGCGCAGTTCGTATATGCCAGCCAAGGGGGTGCGCGTGATTTCTTCAATCTTGGGGATTTGTGGAATGCGTTCGCTCAGGTTTTTACGAATGGTGGCTTCATAGCCTTGTGCCAGCACGTTAGAAAAGCTCAAGGCGAGTAGCGTGGTAGCGATCAGTGAACGAAGTGTGTAGGGCATGGTGGTGATCAAGCAAAAAATGTGTGTGGGTTTGCAAACTGCATGGCCCAGGCTTTGGCAGGGCCCCAACTGTTAAAACCCTTCATCCCCCAGTTGCGCAGGGCTTGCACGCTGGCGTTGGGATGGGCGAAGAGGCGTTGCAAGCCATCGCAGGCAGCCCAAGTGGGCGCCATATTGGCTTTGCGAGCGCGTTCGTAACGGCGTAAAAAATAGCGGTCGCCTACGCTGCGCCAATAGTCTTTGGTTTCGCGGGCTTTCAGCACAGTCGCCAGCTCGGCGACGTCGGCCAAGCCAAGGTTGAGCCCTAAGCCAGCGAGCGGGTGGATGTTATGGGCTGCGTCGCCCGCGAGTGCCCAGGCACTGCCATCGGCAAAATTGCCGGTCCAGTGGTCTGCACAAGCCAGCTGCAAGGGCCACATGGCGCGTTCGCTGGTCAGCTCGATTTGGCCTAGCACGCCGTTGCTGGCATGTTCGAGCGCTATGCCAAAAGCTTCGGGGCTTAACGTCCGCATGTCTTTGGCGCGTTCGGGGGGCAGTGACCAGACCAAGCTGGCTTTGTCGCCTTGCGCGCCGCCCAAGGGCAGCAGTGCCAAAATTTCTAAGCCGTGTGCGCCTTGGGTGAACCACTGCAGCGCTTGTTGGCGGTGTGGTGTGCTGCACCGCACGCGAGCGGCCACGGCATGTTGCTGGTAGGGCAGTACTTCAAAGTTCACCCCCAGCTCGGCGCGGGTGACGCTGGCGCGGCCCTCGCACACCACCGTCAAGGCGGCGGGCTCAGGCGCGTTGAGTAAAGCAATGTCGGCTTGGTAACGCACGGCCTCTGCCAGTTGGGCTTCGAGCACGGGCACATCCACAATCCACGTCAGCCCCTCGGGCGTAGGACTTTCAAAGTGAATAAAGCCGCCATCGTCGCCCCACACGCGCATGTGTTGTACGGGAGTGGCGTGCGTGGCGTCTGGCCAGCATCGCAAATCAGACAGTAAGTCGCGAGAGGCGCTATTGAGTGAGTAAGCCCTAACGTCCTGCGATGGTTTAGGGGCTGAGGTGACCAGTCCCACGCGCAGTTTTTGGCGTGCGAGCAGCAAGGCCAAGGTGCGTCCCACCATGCCATCGCCGCGAATACAAACGTCCAATTTTTGAGCCATAAAGTCGATTGTAGGAGGGCGGCACAATGCCGCATGACGTCAAGCTTTCAGCCCTCTATTTCGCAAGCCCAAGAGGCTGCTTTGCCCATGCATTCGCCCGCCGAGTTTGAAGCCCGCATTGCGGCCTTGTGGGTGTTTCCCATCAAGTCGTGCGCGGGCATCTCGGTGCAACAAGCGGTGCTCACCCCGACGGGCCTCGCCCACGACCGCGCGTGGATGGTGGTCGACGCCGACGGCGAGATGGTGACCCAGCGCGAACTGCCGCGCATGGCATTGGTTCAGCCGAATTTGGTGTACTTGGGCACAAGCGTGGCTGGGCTGGTGTTGCAGGCCAGTGGCATGGCCGCTTTGCATTTGCCGTTAACGGCTGGGTATCTAAGCGAGGCTCACGCCATCAAAGTCCGCGTGTGGGACGACCAAGTTCCCGCCTTTGACATGGGTGACGCAGCCGGCAAATGGCTGACCGAGTTCTTGGGCAACAGCTTAGGTCCCTTACGGTTGGTGCGCTTTGACGACAACCACCATCGACCCAGCAACGCCAAGTGGACGCAAGGCCTGCCGTCGCGCAACCAATTCAGCGATGGCTTTCCTGTGTTGGTCGTCAGCACTGCGTCGCTGGATGAACTCAATGCCCGCTTGCAAGCCAAGGGCGAAGCGGCGGTGGACATGCGACGTTTTCGTGCCAACGTGGTGCTGGGTCAAGACGCTCAGTCGCATCCATTGAATGCGCATGATGAAGATCGCATTGGCACGCTCACTTGTCATACCGAGCATGAGCCGGTGCAGCTCACGCCCGTCAAGCCTTGCCCACGCTGCCCCATTCCCAATATCGACCCCGATTCAGCCCAAAGCCACCCTGCGGTGAATGACACCTTGCAGGCCTATCGCCAAGACCCGCGTGTGAATGGTGCGTTGACTTTTGGCATGAATTGTTTGCCCGTGGCGGGCATCGGCCAAGTGTTGCGCGTGAGCCAACGCGTCAGTGCCGATTGGGCGTTTTAAGCGCATCAGCCGTAACGCTCAGCGCGCAGGGCTGGGCACAGGCTGCACCACTTCACGCAAGATGCCACCACTTTGCACGCTGCCTGAACTGCTGCCCTCGCCACGCACACGGGCTTCGCAGGCCTCGCGGTCTTCGCCCTTGAATACGCGGCAGCGTTTGAGTTGGTTCTTCTCAAACAAGTTGGCGGTGGTGTCACTCAGCAAGTTGCGCTTGGCCTCGGCCAAGGCGTTGCGCGCCTCTTGGCGGCAAGCGGGCAGGTCTTGCGTGGCTTGCTGGGCCTCGCATTCAGCCAAGTCTTGTTGGTAGCGGGCTGTGAGCTCATCTTGCGGCTGGGCTGGTGCTTGCGCCTGGGCATGCAGGCAAAAGCTGGCGACAAGCAGTGCTTGTGCCGCGAACAAAGCGGGGCGAAAAACAGTTGTGTCAGTGCGGTTCATCTGAGGTTCCTAGGCGAGTAACCCGCCTCATTACAATCTACACCAGTTACAAGGATATTTTTATGAGTTTGAAATGCGGCATCGTGGGTTTGCCCAACGTTGGCAAATCCACCCTGTTCAACGCCCTCACCAAAGCGGGCATTGCGGCTGAGAATTACCC
>CANFZT010000098.1 GCA_947451565.1 Comamonadaceae bacterium | reverse complement strand
GTCTTGGATGTAGTCGCCGTTGTAAAACGCTTTGCTCTCTGGGTTCTCAGGGTCCACCGGCCAGCTGGCGTCACCCGGCTTGATACCTTGGGCGCGAAAGTGCGTGCTCTTGGCCAAGGTGTTGATTTGTACGCCCGCGTCGTTGTAATAAAACTCGCGGTACACGTTGAAGCCTTGCGTGGCAAACAAATTACAAATCGCGTCCCCCAGCGCCGCTTGGCGGCCGTGGCCGACGTGCAGCGGCCCCGTGGGGTTGGCAGACACAAATTCGACCAACACGCGTTGGCCGTTATCGGCTTGAAAACCAAAACAATCTTTGGCCGCCAACACCTCGCGCACGATTTGCTGCTTGGCGGCGGGCTTCAAGCGGATGTTGATGAAACCAGGCCCCGCAATCTCGATGTCTTGCACCCATTGCTGGTACACGGGCGCAGCCAGCAGCACATCGCGCAATTGCTCGCCGAGTTGACGGGGGTTGAGTTTGAGCGGCTTGGCCAACTGCATGGCCGCGGTGATGGCGAAGTCGCCATGCGCAGCAACCTTGGGCGATTCAAAAGCGGCCTTGTCGCCGGAACCGGGCAACAACCCGTCGAGGGCTTGGCTCAAGGCGGCCAGCAATTCTTGTTTAACTTGGAGCATGACTGGATTTTACGGGCCGGGCCTGCAATTTCAGGGCGTCTCCGATTTTTTGGCATGATCTACCCCTATATGCGCGCCCCCCAAGACCTCACCCCCTCCGACCGTTTTCAATACACCCCCACCTTGTCGTGCGTCATGCCCGCTTACAACGAGGGTAAAAACTTGGGAATCTTGGTGCCGCAGGTGTTGCAAGCCTTACAGGCGCTGGGCTCGCAGGTGGAGATCGTGCTCGTCAACGACGGCAGCCGTGACGACACCGCGCTAGTCATTCAAGCCTTGTGCGAAGCGCACCGCGAGGTGGTGGGCCTGAACTTGTCGCGCAACTTTGGCAAAGAAGCCGCGCTGACAGCGGGCCTTGACGCCGCGCGCGGCGAGGTGGTGGTGCTGATGGACTCAGACGGCCAGCATCCTGTGTCGCTGGTCGCCGACATGCTCAAACGCTGGCGCGAGGGCTCGGATGTGGTGTACGCCATTCGCCGCACGCGTGACGACCAATCGGCTTTGCACGCGGGGTTGACGGGCCTGTTTTACAAACTCATCAACGCGGGCAACCGCGTGAAAATTCCTGCGCACGCGGGCGACTTCCGCCTGATGGACCGTCGCGTGGTGGAGGCCTTGAAGCAACTGCCTGAGCGCAACCGTTTCATGAAGGGCTTGTACGCGTGGGTGGGTTTTGCCAGCACGGCCATTGACTACGAACCCCTGCCCCGCGCTGCGGGCGAAAGCAGCTTTGGTTTGCGTGGCTCATTTGCACTGGCACTCACAGGTGTTTTGGCATTCTCAATTGCCCCACTGCGCGCCTTGACCATTACAGGTTTGATGTTGGCGATGTTGGCTTTGGGCTATGGCGCTTGGGTGGTGGCCGAATATTTCATGTGGGGCATTGATGTGCCGGGCTATGCCACGCTGGTGGTAGGCATGATGTTTTTCAGCGGCATTCAACTGCTATCCATCGGCGTGCTGGCCGAGTACGTGGGGCGTATTTACGAAGAGGTGAAGCAACGCCCGATGTACTTGGTGAGCCAGCGCTGGGGCGCAGGCTTGGGACTGGCCCCAATCAAAGTGGTGGCGCCCGAGTTGATCGACACCGAACCACCCCACCCAGTCTGAACCATGCGCACAGGCATTTGGTTTTTGGTGGTGGGCGCGACGGCAGCGGGTGTGCACATGGCGGTGTTCATGCTGGCCACACCCCACATGTGGCCTGAGGTGGCCAATGCCGTGGGCTTTTGTGTGGCGTTTGTGGTGAGCTTTGTCGGCCACCGTTTTTTAAGTTTCAGTGATGCGAACACCGGCTTGTGGCAAAGCTTGCGCCGCTTTGCCGCCACCGCCTTGGCGGGCTTTGCGGCCAATGAGGTGATGTTCATCGCGCTGCTGCGCGGACTGAGCTTGCCCGATTGGTTGGCTTTATTTTTTGCCTTGGTCTTCGCATCCGCGCAGACGTTTTTGCTCAGCCGCTTCTGGGCTTTTCGCCGCGCCCGCTAATTGGCCCGTAGCGTTCACGCCGCGATACAAAATCCAAGCATCGTCTTTGTAGACCTCGGCGAAACCCGCATAGGTCTCCGTGCGAAAGGCCTTGTGCCAACGCGGTGCCAACACCCAGGCGTGTTCGTTGGTACGCAGCTCAGCCAAGCGAGGCAAAGGTTGCAGCACTGCGCCGGCAGGTGGGTCAAAGGCCACGCCATCCATCAGTTCTCGGCGCCAATCGTCGCCGGCTTCTTGTTCTTCACGTACCCAATCTTGAATCACCTCGATGGGGCGTTGACGTTGGGCGTAGAACATCACGTCATAAGGGTAGTCATCCACCACGGCGAGCACGTCGTCAGTGCCGACATGGCACACCACGGCTTGCGCAACACCGCGAGTGCTGCGCTCTAGCGTGAACACACCAGCGTAGTCATTGGCCACACCGGCCACGCCCAAACCTAGCAATGACAACGCACCAAACAACCACGCGCTCCACGTACGGTTCACCCAATGACGCTGCCACCACAAGGCCGCCAACGCGGCCAAAGGCGGCATCACGGGCAAAGCGTAGCCAATGAGTTTGGAATTAGGGATGGAGAAAAATCCAAGAATGGCCAGCACCCAAATCCAACACAGCGCGACCCACGCGGCGTTGTCTTCCGAGGTCGACTTACGCCAACATTGGCGCAAACGCTGCACGCCATCTGCGGCGGCAAAGAAAATCCAAGGGAACAACAGCACGGTCACGGCCATGCCATAGAACCACCAAGGGCGCGCATTGTTGAAGGTGGTTGCGGTGTAACGTCCAAATTGGTGTTTACCAAACATATAGGCCAGCATGTCAGGGTGCTCACGAGCCGCCAATACAAACCAAGGCAAGGCGATCGCCGCAAACAGCAACAGGCCACTCACCCAGGGCAGCGCCAAAATTTTGCGCCACTGCCAAGTGACGGCAATCCAAACAAATAGCACGAGGCCAGGCAATAGCAGCCCAATCAAGCCTTTGCTTAAAACACCCAGAGCACAGGCCACAAAACCGGCACGCGCCCAGTTGGCGTGCATGCCACCGTCGTGCATGAAGGCGCGGGCAAAGCACCAAATGGCCACCCCCATCCAAGTCGCCACCATCATGTCGGTGTTCACATATTGACCGGCAACTAAAAACGTCATGCTCGTGCCCAGCACCCAACCTGCACGACGCGCGGTATCTGCGCCCGCGAAGTGACGCACACACGCCACCATGAGGCCTAGCATCAAACACGCATGCAAAGCCACCACCAAACGGGCCGCCCAAGGGGTGGCGCCAAAGACCGCCATCGACGCGGCCTCTAACCAGTACAAGAGGGGCGGTTTGTGAAAAAACGGAATGCCATCCACGCGTGGCGTGAGCCAGTCGCCACTCATCCACATCCAACGACCGACTTCGGCATAACGGCCTTCATCGGGCATCGACAACGGACGCACAGTTGCCAAAATCAGCAGCAACACTGGCAAGAGCCACAAACCCCAAGCGCGCCAGCGGGGAGATGCAAAGAAAGAAAAATTCATGTGTGTCTCAAGCGTCGATGGGTTTCATGCAGCCGCGCACCAAGCGCACGTTCGCGACCTGCAGATGTTGCAAAAAGTCATGGCTGGCGAGGTACGCAAACTCGCGTTTGCGCGCCATGCCAATCGCGTCAGCGGCTTGCGCTGACACCGCAGGGTGACACATGATGAGCGCGACCTTATCGGTGGGTAAGCTGGCCAGCCAGCCTTGCATATGAGCGGCATAGTCGTCCAAGCTGCCATCGAAACCATACGCCCCCAGCAACGGACCGACCGTGGGCCACGCATGGGTTTCTGACCATTGGCTCAGTACATGCGCACCCATGGCAGAAATCACCTTGGCCTTGAGTCCAGGCTGCGCCACTTGTGACACACGTAACCAAGGACGCTGGGCGACATGGCCATACCGCCGCATCAGCACCTCGGCCAAGGCGTCGCGAAACACGGCGAACTGTTGGATGTGCTGGTGCCCGTCGATGTGGTCAGGTACGGTATGCCATTGGGCTTCGAATGCGTCGAGTTGGCGTTCGATTTCGCCTTCGATATTTTTAGGCGGATACAGCCGAAGCGCTGCACGCGCCATGACGAGCCCCAACCCATTGCCGTGCCCGGCCTCAATCGCAAATTGGCTGGTCCAATCCAAATGCACGCCCACGTCGAGACGGTCACGCACATCGCGCAAGGCTGCCGCATCTTCGGCCCAACGGGGTGACAGACTCATCACACTGGTGGCACTCAGCCGGCCCAATCTGGCGAGCGCGACGATGCCTTGCGAAACAGGCGCATTCAGCGCGTAGTCGTCCGCACAGAGCACCACGTCTTTGGTTTGAAGCCGTGTCATGTCACCGCATGCCAATAGTTGGCATGGCCATAGTGGTCTTTGAGAAAGTCAATCCACAAACGCAAACGCAAAGGCAAGTGTTTGCGCTGCGAGAACACCGCATAAATACCGTTAGGGGGTGCGGCGAAGTCTTCCAACACGGGCACCAATTGGCCACTGCTGATTTCTGATTCCACTTCCCATGTGCTTCGCCACGCAATGCCGTGACCCGCCAAACACCAATCGTGCAGCACTTGGCCATCCGAACAATCCATGGGTCCCGTAGGACGCAGGTGAATCACCTCATGGGTTTGACCTTCGTTGTGCTTGCCTGTGACGGGCACACGGAACGCCCAGCCACGGGTTTGTGAGGCGTCGCTGGAAAGAGTCAAGCAGCGAAAGCGCATCAAGTCGCTGGGAACAGTGGGTGCGCCATAGCGTTTTAAAAATTCAGGCGTGGCCACGCACAAGCGGCGGTTGTCGGCCATGCGCACGCTGACCAAGGATGAATCAGGCAAATCACCCACGCGCACTGCGCAGTCAAAACCTTCGGCGGCTAAATCGACCACGCGGTCGCTCAGGTTGAGCGACACCGTCACATCCGGATGCATGCTGTGAAACTTAGGCACCAGCGGCGCCACATGGCGACGGCCAAAACCCGCAGGGGCCGTGATGCGCAAGTACCCGCTGGCTTTGAGGCCGCCCGCACTGACGCTCGCTTCGGCATTGGCCACATCGGCCAGCAAGCGTTGACAGTCTTCGAGGAATGCCGTGCCTTCGTGTGTGAGCGTGATGCGCCGCGTGGTGCGCACCAAGAGCTTGACGCCCAAGTGCGCTTCTAAGCTGTCCAAGCGACGCCCCATGATGGCGGGTGCCACGCCCTCGGCTTTGGCCGCAGCGGTCAAGCTGCCTTTCAATGCCACCGACACAAAAGACTCAAAGGCTTTGAGTTTGTCCATGCTTGAATTATCCACGGGCGTGAAGCAGGCCCTCCACCTAAAATCGACGATATGAATACCCAAGTGCCTACGCATCGCCCCAGCCGAATCACCCGCGCGATTGCGCTGTTAGAGCACCTCGCTCCCGCCTGGTTTGCCATGGTCATGGGCTGGTGTGGTTTGTCTCAAGCATGGTTACGTGCCACCGATGTATTGGGTGACACCGCCTTGGGTTTGGGCTTGGTCGCCGCCATCTTTGCGCAATTTATTTTTGTGCTGCTGTGCTTGGCCTGCATCGTGCGCTTGCATGCGCACCCCAATGCCGTGGCAGCAGACATGCGCCACCCTGTGCGTCACGCGTTCATGGCGGCACTGCCTGTGTCCATCTTGCTGCTGGCGAGTTTGGGGATCAATTTACTTTGGGGGAGTGATCGCACCCTCGACTGGGCGCTAAGGTTTCTGTGGTGCGTCGGCTCCATCCTCGAAATTGCAGCCACCATTTGGGTCGTGGGTCGCTGGCTCAAGAGCACGGAAAACGGCGGTCTGCAGTGGGCTGCACTGACGCCCGCATTTTTCATTCCCGTCGTGGGCAATGTGCTCGCACCCTTGGGTGGCGTAAGCATTGGCCTAGAGGCGTGGGCTACGGCTCAGTTCGGAGTCGGTGTCTTTTTATGGCTTGTGCTGCAGACCTTGATGTTTGTGCGCATGGCACAAGCAGGCCCGCTGCCTGCGCGCATGGCCCCCACTTGGTTCATTACCATGGTGCCGCCATCGCTCATGGGTTTGAGTTTGTTGCAACTCGACGCTCCATTGACCTTGGCTTGGATGATGTGGGGCATTGGCGCTTTCTTCTTGTGCCTGTCGCTCACGCAAGTCCAAACTGTCCGTGAACAACCCTTCAGCATGGCCTACTGGAGCATGAGTTTTCCCTTGGGCGCTTTCACCTCACTCACTTTACGCATGTCTCAAGCGCACGGTGGCGCATGGTTGGAACTACCTGCCACCTTGCTGTTGGCAATCACCTCACTGCTAATTTTGGGGTTGACCCTAGTCACTTGGCGCGGTTTGCGTCACGGCCATTTGCTGGTGCCTGACAAGTAAAGCGCGCAGGCACGCGGGATTACCACTCTATTTGTCACGACAGCCCAAAAGCTGGCGATGCAATCCACCCAACGCAATCCAATAAGATTCGTCCTGATTTCCCCCTTTTGATTTATCCAGAGAGACCTCACCATGAGCCAAGACACCACCAAACGCACGCAAGCACGTAGCTTGCAAGTTGCCACCAACTTGTACAAATTCATCGAGACCCAAGTGTTGCCCAACACCGGCGTGAGCAGCGATAAATTCTGGAAGGGCTTTGACGCCATCGTGCAAGACTTGGCACCTAAAAACATCGCCTTGTTGGCTGAGCGTGACCGCCTGCAAACCGAGATGGATGCCTGGCACAAACACAACCCAGGTCCCATCGGCAGCATGTCGGCCTACCGCAAGTTCTTGGAAAAAATTGGCTACCTCGTGCCACAACCTGCCAAGGTCAAAGCCACCACCAAAAACGTCGATGCCGAATTGGCCTTGCAAGCAGGCCCACAACTGGTGGTACCCGTGCTCAACGCACGCTACGCGTTGAACGCGGCCAACGCACGTTGGGGTTCTTTGTATGACGCTTTGTATGGCACAGACGCCATCTCTGAAGCACACGGTTGCGAAAAGGCGGGTGCTTACAACCCCAAACGCGGCGCCAAGGTCATTGAATATGCACGCTATGTGCTGGACCGCACCGTACCTTTGAAGAACGGCTCGCACGTTGATTCCACCGGCTACGCCGTAGTGAACGGTGAGCTGTCCATCACCCTCAAAGGTGGCAAGACCACCAAGCTGGCCAAGGCTGCGCAGTTCGTGGGCTTCCAAGGCAAGATGTCTGAACCATCGTCTGTGCTGTTCGTGCACAACGGTTTGCACCTCGATTTGCAAATCAACCGCAACACCGCTATCGGTGCCACGGACCCTGCGGGCGTGAGCGATTTGATTGTGGAAGCCGCGCTGTCCACCATCCTCGACTTGGAAGACTCCGTGGCCGTGGTCGATGCAGACGACAAAGTTCTGGCCTACAGCAACTGGTTGGGCATCGTCAAAGGCACTTTGACCGAGACCGTTGAAAAAGGCGGTAAGACATTCACCCGTGGTTTGAACGCAGACCGTGAATACAAAGGCAAAGATGGCAAGCCCGTCAAATTGCACGGCCGCTCTTTGCTGTTCCTTCGCAACGTGGGTCACTTGATGACCAACCCAGCCATTCTTTACAAAGGTAAAGACGGCCAGATGCACGAAATTCCAGAAGGCATCATGGATGCAGTCATCACCACCACCATCGCTTTGCACGACTTGCAAGGCCACGGCAAAAAAGGCATTCGCAACTCACGCACGGGTTCTGTGTACATCGTTAAACCCAAAATGCACGGCCCCACCGAAGTGGCGTTTGCCTGCGAACTGTTTGGCCGTGTTGAAAAAGTGCTGGGTCTCAAAGACAGCACCGTCAAGCTGGGCATCATGGACGAAGAGCGTCGCACCAGCGTGAACTTGAAGGCCTGTATTGCCGCAGCGGCCAGCCGCGTGGCGTTTATCAACACCGGCTTCCTGGACCGCACCGGCGACGAAATGCATACCGCCATGCAAGCGGGCCCCATGCTGCGCAAAGGCGACATGAAGACCAGCGCATGGATTCAAGCCTACGAAAAGAACAACGTCTTGGCAGGCTTGTCATGCGGCTTGCGCGGCAAAGCACAAATCGGCAAAGGCATGTGGGCCATGCCCGAC
>CANFZT010000097.1 GCA_947451565.1 Comamonadaceae bacterium | reverse complement strand
TTTCAGGGGCTCTTTGAAATTGGAGCGGGAAACGAGGCTCGAACTCGCGACCTCAACCTTGGCAAGGTTGCGCTCTACCAACTGAGCTATTCCCGCGTGGAGTGTTTAATTCCGAAAGCAGAATTCTAATCGAAAATTCACCCGGTTTCAGGACTACGATTAAGAAAATTTAAAGATCACGATGCCCCCAGATTCAGCAGGCCCCAAAACTAGCGCCAACGCCACGCCTTGGTGGATCGAGACGCCAAGCGAATACACAGACAAAACGGCAAGCACCGGACTGTCATCTGCCGACGCACAAGAACGCGCCCGCACCTATGGACCCAACACGCTCTCGAGTCACCATGGCCCATCACTGATTCGACAATTTCTTGCGCGCTTTAAAAATCCGTTGGTCGTGGTGCTCTTGCTGGCCAGCTCCGTGTCGGTACTCACGGGCGAAATCACAAACTTCCTCATCATCAGCGGCATCGTCTTGCTCAGCGTCAGCTTGGACTTTGTACAAGAGTTTCGAGCCAATGCAGCCGCCGACAAACTTCGGCAATCGGTGTCTGTACGCGCGACCGTCCTGCGTGATGGCCAGCCCATAGAAATACCGCTCCGCGATGTGGTGCCAGGTGATGTGGCCTTGTTGAGTGCCGGCAGTTTGGTACCTGCCGATGCGTTGGTGCTAGAAGCGAACGATTTCTTCGTCAACCAATCGTTACTCACGGGTGAGGCCTACCCCGTTGAAAAACACACGAATCGCTTGCTCGCAACAGCGACCGATCTGCAAGAAGCCAGCAATGCGGTGTTCATGGGGACATCGGTCATTGGCGGTAGCGCACGCGTGCTGGTCATCAAGACTGGCGCTGAAACGGCGATGGGCGACATTGCGGACAGCCTGCAAAAGCCCACGCCGGCAACATCGTTTGAAATAGGAACGCGCCAATTTGGCATGCTCATCATGTGGTTGACCGTGGTGTTGGTCTTGTTTGTGTTGTTGGTCAATGCATGGTTTCATAAACCTTGGTTGGAGTCGTTTTTGTTTGCGGTCGCGTTGGCCGTAGGTTTGACGCCTGAGCTGTTACCGATGGTGGTGTCGGTCACGCTGTCGCGTGGTGCCATCCGGTTGGCCAAACTCCAAATGATTGTGAAGCGCCAAACGGCCATTCAAGACTTGGGCTCTATGGATGTGCTGTGTACAGATAAAACAGGCACGCTGACCGAAGCCAAAATTCGGTTAGAGCGCCATTTAGACGTCAACGGTCAAGACAGCCCGCGTGTTTTAGAACTGGCTTACATCAACAGTTTCTTTGAAACGGGACTGAAAAGCCCACTCGACGAAGCCATTCTGAACCACCAAACCATTGATGTCAGTGCTTGGCAAAAAATCGACGAAATACCGTTTGACTTTGAACGTCGCTGCGTCTCGGTGTTGGTCGACAACGGTACACAACGCTGGCTGGTCGCCAAAGGTGCGGCGGAAGACATGGTTCGCTTGTGTACCCATGTCGAAGTCAACGTAGAAGGTCGCATTGAACAACAAGACATGAACGATGCCAGTATCCAAGCGATTCGCGACCGCTTCCATGCCCTTGAAAGCGATGGCTTACGCGTGCTCGGCGTGGCATGGCGTGAAGTGCCGCGCGATCACGCCATGGCCGTGGTGAACGATGAGTCAGCCTTGGTGCTGGCGGGGTTTGCCGCTTTTCTCGATCCGCCCAAAGAAAGCGCAGCCCCTGCCCTGGCGAAGCTTCAACAAGCAGGCGTCATCATCAAAGTCGTCACAGGCGACAGTGATTTGGTTACGCGCCATGTGTGCGCGCAATTAAACATTGATGTAACAGGGGTGTTGACTGGCAAAGAAGTGGCCCAACTCGACGACCAAGCGTTACAACGCCGCGTAGAAACCGCAAATTTGTTTTGCCGCGTCAACCCAGGACAAAAGCAGCGTGTCATTTTGGCGCTCAAAGCCAACGGTCATGTGGTGGGCTACATGGGGGATGGCATCAACGATGCGCCGTCATTGCACTCAGCAGATGTCGGTTTGTCCGTGGACTCCGCCGTGGATGTGGCAAAGGCCGCGGCTGACATCATCATGCTGAAACAAGATTTGAATGTGTTGCATGCGGGCGTACTCGAAGGACGACGCACATTTGGCAACATCATGAAATACATCATGATGGGGACCAGTTCCAACTTTGGCAATATGTTCAGCATGGCAGGCGCGGCCCTATTTCTGCCCTTCTTGCCGATGCTGCCTACGCAAATTTTGCTCAACAACATCCTCTATGACATCTCTGAAATCCCCATCCCACTGGATGAGGTAGATGCCCAAGAAACCGCCAAACCACGGGTGCTCGATCTCAACTTCATTCGAAACTTCATGCTGGTCATCGGCCCGATCAGCTCGGTGTTTGACTTCTTGACCTTCTATGTCTTGCTTGAAGTTTTGAAGGCTGAAGAACAGCTGTTTCAAACCGGATGGTTTGTGGAGTCACTGTGCACCCAAGTGTTGGTCATTTTCATCATCCGCACGCGTGGCAACCCATTCAAGAGCAAACCACACCCCTTGCTGGCCTTCACCTCCGTGGCCATTGTTGCCATAGCCGTTGGACTACCGCTCACGCCACTGGGATCGCATTTGGGCTTTGTGGCGCCACCCGCATATTTCTATGGCATTTTGGCGGCCATGGTGCTCACCTACTTAGGCGTGGTCGAAGTGGTCAAGCGCATTTTTTACCGACGCACGCTGCGACTTCAATAGCCCAAGGCTTTGGCAATTTTGTGTCGTGGCACCGTGGTTTTAGGGCACTTGCCTTTAGGCAAATCAAACCACTGGCGCACATCCTCTTCCACGCCCACGCCATGCATGTAGTTGTAAATCGCCTTTTTAAGCCCAAGGCCCAGGGCGTCGTGGTCTGTACCTGTCGGGTCGATGAAGGCGATGTCGTTCTTGGCAAAACTCACCGCTGGCAATGGCACCACTTGCACGCCATAGTCCGCAGGGTTTTGTCCCACAGGCGAATGCACGGTGCAAGCAAAGCGATGGAAAAATCCGCTTTGAATGCACCCGTTCTCAAACAGTTGACGCACATATTCCAGCGCATCCACCGTATCTTGTAGCGTTTGCGTAGGAAAACCGTACATCAAATAAGCATGCACCAAGATACCGGCCTCAGAAAATGCCTTAGTGACTTGAGCCACTTGCTCCACCGAGACACCTTTTTTCATCAAATTCAAGAGCCGGTCTGACGCCACTTCTAGGCCACCCGACAGGGCGATGCAGCCGCTATCAGCCAGCAAATGCGCCAACTCAGGGGTGAAGGTTTTTTCAAACCGGATATTGCCCCACCAAGAGATGTGAACCTGACGACGCAACAACTCTTCAGCCAAAGCTTTGAGTGCTTTGGGTGGCGCCGCCTCATCCACAAAGTGAAATCCGGTTTGCCCCGTCTCAGCCACAATTTTTTCAATGCGGTCGACGAGCGTTGTCGCCGATGCCGTTTCGTAACGCGAAATGTAGTCCAAGCTCACATCGCAAAAACTGCACTTTTTCCAGTAGCAGCCATGGGCCACGGTCAGCTTGTTCCAACGGCCATCGCTCCACAGTCGGTGCATGGGGTTGAGCATGTCAAGCAGCGACAGGTAACGGTCCAACGGCAAACCATCCCAAGTGGGCGTCCCCACGTCTTCAAATGGCACATCGGGCTCCGCCCAGTTCATCAGGCGCACCTCGCCCGCTTCGTTGCGCACGAAAGTCCGCACCAAGCGCTGCACACTGCGCCGGCCTTGCAAATGCTCTAGCAAAGCCAGCAAAGGCCGCTCGCCTGAATCAAGGCTGATGAAGTCGACGTAGTCAAACACGCGAGGCTCGGTCAACTCGCGCAGCTCAGTGTTCACAAAGCCCCCGCCCAAGCCAATGTGTATGTGTGGGTGGTGTGCTTTGATGGTCTGCGCCATGCGAAAGGCGGCATACACTGCCCCCGGAAAAGGCACAGACAGGAGCACCAGCTGAGGCTGGTGCTTGGCAATCACCTCCAAGGTCAAAGCTTGCAAAGTGCTGTCGACCAAAGTCGGCGGAGCCACCAAGGCTTGGGCCAATGGCTCGAACGTGGCTTGGCTCCCTGCCAGCTGCTCCGCGTAGCGCACAAATTCAAAGCGGCTGTCCACCGCATCACGCAACACATCCGCTAGGTCGTTCAAATACAAGGTGGCCAAGTGGCGGGCACGGTCTTGCTGGCCTAAAGCACCAAAGGCCCAAGCCAATGGGTCGCCACTGCCTTCATCGTCATAGGCGTCCAACGCAGCAAAGCGCGGGCCTTCTGGCAAGAAATCGCGGCCTGCAATACGGTGGCTCAGCGTGGCGTCCCGCCCCTGCAAAAATGCGATCGTGGGCGCAATGGTGGATTGGTAACGCGCAAAATAATCTAAAAAGTAGTTCACGCTGGCGCTGCGCTGAGTCTCAGGTTGCGCCAAGGCGCAAGTTTGCACTTGGGCTAACCCGCCAGGCGTAAACAAAGCCAGCACCAGTGCCAAAGCCAAATCCTCCTGCACCGCATCCACCCCCTGTGAACGCAAAAAACCCGTCAAATAGGCCGTAGACGGGTAAGGCGTATTGAGCTGCGTCATCGGAGGGATGAGGCTCAAAACGCGAAAGGATGGGGCTGGCAAATGGGATTCAAACATGATGTACGCCCATTATCGGTGCCCCGTGTGGGGCAAATAGGCACAACACGGACAACATCGAATATCTGTAAAAATCAAGAAATCTACAAAACCACTCAAGGTTATAGATTTGATGCCGAACTCGAAAGGCGAACTCTTTTTTCAACGCTAACAAGGATACCCCCGTGAGCCACATGACCCCTACTTGCGCCTGCTGCGGCCCGCTTCAATTGGCCGGCAATCCCTCACGCCGAGGCTTTTTAGCCGCCGGTGTTGCCACGGTGGCTGGCGGTTTAATGGGCACGATGCCCTTCCAAGCCCAAGCAGCAAGCGGTAACTACGAAGCCATGCTGGTCAACTGCATTGACCCACGCTTCACCACGCTGAGCTGGCAGTACATGGGCCTACTGCAAGGCATCAGCCGTGAAAAACTGACTGACAACTACAGCCAGTTCGTCATCGCAGGAGGTCCCATTGGGGCTGTGCACCCCAAGTTCTCGGCTTGGCACAAAGCGTATTGGGACAATTTGGACATCACCGTCTCCTTGCATCACATCAAGCGCGTGGTGGGCATCACCCACCGCGATTGCGGTGCAGCTAAATTAGCGTTCGGTGACGACAAGGTCGCCGACAAGCACGATGAGACCGAAGCCCATGCAGAAGCATTGAACGAGTTCCGCCGCCAAGTTCAAAAACGTCACCCCAAGCTGAGCGTCATCACCGGCGTGATGAGTTTAGATGGCCGCGTCGATTTGATTGGCTAACGCGCTAAAGCCTTGGCACCTTGGACCGATATAAAAAGTTCAAGGTTGCTATGGTTTATGACCGCTCTCGCCACCAGCCCGAATTTTTAGGGCGCGCATGGACTCCAATTCATCGCCGAGAGCGGTCCCCTTTTATTTGCAAGCCACCTCATGCATGCGGTAGTGCTTGATGTCATCAAAGTGAATCGGCGTTTTAATGAACTGCCTGGCAAACTCTGAATTACTACCTTGGATGAATGCATCTTTCACGGTATGCGTGATGAAGGGCATCTTTCCTGCCCCATCGCGGTAAAAAATACGTTCCGTCAGTTGAATCGTTTGTTCTTGGCAATTCAGTTCATAGCTCGATTGCTCAGATGAATAGTTATACAAGGTGACTTTCACCACGGCTTTCGGCGTGTGATTTGGCACTTTGGCGTCGATCGGTAACTGCGTGAATGTACGCAAGATTTTTACCTTACCTTTGTTCTCCACTGGCGCGTAGTAATACTCGTTCGAGGCGTGGTTATTGTTTGTGAAATACACCCAACCGGCCCAAGCCGAGGGTTGCCAAGCAACAACAAAAAGTACAAGTAAATATTTAGACATAACGTGCTGTGATTTTATTTGCAAATGCTTAGCAGTCCGTGAGACCGAACAGAGGCGTAAATCGTGGAAAATGAGCCGCATGACTGACGCTACAACTCAACGCCCCGACTTGCCCGACCATCTGTCGGTTGATCCACGCAGCCCGCATTACGCACCCGCTGTGTTTGAACATGACATTGGTATTCGCTTCAATGGCAAAGAACGCTCCGATGTTGAAGAATATTGTCTGTCTGAGGGCTGGGTCAAAGTTCCGGCCAACAAAACTTTAGACCGCAAGGGCAAGCCGCTGCTCATCAAGATCAAAGGCAAGGTCGAAGCCTTCTACAAATGAAAAAGTCCCTGGTGGACGAGGTCGCATCATGAGTCTGTCGCGAATTCAAAAAATTGCGATTGCCTTCTTCATTGCCAGTCTGCTGCCAGCTTACCTGATTGCACACTGGCGTTACGACGCAAACATGAGTTCAATCCAAGATAAGTTCGAACGAGAGCACAACCTCCACCTCAGCACAGACAAACTGCTGATCAACTGCGAGCGTAACGAGAAGAAAGAAAATACGGCCTACGATGCCAATCACCAAATTTGCGACCAAGGTCAACAAACACATGAACTCACCTCACATGCCATGAGCGCACTGGCGCAACAGAAAGCACGCAATAGCGTCTGGTGGTATTTCAATTTCTTTGTTTCTGTTTCGGTGTTCAATCTTTTGGGATTTGCAATTTACAAAGGTAATATTTTTTTAAAGCGCGAAGAGGCTTGAGCCGCGAACGGGCGCACTCAGTCTTTCGTATGCCAAGCCGCCACGCCGGTACCCAAAGCTGGTGGTGCCAGTTCTGAAGCCATGCGCTGGCCATCCATCAGCATCGGATGCGCAATCATGGGTGGCATGGCTGGATCGGCCGAGGTGAGTTTCATCCCACGAGCCAGCACATGCGGGTGATTCATCACCTGCTCCACCTCCAAAATGGGCGAGCACGGGACACTGGCGTGATCGAGTAACTGCCCCCACTCTGCCGTATCCCGCTGCATCGTCCACGACGTGAGCATCGGCACCAAGGTCTGGCGGTTTTGCACGCGCGCTGGATTCGTTTGGTAAGCCGGATCACTTGACACTTCAGGGTGCCCAGCGGCAAGACAAAAACGTTCAAATTGACCATCGTTACCAACAGCCAGCACCATGTGCCCATCTCGCGTTGGAAAGACTTGATAAGGCACGATGTTGGGATGCGCATTGCCCATGCGCGTGGGATGCGTGTGCCCCACCAGCTCATTGCTTGCTTGATTGGCCAGCATGGCCACCTGCACATCGAACAGGGATGCGTCAATGTAACGTCCCAAGCCCGTACTGTTGCGTTCATACAGCGCAGCAAGAATTGCAGTGGTCGCATAGACGCCGGTCATCAGGTCGGTCACAGCCACCCCAACCTTCTGAGGTTCGCCGCCTTTTTCGCCCGTGATGCTCATCAAGCCCGCTTCGGCCTGAATGGCAAAGTCGTAACCGGCTTTGTGTGACAGTGGCCCCTGCTGGCCATACCCGGTGATCGAGCAATAAATCAAGCGTGGATTCAAGGTTTGCAAACTGAGCGCATCCAAGCCGTATTTCGCCAGTTGCCCCACTTTGTAGTTCTCGATCAGCACATCTGCATCCGCCACCAACTGTTTGATCTGCGAGATGCCTTCAGCGCTGGCGATGTCTATCGCCACCGAGCGCTTACCGCGGTTGGCACATAAAAAATAAGCGGCCACCCGCTGATCACCCTCGCCCCACCAAGGCGGCCCCCATGTACGGGTGTCATCGCCCACGCCCGGACGCTCGACTTTGATCACTTCAGCGCCATAGTCGGCCAACATCTGACCCGCCCAAGGTCCGGCCAACACACGAGACAAATCAAGCACTCGCACGCCTGCCAGCGGCTTAGGGATCGATGCATGAGAAGCAGCAGTCATGGCGTGGTGCCCTAAGGTCAGTTTGAGAACGCGGCGATGCCGGTGATGGCTCGCCCCAAAATCAAAGCATGCACATCGTGCGTGCCTTCGTAGGTGTTCACCACCTCCAAATTCACCAAATGACGCGCCACACCAAACTCATCGCTGATGCCGTTGCCGCCCATCATGTCACGCGCCATGCGCGCAATGTCTAGCGACTTGCCGCAGCTGTTGCGCTTGAGAATCGACGTGATCTCCACCGCCGCAATCCCCTCGTCTTTCATGCGCCCCAAGCGCAGGCACGACTGC
>CANFZT010000096.1 GCA_947451565.1 Comamonadaceae bacterium | reverse complement strand
GGACAGCGGGGTGCGAATCATGCCGGGGCAAACGGCATTGCTGCGCACGCCCTGTGGCCCCCATTCCACCGCCATTTGTCGCGACATCAGCAGCACCCCAGCCTTGCTGGCGCTGTAGGCACCGCTGCTGGTTTGCGGAAACAAGCTGGCGATGGAGGCGATATGTACCAAGGCCCCTACACCCGCTTCGCGCATGGGTTTGGCAAAGGTGCGTGCGCACAGCAAGTAGCCGGTGAGGTTGACGTTGAGCACATGGTTCCAATCGTCTAGGCTCACCTCATCTAAGCCGCCTGCGCGTAATAGCCCAGCGTTGTTGATGAAGGCGTAGCAAGTGCCCAGTTCATCGGCCACGCGTTGGGCAGCGGCTTTGACTTGGGCCTCGTGGGTCGTGTCGCAAGCGATGGAGATGGCGGTGGCACCCTGTGCATTCAGCTTGGCTGCCATTGCTTGTGAGCCTTCGGTGTTGCGGTCGAGCAGAGCGACCTTAGCGCCAGCGTCGGCCAATGCTTGTGCAATGCCTGCGCCAATGCCACTGGCTGCGCCCGTGACCACGCAGACACGTCCTTGTAATCCCAGCCAATGTTTTTGTTCGTTCATCGTTAGCACCTGTTGAAGTGCTGGTAGTTTGTGGGGCGGGCTTGTTTTTAAATTTGACGAATCCTGCAGTCACTAGGACAATTCGTGCATAGCCGCCTAGGAGTAACCCTGATGAAAAGTTCAATCCCCCGCTATGACTTGTATGGCGATCAGCAGCAAAGCGGCTGGATCAACTCATTCCAGTTTGAGTGGATACCTGTGCGTTCATCCCCCTACAACTTTGACATTCGCCCGCACACGCACGATGCTTTTATTCAAATTTTGTATCTCACGCAAGGCGAAGGCGAGGTCTTGATCAACGATGCGCGTTACCAGGTAAGCAGTCCGGCCTTGATTCTGGTACCTGCCCAAAACGTGCATGCGTTTCGCTTCAGTGCCAGCATTGACGGGCCTGTGGTGACGGCCTCTCAAAAATCATTGGAGTCGATGGCGGCGGTGGTGATGCCCGAATTGGTCTCGGTGCTGCGTAAGCCTGCGGTGCTGCAACTGGATGAGTCCAGTCGTCATGCCGAGGCCTTGATGCCTTTGTTTTTAGGCATTGAGCGCGAATGGCGTGTGCATGCTGTGGGGCAGGTGGCAGCAGGCATGTCGCTGGTGGTGGCCTTGTTGGTGCAAGTGGCTCGTTTGAGCAATGTGCTGGAGCCAACGCCCATGGCACATAACTCACGAAAGGCGCAACAGATTGAAAAATTCCGTGCGATGGTGGATGCGCATTTTCGAGAGCGTCGCCCGATTGAAGACTACGCGAATGAAATGGGTTTGACGGCGGGACACCTCACGCGTCTATGTCGCGAGGTTTTGAATGTGTCCAGTCAAGATGTGGTGAATGCACGCATATTGCATGAGGCGCAGCGAGAGTTGGTTTACTCCACGGATGGCATCAAACAAATCGCCAATTTGGTGGGCTTTGTCGATGAAGCTTACTTCACACGTTTTTTTCGCAAGCACACAGGACTCGCACCTTCTGAGTTCCGTGCCCGTGCCTTGTCGTCCATGCACACCAAGTTGGCCTGAGGCTTATTCCTCGTCGCTGCTGGGTTCGACCGACTGGTCAATTTTTTCCATGTTGTCGAGCAGCTTCAACAGGTAGTGCAGGGTGTGGGTAAGGTCTCCGGTGGAGAAGTCGGTCAACGCAGCTTCGTAATAGGTGCGAATTTTGGGTTGTGCATCTTTCTCCCAAATTTTGCGACCATGCTTGGTCATCGTCACGCGCTTGGCTCTGCGGTCGCGCGTGTCCGCCAGCAGTTCGATGTGACCATCGCGCTCCATGCGTCCAATTTGCCCCGATAAGTTCTGACGACTCACCTTCAAGTACCGCGCCAAATCGCCCACACTCATGCCACCCTGTGCATCGGTGCGTGAGAGGGCGCCCAGTACCGCCCATTGTTGGGTGGTGAGACCTTCTTTCTCAACGGCACGGGTGCCAGTTTTGTGCAACATATTGGCACACTGATACAGGCGAAAGAATAATCTGTTGGCCAATTCCATTCGTGCCGAATCGTTATTTTCTTTAGGGTAAACCATGGTTTTTTGATAGAGAAAATGCTTGCGAAGGTATTTGCGATTGACGTAATATACGACAACACATTGACATAAATGCAGGATTTAAAACCGCATGATGTTGATACAAAGCATAACAACCTTGCCAACCCTGGAGAGCAGCATGCCCAAATTGAAAGACAAAATCGTCATCGTCACCGGAGGTGCCGGTGGCATCGGTGGCGCCACTTGCCGTCGCTTCGCCGCAGAGGGCGCCAAGGTCGCGGTGTTCGACATGAACATCGAAGCGGCCCAAAAAGTGGCCAATGAGATCAAGGCCAGTGGCGGTGTTGCCGCTGCCTTCGAATGCGACATCACAGATCGTGCAGCTGTGGATGCAGCGGTCGCCGCCACGGTTGCACAACTGGGCCCGATTGACGTGTTGGTCAACAACGCGGGCTGGGACGTGTTCAAGCCCTTCACCAAAACCACACCCGATCAGTGGGAGCGTTTGATCGCCATCAACTTGACGGGCGCTTTGCACATGCACCACGCCGTGTTGCCTGGTATGGCCGCTCGCAAGTGTGGGCGCATCGTCAACATTTCGTCTGACGCCGCGCGCGTGGGCTCCTCGGGCGAAGCTGTCTATGCGGCTTGCAAGGGAGGCTTGGTTGCGTTCTCTAAAACTATTGCTCGCGAACACGCACGCCACGGCATCACCGTCAACGTGGTTTGCCCAGGCCCCACGGATACAGCGTTGTTTGCCGAGTACAAAGAAGGCGCAGGCAACCCTGAGAAGTTGATGGAAGCCTTCACCCGCGCCATTCCCTTGGGGCGCATCGGTCAACCCGAAGATCTGCCGGGTGCAATTGTCTTTTTTGCCAGCGATGACGCGGCCTTTATCACGGGTCAAGTCCTCAGCGTGTCTGGTGGTTTGACCATGAATGGCTAAAAAAATTTCTAATTCCAATTCAGAAAGACTCTCATGAACTTTGAAGACATCCTTTACGAAAACCGCAACGGCGTGGCCTGGATCACGATCAACCGTGCTGACAAGATGAACGCGTTTCGTGGCACCACATGCGACGAAATCATCAAAGCCTTGAACAAAGCAGGCTACGACCGCAGCGTGGGCGCCATTGTGTTGGCGGGTGCGGGCGACCGTGCGTTTTGTACCGGCGGTGACCAATCGGCCCACGACGGCAACTACGACGGTCGCGGCACCATCGGCTTGCCCATGGAAGAGTTGCACGACGCCATTCGCAACGTACCCAAGCCGGTGATTGCCCGCGTGCAAGGTTTTGCCATTGGCGGTGGCAACGTGTTGTGCACGATTTGTGACTTGACGATTTGTTCTGACAAAGCGGTGTTTGGCCAAGTTGGTCCCAAGATGGGTTCGGTCGATCCTGGCTACGGCACCGCTTTCTTGGCGCGCGTGGTGGGTGAGAAAAAAGCCCGAGAAATTTGGTACCTCAACCGCCGCTACAGCGGCGCAGAAGCTGTGGCCATGGGATTGGCCAACGTGTGCGTGCCCCATGACCAACTCGACGCAGAAGTGCAAAAGTGGGGTGAAGAAATTTGCGAACGTAGCCCCACCGCTTTGGCCATTGCCAAGCGCAGCTTCAATGCAGACACCGCACACCAAGCCGGCATTGCAGGCTTGGGCATGTACGCCCTCAAGCTGTATTACGACACCGATGAATCACGCGAAGGCGTGAATGCGCTCAAAGATAAGCGCAAGCCTGAGTTCCGTAAATACGCCAAGTAATTCGCCCCACCAAGGAGCCCTGTGATGAATCCGAATCCCTACATTGACGAAGACCTGCAAGCCTTGGCCGAAACCGTGCGTCGATTTGCCGACGAACGTGTGAAGCCTGGTTTTTTAGAGCGCGACAAAACCCGCGTGCTTGACCGTGCGCTGTTGCGTGAAATGGGTGCGCTTGGATTCATTTGCCCTGAGCTGCCTGAAGCGTTTGGCGGTTTGGGCATGGGTTGTTTGGCCGCCGGTGTGATTCACGAAGAAATTGCCCGTGCTGATTTGAGCTTTTCGTACCTGAACTTGTTGGCTTCTTTGAATGGCCAAATTTTGTCCAAATACGGCAACCCTGAGGTGGTGGCACCTTGGTTGAAAAAGCTCACCCAAGGCGAAGCCATTTGCGCGATTGCGCTGACCGAGCCACGCGGCGGTTCAGACGCCGCCAACTTGCGTTTGCGCATCGAGCGTGATGGAGACTTCTATGTCATCAATGGTGAAAAAACTTCCATTTCTGCGGCAGACCAAGCGGACATCAGCGTGGTGTTTGGCCGTACCGGCACGCCAGAAGATGGCGCGCATGGCGTGACCGCTTTGCTCGTGCCCATGGACACACCGGGCTTGACCACCAACCGTTTTGATTGCCATGGGCAACGCGCCATTGGGCGAGGCTCCATCTTCTTTGAAAACGTGCGTGTGCCAGTGAACCACCGTTTGGGCGATGAGAACAAAGGTTTTGTGCAAGTCATGCACGGCTTCGATTTCTCGCGCTCACTCATTGGCTTGCAGGTGTTGGCGGTGGCGCGTGTGGCCTTGGAAGAAACATGGGAATACATCACCCAGCGTCAGGCCTTTGGCCAACCGCTGTCGGCCTTCCAAGGGGTCACCCATCCACTTGCGCAATTCGACACCGAAGTGGAAGGTGCGCGTCTGTTGTGCTTGCAAGGTTTGTGGCTCAAAGATAAGGGTTTACCTCATACCGCAGAAGCGGGCATGGCCAAGTGGTGGGGCCCCAAGCTGGCCTACGATGTGATTCACCAATGCTTGCTGTGCTATGGCCACGGGGGTTACGACCGAGGACTGATGGAACAACGCCTGCGTGATGTGCTGGGCTTTCAGATTGGCGACGGAACCGCGCAAATCATGAAGACCATCATTGCCCGCACGCGTGCAGGACGCAAGTTCGTTCCTGCTTAAAGCGCTGATTTAAAAAATATAAAACCCATACCCACTGAGGAGACAACTATGGAATTCGATGCAGTCTTAATCGCCCCACGTCGCGCGCACAGCGTCGCCAAAGGTTTCTGGCATGACCGCACCATCAACGATGACCTCGACGCCTGTCTCGCAGCCTGTCCTGATAAAACCGCACTCACGGCGGTGCAGGCGGAAGGCGGCGCGGTGACACGCTTCACCTACCGCGAGTTGTCCAACATGGCTGACCGCGTGGCGATTGGCCTGACCCAACTCGGTGTTCGTAAAAACGACATCGTGGCCTGCCAGTTGCCCAACTGGTGGCAGTTCACGGTCACCTATTTGGCATGCTCACGCATCGGCGCGGTGATGAACCCTTTGATGCACATCTTCCGTGAGCGGGAGTTGTCATTCATGCTCAAGCATGGCGAAGCCAAGGTGCTCATCATTCCACAAACTTTCCGTGGCTTTGATTACGAAAAGATGGTCAACGAGATCAAGCCCACCTTGCCTGACTTGAAGCATGTGGTGGTGGTCAATGGCACGGGCAGCAACAGTTTTGAAGCCTTGCTCAGCGGTCCTGCATGGGAAAAAGAAAGCAATGCCCAAGCGTTGCTGACCCAACACCGCCCAGGCCCAGACGATGTGACCCAACTCATTTACACCTCCGGCACCACGGGTGAGCCCAAAGGTGTGATGCACACCGCCAACACGGTGATGGCCAACATCATTCCCTATGCCGCACGTTTGCACCTCGATGCCAATGATGTGGTGCTGATGGCGTCGCCCATGGCGCACCAAACCGGCTTTATGTATGGTTTGATGATGCCCATCATGCTCAAGTCCAGCGCCGTGCTGCTCGATGTGTGGGAACCTTTGCGTGCCATTGATTTGATTCGCAGCGAAAGCGCGACCTTCACCATGGCCTCCACCCCGTTTCTGACCGACTTGGCCAAAAACGTGGAAGAGTCTGGCAATAAAGTGCCTACCTTGCGTACCTTCTTGTGCGCTGGTGCACCCATTCCTGGCCCCTTGGTTGAGCAAGCCCGCAGCGTCTTGGGCACCAAGATTGTGTCGGCTTGGGGCATGACCGAAAACGGTGCCGTGACTTTGATTGAACTCGATGACCCCGACGCGCGTGCCTTCACCACCGATGGGTTGCCGCTACCGGGGGTTGAACTCAAAGTGGTGAATGACGATGGCGTGGCGCTGCCCGTGGGTGAGGCAGGCAAGCTGTATGTGCGTTCGTGCTCAAACTTTGGCGGGTATTTGAAACGTGCCCACCTCAACAGCACTGACGCTGACGGTTGGTTTGACACGGGCGATTTGGCACGCCTTGATGCACAAGGTTATGTGCGCATCACGGGCCGCAGCAAAGACGTGATCATCCGGGGCGGCGAGAACATTCCTGTGGTGGAAATTGAGTCGCTGTTGTATCGCCATCCAGCCATTGCCATGGCTGCCATCGTGGCCTACCCAGATGAACGTTTGGGTGAGCGTGCGTGTGCAGTGGTGGTGCTCAAACCAGGGCAAAGTTTGGATTTGCCGAGTTTGGTGGATTACCTCAAATCACAAAAGATCGCATTGCAATACATCCCAGAAAAACTGGAAATTCGTGATGCCATGCCGTCTACACCTTCAGGAAAGATTCAGAAATTTAAATTGCGCGAAATTTTGCGTGATCAAACTGCTTGATGCGTTGCGTCCTCCGCAGCAAGTGTGGTGGGCACGGCGGCCGACTTCAAATGACTGAAAGCCCATGTCGATGTGCAACGCCACTGTCTAGATAAACCCACTTTCCAGCATTGCTGACCTTTCATTACGCTTTTAGGAAAACGCTTCATGGCTCTCGACAAAGAATCTTTTGACATTCTGCTGCCTACACTGCAACGCTTCATCCAAGAGCGTTTGGTGCCTGCAGAAAACTACCTTGAAGAGCATGACGATGTGCCTGCCGACATCGTGGAAGATATGAAAGAGATGGGCTTGTTTGGCCTGTCGATTCCTGAAGAGTTTGGCGGCATTGGGTTATCAATGAGCCAAGAAGTGCAGGTGGCTTACGAAATTGGTCGAACCTCGTTGGCGTTTCGTTCGGTGTTTGGCACCAACGTGGGCATTGGTTCGCAAGGTATCTTGATGGATGGCACGCCTGAGCAAAAAGCCAGCATCTTGCCCAAGGTGGCCAGTGGTGAGCTCATCATGTCGTTCGCCTTGACGGAGCCGGATGCGGGCTCGGATGCGGCGTCGCTCAAAACCCGTGCTGACTTAGATGGCGATCACTATGTGCTCAACGGCACCAAGCGTTACATCACCAACGCGCCGCGTGCCGGTGCCTTTACCTTGATGGCTCGCACAGGCGGTCCGGGGGCGGGGGGTGTGTCGTCGTTCATCGTGCCGTCTGATTTACCAGGCATCAAACTGGGCAAGACCGATAAAAAAATGGGTCAGCGCGGCACCAAAACCTGTGACGTGATTTTAGAAAACGTGCGCGTGCCCGCTGCCAACATCATTGGTGGCGTGCCAGGCCAAGGCTTTAAAACTGCCATGAAGGTGCTAGACCGTGGCCGCTTGCATATCTCGGCTGTGTCGTGTGGCATGGCCCATCGCATCATCGAAGAAGCCACGGCGTATGCACGCGATCGCAAACAGTTTGGCAAAGCGATTGGCGAGTTTCAACTGATTCAAGCCATGTTGGCCGATAGCCAAGCTGAGTTGTTGGCCGGTTGGGCGCTGGTGCAAGATGTGGCGCAGCGTTTTGATGGCAAGCCCGCCCATGTGTCTGACCCCGATGTGTCCATGCGTGTGTCGTGCGCCAAGTTGTTCTGTACCGAAATGGTGGGGCGCGTGGCTGACCGTGGTGTGCAAGTCCATGGTGGGGCAGGTTACATCAACGAATACCCCGTTGAACGCTTTTACCGCGATGTGCGCTTGTTGCGACTCTACGAAGGCACCACCCAAATTCAACAACTTATCATTGGCCGTGAACTCTTGCGTCAAGCCTCATAAGTTATTTCATCTGTCAAATTCTAGGAGTCCTCATGTCTAAGTCATCGACCCAGTTCAAATGGGACGACCCCTTCATGCTCGATCTGCAACTGACCGACGACGAGCGCCAAGTCAAAGAAGCTGCTGCTGCCTATTGCCAAGAACGCTTGGCCCCACGCGTGCTGGAAGCCTTTCGCCACGAAACCACCGATGCCTCCATCTTCCGCGAAATGGG
>CANFZT010000095.1 GCA_947451565.1 Comamonadaceae bacterium | reverse complement strand
GGCCACTGCCGGTTGGAAAAACGCTGGAAATTTTCACGGGGGCTGTTGGCGCAAACTGCGCCATAGCGATCGATGTGCTTAGCGTCAAAGTGGCGCAGGTCAGCAGGTGTTTGATAGTTTTCACTGTTTGTCTCCAATTGGATAGTTATGTTCAAGCTCTTTGATTGGCTTTTCCAAGATCCTATGAAGACAGAGGCAATCCAGGAAGATGACAATATTTCAACAGCGATGCAAAAAAGTAATCAGCTCAAAGGTTGTGCAGGGGCAGCGCAGTTTTGTAGCGCACCTGCTTGAGCGCAAAGCTGGACCGAATCTTTTCCACCTGTGCGATCGGTGAAAGCTGTTCAAGAATGAAGCTCTCCAGGGCGGGCATGTCGGGAACCGCTACGCGCAACAGGTAGTCGGCATCCCCTGTCATGAGGTAGCACTCCATCACCTCATCGCGCAGGGTGATGCGCTCCTCAAACTCCTGAAGTGCCTGACGACTCTGCTGCTTGAGGCTGATTGAAATGAACACATTCAGATGCAGGCCCAAATGCTTGGCTTCGAGCAAGGCCACGTATTGCCGGATCAATCCCCGCGCCTCCAGAGCCCTGACACGGGCTAGACAGGGAGATGGCGATAAATGAACTCGGCGAGCAAGCTCAACATTGGACAGGCTTGCATCGGCCTGAAGTTCATCAAGAATCTTCAAATCGATAGCATCAAAGTTTTTTGTGCTTTGATTCATGCTTTATTCAAAACTTAATGTCATATAAAGACGAATGATGCATGAATTCAACATCAACTGCCTTGGCGTATTCCCTACAGTCTTTGCATCAGGAGACCCTTCAAATGAACGATATGACCGAGCCACACAATTTCACGCCATTTGCGGAAGTAGACAGCGATCCATCAGAAACCCAAGAGTGGCGTGATGCCCTGTTGTCGCTTGCTGCGGCCGAGGGGCCTGTTCGGGTTCGACAAATTCTCGATGAGTTGGTTCGCTTGGCCCGCACGCAAGGCATTGGTTGGCAACCTGAACTGAACACGCCTTACATCAACACCATTGGTGTTGAAGCGCAACCTGCTTTCCCAGGGGACCTCGCTGTGGAAGAGCGTCTTGCTTCGCTCATGCGCTGGAACGCACTCGCCATGGTGGTACGGGCCAACCAAGCTTATGGTGAACTCGGCGGTCACATCGCGAGCTACGCCAGTGCAGCTGATTTGTTCGAGATGGGGTTCAACCATTTCTTTCACGCACGCAACGAAACGCACCGCGGTGATTTGGTGTTTTTTCAGCCCCACAGCGCACCCGGCGTGTATGCCCGCGCCTTTCTGGAAGGCCGCTTGAGCGAAGCCGACTTGCTGCATTACCGCCAAGAGATCACAGCACCGGCCAACGGCGCACGCGGTCTCTCCAGCTACCCGCATCCGTGGTTGATGCCCGATTTCTGGCAGTTCCCCACCGGTTCGATGGGCATCGGCCCGATCAGCTCGATTTACCACGCGCGCTTCATGCGCTACCTCACACATCGCGAGTTGCTTGATTGCGATACCCGCAAAGTGTGGGGCGTGTTTGGTGATGGCGAGATGGATGAACCCGAGAGCATGAGTGCGCTCACGCTGGCCGCACGCGAGAAACTCGACAACCTAGTGTGGGTGGTCAACTGCAACCTGCAACGTTTGGACGGGCCCGTGCGTGGCAACGGCCGCATCATCGACGAGTTGGAAAAACTCTTTGCGGGCGCTGGCTGGCATGTCATCAAATTGGTGTGGGGCAGCGACTGGGATGGCTTGTTTGCCCGCGACACGACCGGTGCTTTGGCGCGTGCGTTTGCGCAAACCGTGGACGGTCAGATGCAAACCTTCGCGGCCAAAGATGGCCGCTTCAACCGTGATAACTTCTTTGGCCAGAACGAGGAACTCGCTCGTTTGGTAGAAGGCATGACGGATGAGCAAATTGACAACCTCAAACGAGGTGGCCACGACTTGGTCAAGATTCACGCGGCTTACGCAGCGGCCGCGGCACACACAGGACAGCCAACGGTGATTTTGGCGCAGACCAAGAAAGGCTATGGCATGGGCTCGGCTGGTCAAGGCAAGATGACCACGCACAGCCAAAAGAAATTCGATGACACCGACTTGATCGAGTTCCGCAACCGATTCAACCTTCCGCTCACCGACGAACAAGCCAAGGGCTTGGAATTTTTCAAACCTGCACAAGACAGCGCCGAGATGCGCTACCTGCGTGAGCACCGCACCGCACTCGGCGGGGCCATGCCGAAGCGCGAAACGGCTTGCGACGTGGTACCTGTCCCAGCCATGAACAGCTATGCGCAGTTCGCCCTCAAAGCGGACGGCAAAGAGATGAGCACCACCATGGCCTTTGTTCGCATGCTCGGCACGTTGCTGAAAGACCCCACATTGGGCCCACGCATCGTGCCCATCGTCGCAGACGAGGCCCGTACCTTTGGCATGGCCAACTTGTTCAAGCAAGTTGGCATTTACAGCAGTGTCGGCCAGCGCTACGCGCCTGAAGACATCGGCTCCGTCCTCTCGTACCGCGAGGCTTTAGAGGGACAAATTTTGGAAGAAGGCATCAGCGAAGCGGGTGCGATTGCCAGTTGGACCGCAGCCGCCACTAGCTACAGCGTGCACGGCATGGCCATGCTGCCCTTCTACATTTATTACTCCATGTTCGGCTTCCAACGCGTGGGCGACGCGATTTGGGCCGCGGCTGATCAGCGGGCACGAGGCTTCTTGCTCGGCGCCACCTCAGGCCGCACCACCTTGGCTGGCGAGGGTCTGCAACATCAAGATGGCAGCAGCCATCTTGTGGCCGCCACCATCCCCAACTGCAAGGCCTACGACCCGGCCTTTGCTGGCGAACTGGCCGTGATTGTTGATGCGGGCATGCGCGAAATGCTGGTTGAACAAAAAGACGTGTTCTATTACGTCACGCTCATGAACGAGAACTACGCCAACCCAGACCTGCCTGACGGCGTCAACGAGGGCGTATTGCGCGGGGGCTACCACTTTGGCAGTTATGGTCCTATGGAGGGTCAACGTGTGACCTTACTGGGCTCGGGCGCCATCTTCACGGAAGTGATTCAAGCCGCTCACAAGCTTGCTGAACAAGGCATAGGCGTGGATGTTTACAGCATCACCAGCTGGAGCGAACTGGCCCGTGATGGCATGGCACACGAAAGCGATGGTGCCCAACCGTACTTGGCACAACTGCTCAATAGCAGCTCAGGTCCGATCTTGGCCGCGACCGACTACGTGCGGGCCGTGCCTGAGAGTGTTCGTGCTCATTTACCAGCTGATCGCACTTACCGCACGCTGGGCACCGACGGTTTTGGCCGCAGCGACACGCGTGCGGTCTTGCGTTCGTTTTTCCATGTGGACGCTGACAGCATTGTGTCTCTCGCTTTGCTTGCGCTGGCGTAGCGTATTTGCGGGTTGAATAACCCGTAGTTACAGTTGGTCTTTCATTGACGCCGCTCTTCAATGCAGCAAGAATATTTCTTCAGTGAACAATCGTTTTACTAAAGAAACATCCGAAGAAGGCGACAAACTGTATGAACGTGATGGCAGCCCCCCAGACAGCAATTGAATTTGTTGGTGTTGACAAGCGATTTGGCAAGCCCGGCTCGCCCTCAGAAGTACTGGCCGCCACCAATGTGACGTTTTCCATTGCGACAGGCGAGGTCGTCTCCATCATTGGTCCATCAGGCTGCGGTAAAAGCACGTTACTCAACATGGGATCGGGTTTGGCCAAACCCAGCGCCGGCATCGTGAAAGTTGCCAATGAAGTGGTCAATGGGCCGAACAAACATGTGGCCTTCATGCTTCAAAAAGATTTGTTGATGCCTTGGCGCACGGTCGCGCAAAACATCGAATTTGGTTTGGAGCTGCGTGGCACGCCACCAGCACAACGCCATGAAATTTCGGCTCGCCTATTGGCGCAGTGCCATCTCACAGGCTTTGGTGAACACTACCCACATCAACTCTCAGGCGGCATGCGTCAACGCGCCGCCATGGCACGCACCCTTGCGGTAGACCCGCTCGTGCTGTTGATGGACGAGCCCTTTTCTGCGCTGGATGCACAAACCAAAATGATCTTGCAACAAGACTTGGCACGCACCGTCTCAGAGCAAGGCAAAACCGTGCTTTTCATCACCCACGATTTGGCCGAAGCCGTAGCGTTGTCTGACCGTATTTTGGTCATGAGCGAGCGCCCAGGCACCATCGTCAAACAAATCACTGTAGACATTCCTGACCGCGACAACCCCATGCAACGCCGCAAGCATGCAGAGGTGGGGGGTTATGTGGCCATGCTGATGGATTTGCTCAAGCTAGATGCCAACACAGAAGTCCATTGAATTTAAAACTCGCCATCGTTTTCGTTTGTTCAACCAACCCTAGGGGATTCACCATGCGTCGTTCCACTCTCTCACACATCAGCCGTCGCTTGGCGGTCGCTACGCTCGTTTGTGCCTCAGTCACATTGCCCATGATGGCCAAAGCGCAAAACTTGCAAGAGATCACCTACCTACTGCCAGCACCGGGCACCCTGCCTGCATTTGGCCCATGGATGATTGCGCAAGCGAAAGGCTATTACAAAGCAGAAGGCTTGGATGTGAAGTTTGTGACCGCTCGAGGGGGCGTCGATGTGGCCAAACAAGTAGGCGCAGGCAACGCCGTCATTGGTGGTGCGATTGGCGACACGCCCATCATCGCGCGAGCACAAGGCATTCCAGTGAAAGCTGTCGCCGTCTTGGGCGCTGGGTCTTTGACGCAACTGGTGACACACAAAGACGAACACATCGAGAGTCCGCGGGAACTCAAAGGCAAAACCGTCACCGTGCTGGCCTACACAGACACCACTTACTACGCCTTACTGGGTATGCTGAGCAAAGTGGGCTTGACCAAAGACGATGTCAACATCCAAGCCGCAGGCCCTGCTGGCGTGTGGCAGCAATTTGCATCCAAAAAAGCGGTAGGCATGGCCGGTGTGCCTGACTGGACCGTGAGCTCGATGGATGCCGGCGCACAAGTGGACATCTTGCCTGCCGATGTGTACTTCAAGAGCATGGCGCAAGCGATTTTGGCCTCAGACGACACGATTGAAAAAAATCCTCAGTTGATTCAAAAGCTGGTGCGTGCCACGCTCAAAGGCATGAAAGACATCATGGCAGACCCCAAAGCAGCCACCAAGGTCTATGTCGAGCATGTGCCAGCACACAAGGGCAAAGAAGCCTCTATCTTGAAAGCCTTTGAGATGTACAACCAATATGTCTACGCCGCACAAAAAGTGCCAGGGCAAATGGATGAAGTCCGTTTGGCTGAACTGCAAAAGTTTTATGTCACCAACGGTGTGGTGCCCAAAGAAGTCCCCGTCAAAGACCTGTACACCAACAAATTTGTAATGGGCAAGTAATCAGACCATGAACCAAGATCGCATCGTCACGACAGGATGGAGCCTAGCGGTTCTGGTCCTGTTTCTCGCAGCCTGGGAGTGGGGCCCCGCCTTATTGGGAATTCCCGACTTTGTGCTACCGAACTTCACCGCTGTGTGCGCAGAAGCGGTGCGAATTTGGGGGGTCGAAAAACTACTTTGGCATGCGGGCATCACCGCAGCCGAAGTGGTCATTGGCTTTGTTCTGGGCTCCCTGCTGGGTGCCTTGATTGGCTATGCCCTGGGCATTTCACCGCGCATCGAAGCGGTGTTGTCACCCTACCTCTTGGCCTTGCAAATTGCACCCAAAGTGGCCTTTGCCCCTTTGTTTGTGATGTGGCTGGGTTACACCATGTACCCCAAAATTCTGGTCGCTGTCCTGATTGTGTTTTTCCCTGTGCTGATCAACGTGTTGTCTGCCATGCGCACGATGGACCACGACATGATCAATTTGGCACGTTCGTTCTCGGCGACGCGCCTACAAGTGTTTCGCATGATCGAATACCCCACCACCCTTCCCGCTTTGTTTTCAGGCTTGCGCATTGCCAGCACTTTGGCTGTGATTGGTGTGGTCGTGGGCGAACTGGTGGGCGGCAACATGGGCTTGGGCTTTTTGTTGGTGTTCTTTGAAGGCCAAGGCAACACGGCGGGTGTGTTTGTTGTGATTGGGGCGCTCACCGTGATTGGCATCTTTGCTTACTACGCGGTGGTGCTGGCTGAACGTCGCGTGCTGCACTACTTGCCTAGCGCAGAACGACGGGTGGCATGAGATGAGTGCATCAGAAATCAACCTGCATGACCGTCGCGTGTTGGTCACAGGCGGTGCGCGCGGGTTAGGCGAAGCCTTTGCACGCGCCTTGGTTCAGTCAGGTGCGCGTGTGGTGATCAGCGATGTGCTGCATGAACGTGGCCAAGCGTTGGCTGCAGAACTCGGCCCTTGCGTGCATTACCTGCCAATGGACATGTGTGACCCCCAAGCCGTGCAAACCGGTGTGGATGCGGCCGCACACCACTGGGGCGGCTTAGATGGGCTGGTGAATAACGCGGCCATCACCAATTCTGGTGGCAAGGACATGCACGAGATCAGTGTGGACACCTGGGACCAAGTGATGGCCGTGAATGTGCGCGGTCCTTGGCTCGCCTCGGTCGCCGCTCAAAAGCATTTGGCGGCTTCTGGCAGCGGTCGCATTGTGAATGTGGCCTCTGACACCGCCCTGTGGGGCGCCCCTCGCCTGATGGCCTATGTGGCCAGCAAAGGGGCCGTGATGTCGATGACCCGTTCCATGGCGCGCGAACTCGGTCCCCAAGGCATCACCGTCAATGCCATTGCCCCCGGATTGACCTTGGTGGAAGCCACGGCCTATGTGCCAGAAGCGCGCCACCAGTATTACCAACAAGGACGTGCCATTTCACGCGCGCAAGTGCCTGACGATGTGACCGCCACCGTGTTGTTTTTGTTGTCGCGTGGCAGTGGCTACGTGACAGGACAAGTGTTGCCCGTCAATGGCGGGTTTGTGATGAATTGATTGTTGAGGAAAAAACCATGACTTCTACCCCTGCTGCCAACCAACCGATCTTCAATGAACGTGGATTGATGGATGCGCAAATTCCACCTGAAGCCGACATTCAACGCGCGCTCATGCAACCCACGGACAAAAACTTGGGTGACTGGCTCGAGTCACGCGTGGCGCGTTTTTCTACCCGCCGCTATGACTGGGACGCCCTCAAGTTTCAAACCCAAGTCGACGAACGTTATCGCCGCGCCCAAATGCGCTACATGGGCACCGGCGCCACTGGCGTTGCCAGCGACAACAACACCGTGCCATCGGCTCACTTCACCTTTTCAACCATGGTGATTCCTGCCGGCGGCATTGGCCCATCGCACATCCATTACGACGTGGAAGAGGTGTTTTTTGTCTTGCGCGGCAAGATGAAAATCGTGATTGAAAAAGACGGCGAACGTTGGGAATCCATCCTGCACGAACGCGATTTGATTTCTGTGCCACCTGGCGTGTACCGTGAAGAAGTCAACATCACCGATGAAGACGCCTTGATGTGCGTCATGCTGGGCACCCCCAAACCCATCACCCCAACCTACCCGCCAGAGCATCCTCTGTCCAAACTGAAGCGCTGATCACCTATGTCTGAAAACACCCTGCAAGAACGCTTGTCGCACTTTGCTCTGCAAGGTGTGAGCACGCCTGTGGGGTTTGTGCAATTCAGGCAAGCCGGTCACACCACCGCGCACCGCACCTTGGTGCTACTGCACGGCATTGGTTCTGGCTCGGCCAGTTGGTTAGCACAATTAGAAGCCGCAGCGCTAGCGCCCGATGACACCTGCGTCCTCGCTTGGGAAGCGCCTGGTTATGGCGAGTCGCATGCCGTGACAACCGAACAACCCGTCGCCGCAGAGTACGCCCGTCATCTGTGGGCGTGGCTGGATGCCCTGCACATCACACACCCCATCACCCTGGCGGGGCATTCGTTGGGTGCCTTGATGGCAGCAAGCGCGGCCATCTCGCAACCCACCCGTGTCCACCAGTTGTTGGCACTCTCCCCTGCCCAAGGTTATGGCGAATCAAGCGAAGAGGTTCGCAACCAAAAGCGAGATGACCGTTTGCATCAACTCAACACACTCGGCCCCGCAGGCATGGCCGCCAAACGCGGCAGTGCCATGTTGTCACCCAAGGCTTCTGAAGCACACATTGCTTTCATTCAGCAGGTCATGGCTCAGGTGCAAGTGCATGGTTACACACAGGCCACCCATTTGTTGGCCCAAGGCGACCTGCTGGCTGATTTGAAACAGTGGACGGGCCCACTGACCATCGCCAGTGGCCGTGCAGACACCATCACCCCCATGG